>DYVS01000087.1:0-3416 GCA_020743075.1 Butyricimonas virosa | reverse complement strand
CGATCTGATTTCGCGGATCAGTTGCATCGTAATGTTTACGGGTATGCTTTTCATACCAAGTTGTTTCCTGCCGTTATGCAGGGGGAGAAAACAACAGAATCTATTATTGCTGCCTTGGAAAGAATTTACGAGTATGAATCACTTTTTGATGTGGTGGTGATTATTCGAGGGGGTGGTTCGCAAACGGATTTGGGTAGTTTTGATTCCTACGAGCTGGCTGCCAACGTGGCGCAGTTTCCTATTCCTATTCTTGCAGGTATTGGACATGAACGAGATGAAACGATCGTGGACCGGGTGGCTTATCGGAGTGTGAAGACCCCAACGGCAGCGGCAGCTTTTTTGATCGAGTGCTTTAACGAGGTGGATAGTGTATTGGAGGACGCTAAGGAAACCTTGGTGAGAGAGACTAGAAGAATTTTGCAAGAAGAAAAAACTCGTCAGGTAGTACGAATCACGGAGTTCAAGCAATTTACCCGTCTGTTTTTAGAGGGGCAGGCAAATAATTTGACCTTGTCGTCCCGGAAAGTAGAACATACCTCAAGGCTTTTTGTACAGAATCGGATCAATGGATTGAATCAATTGAAGATGAAGGTGGAAGGGAAGGTTGGAGCCTTGTTTGAGCGTCAGAGGAATCGTTTGGATGATATGCAAAAGACGATGGTACATAAAACAACAGAATTGTTTACGGCTAATCGTTATTTTCTGGAGTTAGTAGAAACGAAAATGAAGTATGTTGATCCGAAAAATATACTGGAAAAAGGATTTTCGATTACTCGTGTCAACGGAAAGGCGGTTCGGGGGACGGATAGTGTAAAGAAAGGGGATGTACTTGAAACAGAATTGTTCCGAGGAGTTATTCGAAGTGAAATTAAAGATATTGAAACAAACATCTAATATAATCGGTTATGGAAGATAAATTAACCTATAAATCTGCAATGGAGGAGATAGAAAGTTTGGTAAAGTTGTTGGAAGAAAACAAGTTGGATGTGGATGAGTTGAGCGAGAAGGTAAAACGAATGGCGGTACTTGTTGAGTTTTGTAAGGGCAAATTACACCGAACGGAAGAGGATGTAAACAATGTGTTGAAATCAATTACCGAATGATGAGATCCGGCTGGCTGTTTTTTTTCATGCTGATTTCTGTGATCTCGGTGTTAGGACAGACTCAAATAGAAGAGCGAAGTTTGTGGGAAAGGGATGAAGTGAAACATGCAGTGATAGGAGTTTGTGTGAAAAATGTGGAGACAGGGCAGGTTGTGTACGAGCATGATGCTGGGATGGCATTGCGTCCAGCTTCTGTGATTAAATTACTTTCTTCTGCATTAGCATTAAAACGGGAAGGAGATTCTTTAACTTATACAACAAGAGTTTTTTATACGGGAAAGATTGAAGATAATATACTTTCAGGAAATATTGTTATTCGAGCGGGAGGTGATCCGACATTAGATTCGAAATATTTTCCCAATGCATGCTTTATTGATAGTCTTGTTTCTAAGGTTGTAAACTTGGGAATCAAACGAATTCATGGAAATATTATTATAGAGACCGAAGGAGAACCGGCTCGTATTCCGGGGTCTTGGCCATGGGAAGACGTGGCAAATTATTACGGGGCTCTCTACCATCCATTTAATTACCGGGATAATACGTACACGATTACTTTGAAGTCCGGGATGTCGGGTACCCAAACCAAGGTTGTATCTGTTATTCCTTCTGTTCCGGGAGTGGAATTACGGAACGAGGTAATGGCTTCCGCTAAGAAGGGGAATGATGCGTGGATATACGGGGGACCGGAGGCTGCGACGTTATTAATTCAAGGGACTATTCCAGCTAATCGTTCTTCTTTTGCGGTGAAGGGGGCGATGCACCACCCGGACGCTTGTTTTAGGGCTGAACTAGAAAAACGATTGAAGGGAAAAGGAATTACGTTGGATAAACAAAAGATAGAAGAGGAAGAACGTCATGCATTGCTGACTATGGTTTCTCCTTTTTTGAAAGATATAGTTTATTATACAAATAAAAATAGTGTAAATCTTTTTGCTGAGGCTTTGGGAGAGTTGATCAGTCCGACAGATTACGTGAAAACGGTAAAGACAGAATTAGGTGATATGGGGATAGATTCATGTGGTATTACGTTGAAAGATGCCAGTGGTTTATCGCCTGCGAATGCGGTTCCGGCGGAAGTATTCACGGATCTATTGATTTGGGCAAAAAGGTATTTAAGTGATGCTTTTGTTTTGTCATTACCACAGGGGAATGTGGATTGGGGCTTGCGGATTTATTCCGATCATCCGGTTTTACGGGGAAATGTTGTTGCTAAGACCGGATCAATGTTTGGGGTTCGAGCGCTTGCCGGGTATTTAAAAACTCAGCAAGGAGAAATGTTGGCTTTTACGATTCTTGTGAATAATTACGTGGGAGACCCCGTGAAGGTGCAGGAATGTATGCGTGATTTACTGAAAAAAATAGCAGATAAATAAAAAACCGACAAAATGCCGGTTTTTTATTTTGAATATGTAGAGTGAATTATTCATTTCTAAACTGATCGTCTCCGAATGCTAACATAGGGAAAGTGATAAAAGGGAAGAAAAGAGTTGCAATGGTAAATCCAATGCCTTTTCCGAATTTCTCCAAGAATTCTTTTAAAGCAATAATTGAGAAAATGATGTTGGCGATGGGAACGAAAATCATAATCAAAAGCCACCACCACGGTCTGTTAATGATTTGGAGCATTACGTAAAGATTGTAAATAGGGATGATACCTTCCCAACCTTGTCTTCCTGCTTTTTCGTACACTTTCCACATAGAAACAAGCAATAATACGACAATAAGCAAGTAAATAATAGATACTAACATAGTTCTGATTTTTTAGTTAAACATTTATAAGTAAACTCGTTTTTTCCTTTCGTATACACACAGCATTTTCGCTCGCAAATGTATAAAAATCGATACGATTGTCAAAGTTTTTTTTCTATTATCTGTGTTTTTACCGTTAAAGCTTTTATTATCTGTTTTTTTAGACAATAGATTTCTTTTGTATTTGTTTTTTAATACATTTGTAATATCGAATGTATGCTATTTATGGGCGATTTGGAGAAAGGTGTATTAGGAAAAGAAAATGTTGCGGGAGATAACGGAAATGAAAGTTCTAAAAACGAGATTGATGTTATTCGTTACGCACTGGATCACGTGGATCAGGAAATTTTTGTATTCCGTCCAGGTGGAGAACTCGTGTATACCAATCAACCGGGTAGAGACAGGTTGCAGGTGCCGGAAAATCTGACTGGGATTTATGCATGGACATTGGATCCAACGTTGACATTAGAGTCTTGGAGAAAGAAGATTCAGTCTGTTAGAGAGTGTGGAAAAAACTTCGAAAGCCTATTGTATTTAAACAGACCCGATGGGGAGTATGATGTC
>DYVS01000086.1:0-7828 GCA_020743075.1 Butyricimonas virosa | reverse complement strand
ATCGGATTGTGGGAGGGTATCAGATCCCGGAATTCAAGGCGATTTTAGAGAAGGCATTAAATCCCAAAACATCGTTCGCTGGAATGAACAAGAGATATGAGGCGGGAGAACGGAGTGTTAAATTTTTGAGTGATTATGCCGATATATTAAGTGTTGCAGATCAAGATGGTGAGGTGTATGCAAAGATCATCGAAGAACTTTTCAACAAGTTGAAAAAGAAGGAATGGTCTAAAAAAGAGTATTGGAAATTTTTTACCCGTCAGTTGAAAAGTGTAAATGATGAGATGTTTAAATACATGGTTGAAAACAAAGCTGATTTTGTGAAATCCAATGGTGCAGAAAAAGTAGATCGAATTATTGCCGGTTTATATTTTCAGGAAATTTATCCTTATGCCAGCGGAAAAAAGGTTTATGATGGAGAGGAGTTGTTGAATATTTATCTTGATATGCAAAAAGCCGGAATCACAGAGAATCATCACGTGTATCCCCTGTATGAAATTGCAAGGTATCGGGGTGAGGGGCAATTTGACAAGATGATGGATGTTTTTGAGCATAAACTGGATTCACTACCGGAGCAGACGTTGGCTGCTTTAGATTTAACTTTACCGGAAATAAAAGAACTGGACAAGAAAGAACAGGAACGAGTGGTCACGTATTTAAAACAACGGGCTGAAACTTCTGGGGCGAAGAAATTTTATCTGGCCGCTATAAATGATATGGTAAATACAGATGGGATAAAATTTGAGGAATCTTCTTTTGAGGAAGCTTTGAAAAAAGCTAAGGATCAAGGCAAACTTCTTTTTATGGATTGTTATACCACGTGGTGTGGACCTTGTAAAATGATGAGTAATCAAGTGTTTAAGCAAAAGTTTATTGGTGATTTCTTTAACCAGAATCTAGTGAGCCTGAAAATGGATATGGAGAAAGGGGAAGGAATAGATTTACAGAAAAAATTTGATGTCAACGCTTTCCCGACCATGTTTTTATTGAATGGTGATGGAAATATTATCTACAAAATTCTGGGAGGTCGAGACCCACGTGCGTTCATGGAGGCAATACAAAGGGGTATGAAGCAAAGCACACCTTATTATATTTTGAAAAGTAAATACGAGACAGGGGATAGATCGGTGGAGTTGATGGCAGATTATTTTCAGACAATGTCTGATGCCGGAGAACTTAAGAATGTGGATGGTGAGGTTAAATCTTACTTGGCAACATTGAAAGCTCCTGAATCATATAGTGTATCAGCTTGGGCTTTGTATGACAATTTTGTGAATCGTGTTTCTGATGCAGAATTTAAGTTTTTGGTTAATAACCGGAAAGAGTTCGCTAAGCAGGTAGGTGATAGCGCAGTAGATAAAAAGATTGAGAGAGTTGTTTTTCCCGTAGTTATCGATTATTTGAAAGGCGCTGTTTCGAAAGAGAGTATGGATCAAGTTTGGAAGCTTGTAAATTCTGCGCAGTTCTCTCCGGAGTATTCTTTGACATTATTGCATAAAATTATTTCTATGTATGATAAGAAGGAATATGACAAGATGCTGGATTTTTACGAGAAAACAGTGACGTCAAATCAAGATGCAAAGGTTCGTTTGAATTTGGATGTAATACTTCATCGTTTAGTGAAAAATGCTTCATCGGAACACAAAGCAAGAGCAATTGCTTATGCAAAGAAATCAATGGAAAATGCCAAACCTGGAGCTCAAGGGAGCTATAAGGTGTTGATAGAAGCGTTATCAGAATAAAGCATGAATATGAAAAAAGTATTGTTTGTTTTTTATAACAGTACCAAGATCCATGGATCGGTTCATATCGAAGTGTATGTAATCCTCTTAGTTTTTATGCGATTAGTAATTAATAAAATGAAGTGAAATGAAAAACAATCTTGTTTTATTAGGAATATTGTTCTTGGTAGTATCCTGTACAAATAAAACAACAGACTCAGGAGGAAGTCTGTTTTCAGGGATTACACGAGCTTTGACGAGTGAAGAACTATCAGTTATTGAAAGTATAAAAAAAGAATTTAAAGAACAGGTAAATAGAGAAAGTTCTCGTTCTTTTACTCCACTTGGATTAATGAGAAAAAATCTAAGTGAATTAGATGATTTCAAATTATCGACTCTTCCTTTTTATAATTTTAACATGGAAAAATTTTATGCAGATCCTTCTCCAGAAAGATTAATGGAATGTATGACTCCTTCTGATAAAGTTAATGTTTTTGCGGAACGAGATGGGAATTTGAAATTTTGTTTTTCTATAAGGAAAGAGAATGATAAATGGACATTTGATGAATATATCGAGAATTGGGGTAATATCATCTCTTGGCTTCCTGATTCATTAAAGAAAGCAGATTCTCCTCAATGCAAAATTTTTATTCATGGAAGTAGAGAATATTTGACTTATAAAAGAAATGGTAATAATCTTTATTTTCGTATAACAGGAGAATATATTCCTACTGAAACTTTATGTGAACAATTTGTTGATGAATATAATCAATGGCTTAAAAACATACAGTTTATCAAAGCACATCCAGAAACGTTTAAATAATATTTACTAAGAGTTTTATTTAGAGTTCTCCTGTGGAATCCATTTGAATTTCACGGGAGAATTTTTAGTATTTATCTTTATATACTGATTCCTGTGGTTAAAATAATTTGTAGAAGATATTTTAATCTTTCTCTCATGTAATGGTTCGCATTATTTTTGTGTTTCTTTACGGTATTGATAGTGATATTCATTTGTAGAGAAATTTCTTCATGGCTTTTCCCCTGCAAGCTGAGTAAATACACTTCTTTACAAGCGGGTGGGAGTTCATTAAATACGGTACGTAAGGCTTGGAATATTTCGGATTCCAGCATATTATCCAGAAATGATTTCTCTTCCGTCTTTTCGGAGATAACGTGTTTAACGTATTTTTGGGCAACTTCTTGATGACGAATCAAGTCGATACAAGCGTTTTGTACAACTTTGTACAGAAAGGCTTTTGCCTCATTTTCATCTTTAAATTGTAGTATTTTTTCCCATAAACGCACAAATGCATCTTGAACGATATCAGAAATAATTGATTGATTATTAATGTATTTTATAGCAAAATAGCGTAAGGGGACCACATACTTCTCATATAAATAGCGAAAAGTTTTTTCTTTGTCTTTGTCGGGTAAATGTGATACGAAACTATTCTGCATATCTATTATTGAATTCTTTTAAAGTGTCAAATTAACAAGGAGTTAGACGATTGTTTTTTATATCATAAATGGAACGTTTAATGATTGACATTCTTTGAGATAGATTATAATTTGCAAAAATAGACTTTGATAACTGCTGTGTATTGAAAATGAAAATATTAAACAAAAATTAGATTCCTTCAAAAATATCAATAAATAGACTATATTTGTCATATGTTTAAACGTTCGTTTTTTCACATTCTCACTTGTATATCTTAGACTAAAAGAGATCTATCACAGAATAAGTCGTAATACAAGAGAAAACATACCCATTATTCGTAGAATAATCGAAGTTCATACAGAGCTTATACAATGGGGAATGGATGAGCAAAAGATGATCTCTGAAGAAGCAACGAATAGGGAGTATGTTCTCTTTAGGAACTCGGATATATTACATCTAATTCTGGATTTGTGAGTATTAAAATTCCATATTTTAGATGAGAAAAGCAGTTTTTTCCTATTTTTGCGGGAATTCATACTGAAAAGATAATACAAAAATGTACGAAGCAATCATAGAAAAAATAAAAGAGAGACTTACTGGTCGGGAATTGAGTGCGGTCATCATACCTCATATTTCACCGGATGGAGATGCTGCCGGATCATGTTCTGCCTTGTGGCAAGTGTTGGATAAGGTTGGTATTCAGGCACAGTTGATGACGTGCGACTATATCCCGGATTATTTAAAATGGTTGAAACGTATTCCGGATGCAATATCTTTTCAGAATCGTCCCAAAGAGTGTAAACAGTGGTTACATAAAGCAAACATATTATTTATGTTGGATCACAATACCGTGGCTCGCGAGGGTGATTTGGAACCTTTCGTGAAGGAATTTGAAGGAGAGGTGATTATGATCGATCACCATCCGGACCCAGATGATGTAACGTACCGGATTTCGGACACGAGTGTTTCTTCCACGTGCGAGTTGCTTTATAATGTGATCACTGAGGTATGGGGTAAAGAGGTGATCGACACGGATATAGCGAATGCTATCTATGCTGGAATTTCAACTGATACGGGGGGACTAAGTCATAATTCTTCCCATCCGGAGACTTATAGAGTGATCGCTGATTTGTTGGCCTTGGGGTTGAATAAGGATTATGTACACGAACAGCTTTACCAGCGAAATACGCTTTCCCGCTTGCGCCTGACGGGAAATTGCCTGTTGAATAAGCTGTCGATTGACGAGCATTTTCCGGTAGCCACGATTCCGATCACGTTTCAGGAATTGGAATTATACAATTATAAAGATGGGGATCTAGAAGGATTAGTAAACATTCCCTTGTCTATCGAGGAAGTACTGGTTTCTGTTCAAATTACCGAGCGTAAAGATAAAGTGAAGTTATCCTTCCGGTCAAAGGGGAATATACCAGTGAACCTATGGGCAAAAGAGTTCTTCAATGGTGGGGGACATTTAAATGCTGCCGGGGGACAAATGCCATTGCCGTTGGATGATGTGGTGAAGAAGGTGAGGGATACGGCGGAATGGTTCTTTAAGCAATTGAAAGTTGAAAATTGAGAAAGGACAATTATTGCTTTACGAGAACTAGGAAAAGATATATTTAATTGATTTGTTATGCCATTTTTAAGATTTCATGCAGTAGAAAAAAGTAGATTGGACTTGGTATGTGAACGATTGATCTCGGAGATTGTTCGCACCTTGGGATGTCCGAGAGAAACAGTCGTGCTGGAAGTGATGAATTCCTCTTTTATTTCGGGAGAAAATCCGTCACCCGCTTATCCTTTCGTGAAAGTGGGGTATTTTAAGCGTCCGCTGGAACAGCAGAATGTGGTGGCCAAGATTATCTTCGAGTGTCTGAAAGAGATCGGATACCCAGAAAGTGATGTCTATTTTTCTTTCTTGGAAAAGGATTGTTACTACGAGAATGGGGAAGTGATAAAGTAAAGATTACAAGATAAAAATAAAAAAAGCGGTAATATTTTAGCAGATATTACCGCTTTTTTCAATAATAATAATTAAGTTTGTGCATAGTATAAAATGCAACGACTATGACGGAAGTAAGTGAATTAGTAGCTCTCTTGAGCAGGGCGGAAAGAGGGTACACCAAAGTTTTAAATCGCAGTTTCCAGAATGCCGGGTATGATCTTAGCCGGGAGCAATATGAACTTTTGGAAGTGTTGTGGGAACGGGATCACGTGAACCAGCAAAACATTTCTAAACGTCTTCAGAAAGATAAATACAATGTCACGAAGCTGTTGAATACCTTGCAAAAGAGAGGTTACGTGCAACGGAAGATTGACAAGGAGGACAAGCGGAGTAATTTCGTGGTGTTAACTGAAAAAGGGGTGGATTCCCGTCATGCGTTGCGTCAAATCGTGGAACAGGTTCACACGGATATAAGTTTTACTTTATCACCGCAGGAATTGAAGTCTGCGATATGGGTGTTGAATAAGTTGAATTTGTAACAAATCTCCTACGGAGAGTTGCAGGTTGAAATTTGAAATCATAAATCTAAAATTGTAAATCATAAATTGTTATGGGAGTTTTTGAAGGATTAAAACCAGAGGCAGTTTGGGGATATTTTGAAGAAATATGTCAGGTTCCCAGACCGTCAAAGAAGGAAGGTAAAATTATCGCTTATTTATTGGATTGGGCAAAGAAACACAATCTGGAGGCAAAACGGGATGATGCAGGTAACGTGTTGATTAAGAAACCTGCAACCAAAGGAAAAGAAAATGCACCGACCGTGATTTTGCAGGCTCATATGGATATGGTTTGCGAGAAAAATTCTGACACGGTACATGATTTTGATAAAGATCCGATACAGCCTTACGTGGATGGAGAATGGGTACGTGCTAAAGGAACTACTCTTGGTGCTGATGATGGGATTGGTATGGCCGCTCAAATGGCCGTGTTAACTTCTACCGATATTACACACGGACCGATCGAATGTTTGTTTACCGTGGATGAAGAAACCGGGTTAACGGGTGCTTTTGCTCTACAACCGGGATTTCTGAGTGGGAATATACTTTTGAATTTGGATTCAGAGGATGAAGGTGAGATGTTTATCGGTTGTGCTGGAGGTATCGATACCGTGATTAACATGGGGTACAAGACTGAGAAGACCCCGGCCGGGGCTTTTGCCGTGAAAATTCAGGTGAAAGGGCTCCAAGGTGGACACTCCGGTGATGATATTAATAAAGGCAGGGGAAATGCCATCAAGATTCTGAACCGCTTTTTGTGGGATTTGAATGCAAAATACGGGATCCGTGTTTCCGTGCTTGAAGGTGGTAACTTACGGAACGCTATTGCCCGCGAATCATTTGCCGTGATCACGTTCCCCGAACAACACAAGGAAAGTGTAAGGGTTGATTTTAATATATATAGTGCCGAGATGGAAAACGTGTGGAAAATCACGGAGCCTGGTCTACAGTTAGCTTTGGAATCAACGGACGTACCGGGAGAAGTGTTGACCCAAGAGTCAACAGATGCTCTTGTAAATGCATTGTACGCTTGTCCTCACGGGGTTTTCTCCATGAGTTACCGTATGCCGGGATTGGTTGAAACATCAACAAATCTGGCTGCTGTTAGATTCAACGAGCCGAATAATATCTTGATCACGACTTCACAACGGAGTGACGTGAATTCAGAGAAATTTAATATTGCTAACATGGTAGAATCCGTGTTCACGCTGGCAGGTGCCAAGGTTGAACATGGTGAAGGATACCCGGGTTGGGCTCCAAATCCGGATTCTCCCGTGGTAAAAGTTGCCGTGGATTCTTACAAACGTCTATTCGGTAAAGAGCCGATCGTGCGGTCTATCCATGCCGGATTGGAGTGCGGTTTGTTCCTGGAGAAATACCCGAATATGGATATGGTTTCCTTCGGACCGACCTTGAGAGGTGTTCACTCCCCAGATGAAAAGATCAATATCAAGACGGTAGAGATGTGGTGGAGCCATTTGGTGGATATATTACAAAACCTATAAAATTTTTGATTTATGATTTACGATGGATGAAGTTATGAATCGTAGATCATAAATCTTAAATCAAAATAACTTATGGAGACTTCAAGAAAATTGGCAAAATATGATCGGTTGTATGATCAAATCAAGCAGTATATCCAAACGACAGAAGATATATGGGCCCGGTTGGCAACAATGGAGGCTGTGTTGCATCATAAGATGCAGTCTTTTTTCTGGACGGGGGTGTACGTGCTGATCGATGGGGATTTAATTGTACGCTCCTACCAGGGGCCGGTGGCTTGTCAAAAACTCCGAAATGGGGGAGTATGCTGGGCTGCTATCAATTCCGGAGATACGGTTATCGTGGATAATGTAGAGGAATTTCCGGGGCATATTGCTTGTAATGCCGCCTCGAAAAGTGAAATTGTCATCCCTTTGCGGGATCCCGAAGGACGTATTTTTGGCTGTCTAGACGTGGATAGTGACCAATTAGGGGCTTTTGACAGGGAAGATGAAGCAGGTTTAAAGAAAATTTTGTCTCTTCTTTATCAATCAGATAGCGTGAAATGATTCGAGAAATGTGAAAAATAAGTTAAGAGACTTTTGATTTTTCTTAATAGAGTGTTATCTTAGTCGGCATAAACAACGAATTTATTCATGTTAAACAAAACACACGGAAAATA
>DYVS01000085.1:0-6219 GCA_020743075.1 Butyricimonas virosa | reverse complement strand
GACCTCGTCGGGAAATGATTACCCCATGGAGTACTAATGCCGTGGAGATTACTCAGAACATGGGTATTTCCGGAATCTTGCGGATAGAGGAGTTTACTCGTGTGGAAGATGAAAAAGCGGCTTTTGACCCGATGCTACAAGCATTTTACAAAGGTCTGAATCAAGATACGTTTACCATTGATAAGAAACCGGATCCAATCGTGTATATCGAGGATATCCGGGCATATAACCAACAGGAGGGATTGGCGCTGAATGAAGATGAAATCTCTTATCTGGAAGGTCTGAGCAAGAAATTAAACCGTCGGTTGACAGATTCCGAGGTGTTTGGTTTTTCACAAGTGAATTCCGAGCATTGCCGTCATAAGATTTTCGGAGGTACGTTTATTATTGATGGGGAAGAACAGGAAGAGTCTTTGTTCTCCATGATCAAGAAAACTTCCCGAATGAACCCGAACCGGATAGTTTCGGCCTACAAAGATAACTGCGCTTTCATTGAAGGACCGGCCACGGTGCAGTTTGCTCCGGCAACACCGGACAAACCGGATTTCTACACGCAAAAAGATATTAACACGGTTATTTCACTGAAAGCGGAAACTCATAACTTCCCGACCACGGTAGAGCCTTTTAATGGGGCGGCAACCGGTTCCGGAGGTGAGATCCGTGACCGTATAGCCGGGGGACAAGCATCACTCCCGTTGGCTGGTACGGCTGTTTACATGACGTCATATCCGCGTTTGGAGGCGGGACGTCCTTGGGAATCGGCTATTAATCCTCGGAAATGGTTATACCAGACTCCGGAAGATATTCTGATCAAGGCTTCTAATGGGGCATCTGACTTTGGAAATAAATTCGGACAACCCCTTATCGTGGGTTCCGTGTTCACGTTCGAGCATGAGGAGCATGAAAAGACATATGGTTACGATAAAGTAATTATGCAGGCGGGTGGTATCGGTTTTGGTAATAAAGAACAAGCCATGAAAAAGACCCCGGAAGTTGGCGAACAGGTTGTTCTGCTAGGAGGGGATAATTACCGCATCGGAATGGGTGGTGGTGCTGTTTCTTCAGTGGATACCGGAGTATATGCCAACGCTATCGAGTTGAATGCAGTGCAACGTTCCAATCCGGAAATGCAAAGACGGGTATGTAATGCCATCCGTTCTATGGCCGAGAGTGATGTAAACCCGATTGTTTCTATTCACGACCACGGGGCTGGAGGACACTTGAACTGTTTGTCCGAGCTAGTGGAGGAAACAGGTGGATTGATTCATTTAGAGAAATTACCTGTTGGGGATCCAACTCTTTCTGATAAAGAAATCGTGGGAAATGAATCCCAAGAACGGATGGGCCTCGTGATGAAAGCAAAGGATGTGGAAACCTTGCAGCGAGTGGCTGACCGGGAGCGGGCGCCGATGTACGTGATCGGAGAAACTACAGGAGATCATCGTTTCGTGTTTGAGGATGCCAGAACCGGTGAGAAACCGATCGATTTGGAGATGACGGATATGTTCGGAAATCCCCCAAAAACAGTGATGGAGGATAAAACCAAAAGAGAACATTTCGCCGATGTTGAATATAGCGAAGATAAAGTTGAAGAATATATCGAGCAAGTTTTGCAGCTTGAGGCAGTTGCTTGTAAAGATTGGTTAACAAGTAAAGTTGACCGCTCTATTACAGGCCGTGTGGCCCGTCAGCAATGCGCCGGACCTTTACAGTTGCCTTTGAATGACTTGGGGGCCATGGCTCTTGATTATCGTGGAGAAAGAGGTATCGCCACTTCCATCGGACACGCTCCGATAGCTGCATTGGCGAATCCGGCTTGCGGTTCGAGATTGGCTATTGCCGAGGCCTTGACGAATTTGGTTTGGGCTCCTATCGAGCAGGGAATTAAAGGTGTATCATTGTCAGCTAACTGGATGTGGCCTTGTAAGAATGCAGGGGAAGATGCCCGTTTATATAAGGCCGTTCAAGCTGCCAGTGATTTTGCCATCGAGTTGGGAATCAATATCCCGACGGGAAAAGACTCTCTTTCCATGACGCAAAAATATGGCAAGGATAAGGTGTACGCCCCCGGAACCGTGATTATTTCTACCGTGGGTGAGGTTACCGATGTGAAGAAGATAGTTTCTCCGGTACTGAAACCGGATCAGGATTCTGAAATTGTGTATATCGACTTCTCTTTTGATAAATTGCAGTTGGGCGGTTCCAGTTTTGCCCAAGTGTTGAACCGGGTAGGTAAAGAGACTCCGGATGTAAAGGATTCCGATTATTTCGTGAATGCTTTCATGGCAATACAGCGTTTGGTTGAGGAAGGGTATGTTTTAGCCGGACACGATATTTCTGCCGGAGGTATGATCACGACCTTACTCGAAATGTGTTTTGCCGACAATCGCTTGGGATTGGATATCGATTTCTCTTACCTGGCTGAAAAGGACATTGTGAAGATCTTGTTTGCGGAGAATCCGGGTGTACTTGTACAGATCAAGGATTGCAAAAAGGTTGCCGCTATCTTGGATGAAGCGGGAGTGGCTTACAATTTCTTGGGACGCTTGGGTAAGGCCGGAAAGTTGAATATCAAGAAAGACAGTAAAAACTTCCACTTGGATATTCCGTCATTAAGAGACTTGTGGTTTAAGACATCTTATTTGTTAGATCGTCGTCAGAGTGGCGATGAGTTGGCCCTTGAAAGATATAAAAACTATAAGAATCATGATCTGAAATACAAGTTTACACCTTCATTCAGCGGTAAGCTTTCCCAATATGGATTGGATGTTAACCGTGTTAAACCTTCGGGCATAAAAGCTGCCGTTATCCGGGAGAAAGGATGTCAGTGTGAGCGGGAAACGGCTTGGGCGATGTACTTGGCTGGTTTTGACGTGAAGGATGTTCACATGACAGACCTTGTTTCCGGAAGAGAGACTTTGGAAGACGTGAATTTTATCGTGTTTGTTGGCGGGTTCTCGAACTCGGACGTGCTTGGTTCTGCTAAAGGATGGGCCGGAGCTTTCAAATATAACGAAAAGGCTCGGGTGGCTTTGGAAAACTTCTATAAACGTGAAGATACTTTGAGTTTGGGTATTTGTAACGGTTGCCAGTTGATGGTCGAGCTAGACTTGGTATACCCGGAACATGGCGAGAAGGTAAAGATGTTGCATAATACGTCCCACAAATTGGAATCTGCATTCTTGAGCGTGGATGTTGTGGAGAGTAATTCTGTATTGTTGAAGTCATTAGTCGGATCTCGTTTAGGAATCTGGGTGGCTCACGGAGAGGGACAATTCCACTTGCCTTACGGACAGGAAGAATATAATATTCCACTACGATATAGCCATGACACTTACCCGGCAAACCCGAATGGATCACCTTTTGCCACGGCAGCTATTTGTAGTAAAGACGGACGTCACTTGGCAATGATGCCTCACTTGGAACGTTCTCTTCACCCGTGGAACTGGGGATATTATGCGGAAGATCGGAATGGAGATGAAGTCAGTCCATGGATTGAAGCATTTGTAAATGCTCGTTTGTGGATTGAAGAGCATAAATAATATAAATCTCACGAATGTAAATAGGAGGGAGTACTTCACACAGAGGTACTCCTTCTTATTTTGACATTAATTATCCCTGACAAATTTTCTTTTTATGGGGAATATAATGAGCCTATTTTTTGATTATTATTCTTACTTTTGCCAAAGTGTAAAAAAGTACGATTTATATGGATTTGCTCAAGAAAAGAATCTTACAGGATGGAAAATGCTTTGAAGGAGGCATTTTAAAAGTGGATAGTTTTATTAATCACCAAATGGACCCGATTTTAATGAAATCGATCGGGGTGGAATTTGTGCGTCGTTTTGCGAATAAGGATTTTAACAAAGTGATGACCATTGAGGCTAGCGGTATAGCTCCTGCAATCATGGTGGGGTATCTTTTGGAAATGCCCGTGGTCTTCGCCAAGAAAAAGCAACCGAAGACGATGGAAAATATGATTTCAACGACGGTACGATCTTTTACAAAAGACCGGGAATATAATGTTTGTATCAGTAAAGATTTCTTGACAAAAGAGGATCGTGTGCTTTTTATCGATGATTTTCTTGCAAACGGGAATGCCGCGAATGGTATTATTGATTTGATTGACCAGGCGGGAGCACAACTTGTAGGCATGGGATTTATTATTGAAAAAGCTTTTCAACATGGGGGCGAAGTACTGAGAGAACGTGGGATTCATGTTGAATCCTTAGCTATTATAGATAGTCTGGATCATTGTCAGATAAAAATAAGATAATCCGGCATGAGTGAAACGACCAATCGTCAGGTTAGCTCGGCCATTATTTATGGAATAGAGGACCGTCCTCCTTTTAAAGAGGCTTTTTTTGCCGCATTACAGCATTTATTAGCCATCTTTGTCGCTATTATAACTCCACCGTTAATTATTGCCGGAGCGTTGAATCTTGACCTGGAAACGACGGGTTTTCTTGTTTCTATGGCTCTTTTTGCCTCTGGAGTCTCTACTTTTATTAAATGTAGACGGGTTGGACCTATTGGAACCGGGTTATTATGTATTCAAGGAACAAGTTTCTCGTTTATCGGCCCGATTATATCTACGGGATTGGCGGGTGGTTTGCCTCTGATATTCGGGGTGTGCATGGCTGGTTCTGTGGTTGAGATGCTGATCAGTAGGATTTTGAAATATGCCAAGAAAGTCATTACCCCGCTGGTATCGGGAATCGTGGTAACATTAATAGGGATGAGTCTGGTGAAAGTAGGTATTACCGCTTGTGGTGGGGGTGTTATTGCTAAAGAAAACGGTACTTTCGGTAGTTTCGAGAATCTCGGATTGGCTTTACTGGTGTTAGTTTTGATCATCTTTTTTAACCGGAGTAATAATAAATATCTACGGATGAGTTCCATCGTGATCGGGTTAGTCGTGGGATATGTTGTCGCTTATTTCATGGGTATGATCGACTTCTCTTCTGTACAGAGTTATTCCGGGGTAAATATTCCTGTTCCTTTTAAATACGGGTTAGCTTTTAGTTGGTCGTCATTTATTGCCGTCGGGTTGATTTACATGATCACGGCTATCGAGGCTTATGGTGATATTACGGCTAATTCCATGATTTCGGGAGAACCCGTGGAAGGAGAGAAGTTTATTAAACGGGCTTCCGGGGGAATCCTTGCCGATGGTTTCAATTCTTTCTTGGCAGGGGCATTTAATTCTTTCCCGAATTCTGTGTTTGCCCAGAATAACGGGATGATACAATTAACGGGAGTGGCCAGTCGTTACGTGGGATATTATATTGCTGCTTTTTTAGTGGTACTGGGACTTTTCCCTGCCGTCGGACTGGTGTTTTCATTAATGCCGGAACCGGTTCTGGGGGGAGCTACACTACTTATGTTCGGTACGGTCGCTGCTGCCGGAATCCGTATTATTGCCTCCCAGAATATAAATAGGAAAGCCACGCTGGTTATAGCATTAAGTTTCTCCTTGGGATTAAGTGTCGAATTCATTCCGGAAATATTGAACAGTTGTTCCGATACCATTAAAAATATATTCTCATCCGGGATCACGACGGGAGGTTTTACGGCAATTGTGTCGAATGTACTGATACACGTGAAAGAATAATTGTGAAAACAACCTTTAAGAGTTGATTCTTAAAAAACAACCTTATAGGGTTGTTCTTCTAGAATCAACCCTATAAGGTTGTTTTGTTTTATATTTATATTATCTTTGCTTGTGTTATTATAATTAATTCTAAATGAAACTTAAAGGAGTTATTACCGGAGATATTGTACAATCATCCAAAATTGAACCTACCCGTAGGCAATTGTTAATAGATTGTATACAAAAAATTGCGGATGAAGCAGGTAAATGGGGAAAAATAAAAGTCGAAATATTTAGGGGAGATAGTTTTCAAGCAGTTATTGATGACGTTGAACAATCTTTAAAAATTGCTATACTGTTTCGGGCAGGCTTACAGGGATTTACTCCGGAAAAAGAATTTACTAAATGGGATGCTAGAATTGCTTTAGGTATTGGTTCTATAGATTTTTATCAAGATCATAGTATTGTGGAATCTGATGGCGAGGCTTTTCGAAATTCAGGAAGGGAGTTTGACCGACTAGAAAAATCTGATCGTTTGGCGCTTAAGACTCCTTGGGATGATTTAAATAATGAATTTAAAATTAGTACTGCTTTTGCTGACAATGTAATATCGGGTTGGACGGTAA
>DYVS01000084.1:0-21879 GCA_020743075.1 Butyricimonas virosa | reverse complement strand
TCAATTCTTCATTTTCAATCGTTAACCATCACTTGATGGGGGACAGGGTGGTTCACTTGGTGAGCGCAAAGAATACCCGGCGTTTGGAGGGGCCGGACATGATCGTGTTACATTACACGGCGGGAACGAGTGCTGAAAGTTCTGCGCTTTTCCTGACCCGCCCGGACGTGTCGGCTTCGGCTCATCTCGTGATCGGGCGGGGCGGAGAGGTGTTTCAACTGGTGCCTTTCAACATCGAGGCATGGCACGCCGGGAAAAGTTGGTATGCCGGACGTGGCGGGTTGAATCGTTACTCGATCGGGATAGAGTTGGATAATTTGGGGAAACTCCGCTTTTCGGGTGATCTGTTTATTGCGGAGTGCGGGCGTGTGGTGCCGCCTGATGAGGTTTACACGGATTGTTCCGGTGATAGCCCGACATACTGGCATCGTTACACGGCAAGACAGATCCGGGTGTTACGGGAAATCTGTACTCTACTGGAAGAGACCTACCCGATTCGTGATGTGGTGGGACACTCGCTGATCACGCCGAGAAAGATCGATCCGGGACCGGCGTTGGAATTCGCATTTAGCGAATTTCAAGATAAAGACTAAAAGTTAGAAACTAAAAATATACCTTCTTGGGGCAGGGCCCGCCCCGGGTGTGTAGAGTTCATTTTCAATTCTTAATTTCAATTTTAAAATTATGGCAGAATTTAATTCGTATTTATTAGGAAAAGCAAGGAAATCAGTAGGTAACATCACGTTGTGTTACACGAGAGGGAAGAACATTGCTAAGGCAAAGGTATTTTCTCGGAAGGATAACCCGACGCCGGAGATACTGGCACAGCGGGCAAAGATGAAAGCGCTAGTGCAATTATCCAGACAGTTGTTGCCGGTGATCCGGAAAGGTTTTGTCGGTATCGGTAAAGGCTCGGCGGCAAACGCTTTCACCTCACTGAATATGTCTCGGGTTTCGGTGGACGAGCGGAATGTGGCAACCGTGGATTTTGACCGCTTACTTTGTGCTTCCGGGATGTTGTATCCGCCGAAGGTGGAGGTGACTTACTCGGAAGAGAATAAACTTTACTCTTTCGTGCAAGAGATGCAGGAGGAGGAGAACGGTTACGCTTTCAATGATGACGTGGTGTACGCCATGTTGTACGAAACGGTACTTGGTCGTGCCCGTTTGGTAACGTTACGAGCTCGTGGCGAGAACGGTAACACTACTTATGCTCTCCCGGAGGAGTGGAGTCACGAGAACGTGAAGCTGTATTGTTTTGCCACGTTGAAGAACGGGAAGGGAGCTTCGGATAGCCAAGTGATGACGTTGTAAATTGGGATTCCCGATTTTGAATTCGGGGGATTCAAGAGTTTCAATGATCGAGTGATTTTAACGAGGATGAAGTTTCATGTTTCCGGTATAGAATTCCTACCGGAGGCATGAGACTCACCCTAAATTTTAAACTTTAAATTCTAAATTTTTAAAATGGGTAGTTATTTTGTAATAGGAATGTTTTCCACGTTGAGTTTTAATGCCGTGTTGTCGCAGATGGCGGATAACTTGTTGGCGGGAGTTTTTAGTATTATTGGTGGGGTGATCAGTTCGATTGCAGTGGCGTGGGTGAAGCGACGATGGGAGAGAAGGATGTAAGATGCTTGGGGGAGCAGAATTCGTTTTAAAACCTAAACGAGTTAAAATTTAACAATGTTAAATTTGATTTTTCCCCATTTTTTGAAGTAAAAATGGATAGGTAAACATGATATATATGAAAGTGGATAAAATTACGAAAAGATATGATAAGGAAGAACAAAATAAACATAGAAAGCGAAGATTGGGAAATGGCTGAAAGGGCGATAAAGCAGTCGGGAACGGTGAAAGAGAAGCTTACCAGCCAAGAGATTGGGGAAGAAACATTTTCGGGTAAAGTTGAAGAGTGGGTTGAGGCAGTTCATGGGGTTTCGAAAATAGATAAGAAAAAAGCGGTTGAAAAGATGTTGGCCGAGTTAAAGAAGCGGGATCGGAAAAAGAGGGTGGTTCGTGTGTGGAGGACAGTGGGAGGATCGGTGGCTGCGGCAATACTTGTGTTCTTTACCTTGACACAGTGGTTACCATGGGGAAAAGAGACATTGGACAAGGGGAAGATTACTACTGTCGCTTTGACCGAGATAAAGGTACCGACTTTGATCACGATGGAGAGAGAGCATGGTGTATTATCTCAAGAGATATTAGATCTGAAGAAAGCAAAAGAGGGATATCGTGTAAAGGGATCGGGAAAAAAGGAAGAAGCGGATATTGATACGAGTGAGCCGGTTCGTTATAATCGAGTTGTAATTCCTGCAGGTTTCACTTATAAAGTAAGACTTGCCGATGGGTCTGTCGTGACGTTAAATGCCGGTAGTGAACTGAAGTTCCCGGAGGAGTTTCGAGATTCATTACGTGAGGTGGAGTTTACGGGAGAAGCATATTTTGAGGTGGAGAAATCAGATAAGCCTTTTATCGTGAAGGCCGGAGATTCACGAGTACAAGTTTATGGGACACGTTTCAATTTATTTTATAGTGAGAGACTTGCTTTGGCCGAGGCTGTTTTAGTTGAAGGAAGTATAGGTATGACGGCGAATGGTAAAGAAACTAAGATTATTCCCCATCAACGGGTATGTTATTCCATGAAGGATTCATTGATGCGTACTGAAAATGTCGATCCGGCAGATTACTTGACTTGGTTGGGTAATAGTTTTAAATATAATAGGACCAGATTGGATAAAATTGTTTTTGATATAGCTCAATGGTACGGGGTAGAAATCAAGATTGCTCCGGGGTTGGAGAAACAAGCGTATAGCTTGGAGTTTGATCGATCAGCCACTATTGATTGGGTGGTGCGTGCTTTAGGACTGATTATTGACAAACCGATTAAAACAGAGGGAGGTGTATATTATATAGAGTAAATTCACGTTTACCAAAAAAGAGAACCTTCTCAGAGAAGATTCCCTTTTGAAACATAACTCAAAGGTTCGATTTCTCAGGTCTGACACCTTTGGTGGATGTTCATCATTACAACGTAAGTAAAACGTTACATCTAATTTCTCACAAATTTATGAAAAAGAAAGTGGAAATCATTAAAACAAGGGCAAATAAAATTGCCGTCGGTATATTTTTGTTGTTTATTTCGACGTTGTATTGCCCCAAACAACTTTTTGCTTCTGAATTTATAGAAGTACAACAACAGCAAGATCAAAAGAAGGTTACCTTAAATATGAAAGACAGGACACTAGTAAATATCCTGTCGGAAATTAAAAGACAAACGGGTTTGGCTTATGGTTTTCGCGATAATCGGGATGCGACTTCGAATGAACGTTTCTCGATTCAAGTGAAAGAAGTAAGTGTCGATTCCGCTTTGAGCGTATTGTTGAAAGGATCAAAATATTCTTATCAGATCGTGGGTGATTTAATCTTGATTAGTACTAAAAAAGATACAACGACCGAAGACCAGAAGAATTTGATCATGGTAAAGGGAACGGTTGTTGACGAGAATGGGAATCCGATTCCCGGGGCAACAATTCTTGTTCACGGAACGTCCCGGGGTATAGCTTCGGATATGGAAGGACGGTATTCCATCGAGGCGAAACCAGATGACGTGTTGAAAATTACCTTTGTCGGTTATAAAGATGAAGTGATTCCGATCAAAGGGAAAACTAAAATCGATGTTCGTTTGAACCCGACGGTTGAAAATATTGAGGAGGTTGCCGTGGTGGCTTTCGGTACACAGAAAAAGGAAAGTGTGGTTTCGGCTATTACGACGGTAGACGCTTCCATGTTAAAGTCTTCTAACAGTGATTTGACTTCCCAGTTTGCCGGGAAAATTGCCGGTATGATCGGTTGGCAGCAGGGAGGTATTCCCGGAGCTTTGACAGAAGAGGAGATGAATACTAAATTTTACATTCGTGGTATCACGTCTTTTCAATCCGGGGCAAATATTGATCCTTTGATCTTGTTGGATGGGGTGGAGGCTTCTAAGTTGGATTTGGCTCGTATTGATCCGGAGGATATCGAGACATTCAGTGTAATGAAAGATGCTTCTGCCACGGCGATGTATGGAGCCAGAGGGGCGAATGGAGTGATTATCGTGACGACCAAGAAGGGACAGGAGGGTTCGGTTTATACTTCTGTTCGTTATGAGGCGATAGCGACTATGCCGACGGATGAGATTGATGTTGTGGATCCCGTCACGTGGATGGAGATGTATAATCAAGCTCTTTTAAGCCGGGATCCTAATGCTACTCCTAAATACTCGGCCGAACGAATTGCCAGAACAGGAAGTAAGAAATATCCTGATTTCGTTTATCCGGCAAATGATTGGTATAATGTCTTGTTCAAGAATTTCTCGATAAACCATCATATGGGAATTAATATTCGGGGTGGGTCGAAAGTGATTCAATATTATGCTTCCGTTAATCATAACCGAGATCAAGGTATGTTGAAGACAGACCGATTGAATCAATTTAAGGTGAATATTAATAATAATAATACTTCTTTTCGGTTGAATTTGAATATCGATTTGAGTAAAGGTATTAAATTGGTTGTAAATTCTTTTACCACACTCGATTCTTATCATGGACCTCTAGAGGATGTAAGAGCTGCTTATTCTTTGGCTTTTTACGCTAATCCGGTGGATTTTGCCCCGACTTACCCGGCAGATGACACGTATAATTGGCCGCATTTACGTTTCGGAAAGTCACGTGATAGTGACAATCCTTACGCCTTGATTCAACGGGGATACGTGGATCGGAGTCGTTTCTCGACAATAAATCGGTTGGAATATATCCAGAATCTCTCTTTTCTGTTGAAAGGGCTTGAATTCCGGGGGGATGTTTCTTTTAGTCAAGCGGGTTATTATTCCAATCCGTACATGACAACACCTTTCTATTACAGCTTGTTGGATTATGATCATGTTACCGGTAAACATACGTTAGAAGCATTAAATCCAGATGAAGGGAAAAGAACTTTATTGAAGGGAAGTGGAACGACAACTGGATCGAATCAGTTGGCGTATAATATTAAGATTTTGCACACGGCTGCATGGAAAGATCACACGACTTCTTATCTGGCCGTATTGTCCGGACAGGAGTCTTTGCAGTCAACTCCCAATAGCGTGTTAGACGGTATTCGTCGGCGTAATCTAGGATTGTCGATGCGTCTTTCATACGGTTATAAAGAGCGTTATTATCTTGAAGGTAGTTTCGGTTATAATGGTTCTGAACGTTTTGCCAAAGATCATCGGATGGGATTTTTCCCGTCGGTTGGAGGTGCTTGGGTGGTTTCCAAAGAACCGTTTTTATTAGGTTCGTCTAAGTGGTTATCATTCTTGAAATTAAGATTATCCTACGGGAAGGTCGGGAATGATGGTATCATTGATACCCCGCGTTTTGTTCATCTTCCGAGTATTGGGCAGGATCAACCGTCTGGTTCGTTCCGTCCGGGATTAGGATCGATTTCAAGATATAGAATCACGGGTTACCAGAATAATGATGTAACTTGGGAGATTGCAGAACAGGCGAATTTGGGGCTTGAGACCAAGTTTTTTAATGGATTGTTTGAGGCTACGGTAGATATATATCAGCAGGTTCGTCATAACGTGCTGGCAAATCGTACTGTTATCCCGGAGGCTATGGGATTGGGTTTGCAACCATTGGATAATATTGGTAAGGTAAGGTCTCGCGGGCTTGATTTTGCCGGTAAGATTCAACATGCGTTTAACTCGGATCTTTGGGTTATTCTGAATGGAACATTTACTTACAGTAAAGCGACTTATCTGAAAATCGAGGAAGCTGCCGATAAACCGGAATGGCAATGGAAAAAAGGACATGATATTTCACAACAGGTTGGTTATATCGCGGAAGGTTTGTTCCGAGACCAGATGGAGATTGATAATTCTCCCGTGCAGGGGGGCGATTTAATGCCGGGAGATATTCGTTATCGAGATATAAATGATGATGGCGTGATAGATGTGAAGGATGCCGTGCATATCGGTTTCCCGACGACTCCACGTATCATTTATGGTTTTAATGGTTTTATAAATTATAAAGGATTAGAGTTCAGTTTTGCATTCCAGGGATCCGGACAACGGGGATTCTTTATTAATCCGGCAGCAATTTCTCCTTTTTATGGGAATCATGCTTTGCTTACGGCGATTTATAAGGATCACTGGTCTGTGGATAATCAGGCGGAAAGACCGTTATGGCCCCTGTTATCAACAAAAAGTATCACAGCTCATAATCCACAGGAAGATTATACAACGGATAAAGAAACTCGAATGAGTACCTATTTTTTGAAAGAGTGTCGTTTCTTGCGTTGTACTTCGTTGGAATTAGGATATAATCTTCCCAAAAAGTGGTCACGTAAATTGGCATTGAAAAACTTAAAGGTGTACGTGCGTGCCAATAATCCGTTCCTGATTTCGAATTTTGATCTTTGGGATGTGGAGTTAGGGGGAAATGGATTTAATTATCCGATACAAAAAACCTATTCGGTTGGTTTAAATGTAAACTTTTAATGTATCATGATTATGAGAAAATATTTTATATCTGTTATTATAATTGTTGCATTGTCTTTTATGGCTTGTGGCGATTATCTGGATCAGGTGCCGGAAAAGGATGTGGAGACATTTGAATCCATTTTCGAACGTAGAGCGAGTGCTGATATTTGGTTAACGCAGGCTACGGAATTTATGGCTGGTGTTTCTTTTTCGGGGTTCGGTAGTAATGCGGGTGTTGTGGGAGCGGATGAGTTTGTTACCGGAAATTATATTCGTGATAATAATGTTGCCAAATTATTTAATATTGCAGATGGTCTGCAAATGAGTCAGGATCCGTTAGGTAATATCTGGACAACAACTTATTATTCGATTCGGATGTTAAACACGTTTATTTCTAATATTGATAACGTGTACGATTTGACGGCAGCAGAGAAGAGAAATTGGAAAGCCGAGGCAATAGCAGTGAAAGCTTTTTATTATTTTGAATTGGTGAGACGTTACGGACCCATTGTATTAGTACCGAAAAATATTGATGTGAATGCAGATTTGGCAGAAATGCAGATTCCTCGTTCACATGTGGATACTTGTTTTAACGAGATAGTTCGTTTGTTGGATGAGGCGATTCCGGATTTGCTATATGGTAAAGAAAGGTTGATTTCTCATAAACTCTTCTTGAGTAAAGAAGGAGCGATGGCATTGAAAGCTCGTGTGTTACTTTATCAAGCATCTCCTCTTTTCAACGGGAATGAGTATTATGTGAATTTTAAGGGGAAAAAGGGAGAATCTTTGTTTAGTGCTGAATATGATCCTGAAAAATGGAAACGGGCAGCCGAAGCTGCAGATGCCGCAGTGGAGATGTGTGAAAGCCAGGGATATAAATTAAAGACAGGTGAAGGAAATAAGGCAACCAAGTTGTTAAATCAGATGCGAGATATTGAAATGTCAATCTGGGAACCGAATTACGAGGGAGAGGAGGCTATTTTCTTGACTGGAAATGCAAATATAATGAATTCTTATGTCATGTTTACATTACCTCGTTTCCCTGAAGGTCATTCAGATAGGGATGCGCTATTGACGGGATGTGTGGCTCCGAGTATGAAGATGGTTGAAATGTTTTATACCAAAAATGGTCTTCCGTTGAATGTGGATAAGGAATGGGATTATGCCAATCGTTACAAATTGGGACGGGAAGTAAACAATGATTACCAGAATGTTGTGGCATTGAACGAGGACGTTTTGAATCTTCATCTTAAACGAGAACCCCGTTTCTATGCCAATGTGGCAGCTGATCGCTGTTATTGGCAACGCGGTCCCGCCGCGAACAAGAATATGCTTGTGCAGGCTTATCGAGGAGAGGCATTTGGAATCCATGAATCTTTTCTGCTGTATTCTCAACCGCAAAATTTGTGTGGCTATTACGTGAAGAAATTCTCTCGTTCGGAGGTTCAAACTTATCAATATGCTAGTAATACCGGTAGTTTGGGAGATTGTCGGTGGCCAATGATCCGTTTGGCAGAACTCTATTTGATTCAGGCAGAGGCATGGAATGAGTATTTGAGTAAACCGGATGATCGTGTGTATGAGTCTTTAAATAAAGTACGCAGGCGTGCCGGTATTCCCGACGTGGAAGTTGCTTGGAAAGAATTTTCTACTCAACCGCAAAAGATAGAGTCAAAAGAAGGGATGAGAGAGATTATTCAACAGGAGAATTTTGTGGAATTTGCTTTTGAAGGTCATCGCTTTTGGGATTTGCGACGTTGGAAATTGGCTCACTTGGAGTTGAATGATAAAATTTTGGGATGGAATGTTTTGGGAGAGAATGCCCGTACGTTTTATAATAATTTCGAAGGACCGGTGGTTGTATGGGATAAGACGAAGTTCGTGGCTCCGCGGGATTATCTCTTCCCGATAAAAGCGGAAGAGGCCATGATTGCCGGGTATGTGCAGAATCCCGGATGGTAAACGAATTTTAGATTTACGATTTTGATTGTAGATTTTAATCTTTTAAAAATAGAATGATGAAAAATACAATTTTGATATTATTATTGATATTCGGATTGTTTGCCTGTGAGGACAACGATTCCTACTTTGATGCTTCGATCCCCCAGGAAAATGTTCGGTTCAAGGCCATTCCGGGAGGGGCTGTTATGCATTACACCTTACCTGAAAATACGGATATTTTTGCTGTTAAGGCAGAGTATGAAGATTACAAGGGAAAGAAGATGATCAAGGTTGCTTCTTATGCTTATGATTCACTCGTGCTTGATGGGTTTAATGAAGCTCGAAATAACGTGCCGGTACGGGTGTCGTTGTTGAATCAAAGTAATGAGGCATCGAAAGCGATGGAGTTTACTTTCAATACACAGGATTCTGGTCCGGTGGCTTTCTTTAACGATATAGAGGTATTACCTTATTGGGATGGATTTCAGGTAAAATATAAGGTTCCCGGAGCTGCTACCGGACTTTGTAACGTGTTTTTTATCGGAACGAATCCCATGACTCAGGAGTTGGATACTCTTTTATTGGAAACTTTCGCTATTGAGGCCGGAGAGAATGTGAAATATTTTTCTTTAGCTCAAAAAAGGGACGTGAATACTGTTGTCGTGAAAACGGAAGATTTTAGGGGGAATGTGGCCATGCAGAAAGTATACGAGGGAGTTGCTTCATATAACGTGGGGAAATTGGATCCATCGAATTTCGAGTGGCTGGATCCGTTTTCTTTATCCGTGGAGAACGATAACCAAGGATTTATGGTCGGTTGGAAGTATCTTTTTGACGGTGATGTAAAAGGTTCCCGGAAATTGGCTTTTCAAGAATCTTGGGGTACAACGATGCCTCCGGCGAATATGTATTCTTTTGTAACTGTTCCCTATGCGGTGAATAAGCCGGATGCCCCGAAATATTTTATTTTGGATATTAAGGAACCCAAGCAAGTTTCCAGTATTAGGATGTATGGAATGTTAAATCTGAATAGCCTGACAAAACCTTCCGTTTTCGTTACGTGTTACGGCACGATGTTACCTAATGAGGTAACAATATATGCATCTAATAATAAAGATGATAATACTTCTTGGGTCAAGGTGGGTAATTTTTATCAGTCGTTGACAGCGGCTGTTCCATGGATACAACGTGCCGGTGATGTTGATGGTTCCACGAAAATAAAGACTACAAATGAACTTGAAGCCGTAGAACCATGCTACCTTACGGTTAATTTTTCTGTTGATAATCCTCCTTACAGGTATTTCAAGGTTGAATTTAACAGTGTTTTTAAAAAGATACCGAATCAGTATTATGAAAATACCACGGAACGGGTGACTTTGCATGAGGTTGAAGTATACGGGAAATAATAAATAGACGAATTATGAAGAGAATATATATAGTCATTGTTTTGACGGCAATGTTTGCCGGAATCTTTGCCGGGTGTGAGGACCAGGAAGATACGTGGGATGATTATGCGGGTAATGGTCGGATTCGTTACACGGGAAAATGTACAGATGTTTCTTTGGAATTGGGATGGGAGAGTGTGGTTGTTTCTTGGAAAAATACGTTGGATCCGAATCGGGAAAATATCTTGATAGAGTGGGTTGGTGGAGAACAGACCGGAGACTCGCTTTTGACGAAGGATATGGAAAGTTGTACGATTAAGAACTTGGGTAACGTGACATATACGTTTCGTGTGTATGCCATGGATAAAGAGGGAAGGCGTTCTTTGGGAGCCGAGGCTTATGGTCGACCTTTTTCCATGTCACATGAAGCGTTGAATGGGTTTACTCCGGTTGTAACGAAATGTTTTCCTTTGGGAGGGGATAAACTGGTTCTCTATTTTGATCGCTGGCAAAATACTTTAGCGGAAGCAAGTCTTCGGTATTACAAAAAATCGAATCCGAACGAACTGGTTACTTTGGAATTGACGGATACGGATAGTATCCTGAAACAAAGGTATTACGTGGTGGAGGATATTGATGTAAACAAGGATGTAGCGGTGGAACGGAAAGGTCAATTACGAGAACTTCCCGGTGTGGATATTGTTTTCACCCCCCTGGCGTTGGATGTACATCAGCGAATGTTTAATAGTGATTTTGTCCGGGAGATTCAAACTCATTACTTTATTGAAGAATTAGATGAGAATTTTATTAATACGGTAGAGGTGTTAGAGTTTGATTATGATTTGTCTACATTGGAAGACTTGTTGTATTTCCCGAATTTGAAGAAAGTGATATTAGGAAAGAATCGATACTTGTATGAGGCATATAAAGATGCTGTTAAACAGAGTGTGTTAGCGGACACGGCAGCTAGTCGATTCGCCTTAGAGGTTCTCCATGAATTGCAAGGAGTGGAGGTAGAGAGATATAACAAGCATTATTTCCCGAATCCATTGGCTGTGTTGAAAGAACAAGGACATTCTAAGGTCCCTACTACATTAAATTATCTGACGGCCACGGGAATAACGGTTTCGCCTTCCGATCAGACCGGGTATAATGCTCACCCTGAATTTTTATTGGATAATAATCAAGCGACGATATGGAATCCTCAGCAGATAAATACTTTCCGACAACATGAATTGCTTATCGATTTAGGTAAAGTGGAGTCCGTGTCCGGATTTAAAGTGGTGCAAGATGCCACGAACCCGATTAGTAGTCCATGGGACACGAAACATAATTTCCGTCCGAACTTGCTAAAAGTGTTAGTGTCAAAAGATCTAGCATCTTGGGAAGGGGCTACTTTTGATGAGGATAATGAGATCGGGAATACGGCAGGAGAGATCACGTTACTTCGTATGAAACAGCCTAAAGAAATCAGATATGTCAAAATAACCGTGAGTGATCAGGCTTATTATGCGAATTTTGGTGTGATCTTGGCTGATTTTGTCGCCTTTAGTGAATGATGATTAATAAGGTTATCATGAAAAGAATCATGTTATTTGTTGCTTGCATGGCCCTTTGGGGGCTATGCAATGCTCAAAGAGGTTACCGGATTACGGGTAATTTGGGGCAATTACAGCAGGATACTTTTTATTTGGTCGTTCCCAATCTGAACGGGACTGTAAATGTGTTGGGCGTATCAATACTCAAGGAGGGGAATCTTGAGTTTGCAGGACGAGTTCCAGAACCCGTGATGGCAACGATCATGACATCTGATAGGCAGGGAATGATCCCGTTAATGTTGGAAAATACCGATTATTCTGTACAGATTGGACTAGAGTCTATTGAAGTGAAAGGTGGAGCAGAACAGGCTGTTTTTAATCAGTTTAATACCTTACAGAGGGAAGCTAAAAAGCAACAGCAAAAGTTACAATCTGATATGAAGACTGCCTACGAGGATGCAAACCAGATGCGGGTTCAAGCTCTTTCCGGACAGGCACAGAAGTTTATGCAGGATATGCAAAAACGTCAAACAGAGATCGTGAAAGAGAATGCGAATACCAGTACCGCCGCATATATCGTATTGACTTGTGGTTTACAGGCTCCTGTTGAACAGTTGCAGGAATTGTATAACTTATTGGGCGAACGAGCCAAGAATTCTGTGTATGGGAGAATTATTGCTGCCCAGTTGTCGGAACTCGGACGTGTGGCTGTTGATAACGTGGCACCGGATTTTACGGTGAATAGTCCGGAAGGGAAACCGATTTCGTTGCATGGAATTAAAGCTAAGGCGAAATTAGTGGATTTCTGGGCATCATGGTGTGGTCCCTGTCGGGCAGAAAATCCTAACGTGATCCGGTTGTACAAAAAGTATCGTGATAAAGGCCTGGAAGTGTTGGGGGTATCTTTGGATGACGACAAATCTAAGTGGGTGCAGGCGATCATGGAGGATGGGTTGCCTTGGTTGAACGGTTCCGATTTGAAAGGACAGGCATCGGAGGTGGCTCGAGTATATGGTGTACGGAGTATCCCTTTCACGTTATTATTGGACGAGGGCAATCGAATTGTAGCTAAGAATCTTCGGGGGAAAGAGTTGGCGAAAAAGATAGAGGAACTACTAAAATCTAAATAATTGAAAATGTAAATTTCTAGTTATGAAAAGAATTATAATGCTGTTAGGTATCTGTTTTTGTATTTCCGGCGTGTATGCGCAAAAGTTTGAGGCAGCTCCTCTTGATGAACAAGGGGACGTGTACGAGATAAAAATCAGGCAGTTTAACAAGTTGTTCGGTAAATGGTTTACCGCAGAACGGGTTGCAGAACCAACAGATGGAGATGCGGCACAACGATCGGTATGGAGGGATTCGTGTGCGGTAAAATTGCTAACCCCGGAATTGAAAGAAATCTTAAAAGAAGCAGCAGATAAGGGTGGAGGTAGTTTCTGGATAGCCTTTTATTGCGATTCGGATGGAAAAATTCAGACGGTGACATTCACGATGTCATCATCTGTGTACGTGAATTTACCTAACAAAATACTACAGGAACTTTATCGGCGGGCAATGGATATTGTTATGAATCCGGGCTACTATAAATTCGACGGGGAACACGATTATGCGATTGATACAATAGAATTGATGCAACGAGTGTAAAATTTATGGTTAAGAAAGAGCGTTTGAAAAGGATTATATGGATTCTGTTGTTGGCAGTCTTTTTTATGTAAATTTTATGAGCGGGCTATTCTCCTAATGGTGCTCCGTCTTTAATTTTTAGTTTGTGGCCGTTTGTATGGTATTAATTAAATAAAAGAGATATGAGGAAAATATTTTTTTTGGTGATTGTTTTGTTTGCAATGCAGCACCTTTCAGCCCAGAAATTTGTTTTGATGAAAGATACAGAGAGGATTGAAAGCAAAGATAGTTGTGTCTATCGAGTGGAAGGGTATGACCAATTGATCTCGAAAGAGAAATTCAGACATCATATTGTGATACGTTCGCGATCTTTGGAAAGTGCGTGGTTGGACTGGTTGAGTTGGTCGGTGCTTCCTCGAGAAATTCGTCCGTTTATCAAAAAGTGTGAACCCGGTCTAGCGCGTCCCATGTTTGGGCCTCGTCGGCTTTTTAATACTTATAGAGGTTTGATGTTAGAGTTTGTTCTTGATGGGCATGGAAATATTATAACCGTATTTTTTTATGTCAGTAAAGAAATACGTGATAAGATAACGGAAAAGCATCTGAAAAAGATGTATAATGCTATAATGAAACACAAAATGCCCTTGCCAGTAGTGGAGGAAATCTTGGCTTCAAACAAGGAATTTTATAAATGGGATGATCTGTCACCGGATTCGACTCGCATACGGTGTCAGGTAGATATTGGCGAACAGATAGAATTTTTTGAAGAGTTGAAAAATTTCGATTGGCAGGAGTTGAAAGAGATACGCAAAGAACGTGAGAAGAAGTGGAAAGAGTATCAAGAGAAGAAGTGGAAAGCACTAAAGGAAAGGGAGGGTTGTACTAATTGATTAACAGGTGCTGAGAGTGTGTTTGGGGATATGGTTACTATATTTAGAAAATCTAAATGCCCATGAGTGGTCAGAAATGAAAGAGAAATATAATAATAATTGTAAGGTGTTTGAAAAATAATGTTAAGTGGTAAAAATATGGGAAATAGGATGTCGGTAAAGAACTTAGGTTGGAGAAGTAAAAAATGTAATAAATCTGTATTGTCATTTTTAATAGTGGTTTTATGCCCTTTGTTACTTGAGGCTGCGTCTGCTACGAGGGATAGTGCTGTGATCTCCTCGATCTTGAATTACAGAGATTCTCATGGTGTACCTGTTGTCAGCGTGTCCATAAATGGTAGAGGATATTCTTTCCTGTTTGACACAGGGGCGGGAATGACTTGTATTTCGGATAAGGTGGTTAGCGAGGTGGGATTGTCTCTCCGTTTGACGAGTAACTATATCGTGGGGATGGATGGGAATGTGTCTTATACCACGATTCCTTCGCTTGTTTTCGGTAGTGTGAAAGCGGATAGTCTTGAAGCCATTGTGTTGCCCGGGAATAATCCTAGTTTGAGGACACTCGGTATTGATGGAATTATCGGGGCTAACGTACTTACGAATTTTGTCGTAACATTTGATGCGAAGACAAAAACGATAATGTTAGGGGAAGCAGTTATCGAGGAGGAAGAGAATTGGATTCCGATGAAATTATGGGATGGACTTCCCCTGCTAACGCTTAAATTGCGTGGAAAGGAAGAGTTGTATGATGTCCCGGGAGTGTTTGATAGTGGAAGTAGTATGGGAGCTTTCGGCTTGCCTTCGGTGAAAGGTTTTGAGGAGTGGACTGCTGCCGGACTTATTGATAGCGTGGAAGAGGGGCAGGGGACCACCACGCTTATGCTTGGCGGTAGAGTGGGGATGGATAAATTATATCGAGGTAAATTGCAAGAATGTCATATCGGGAATGGAGTTTTTTCCGGAATCCCGGTATACACGGGAGGAATCGACTATCTGTTACTTTGTTTCAAAATCACGGATCTCGGCAAGCTAACACTGGATTATCCGAACAAACGTTTCAGTTTTACTGCTTACGAGGATGTTGCCGTTTGGGAAGGGGATCGACGTCCCGTGACCACGGCAGCGATTAACGGGGAACTCAAGATTACGGCCGTGTGGGGAAAGGAGGCCCTTGAAAAGCTTGCACCCGGTTACACGGTGATCGCTTTTGATGGCAAACCGACAAATAAAGTGCCCATCGGGATTCCCAATATTGACCTGTTTATCGGGATGATTAAGGCCAAAACGGTGACAGTGCGGGATGCGGAGGGAAAGGAGCAAGTATTACCTGCGACCTTATTTTTGACAGAATAAAAAAAGGTTCATTTGCGATTTTAGAAGGTATGTTTTTTATCCCTGTATGAGGTTGATTTTCACTTGTAAATGTATGACGTTGTTGTAAAATTTGAACGAGTTGATATTGAGTTTTGTATTTACATTATTACTTAATTTCCAGAGAAGGAGGAAATAATCAGAAATTTTTGTATAAATTCGCCTAAATAATCTTTTGGTTTATACATGGAAGTCTGCCGGAATGATGACGATCTAGGTTTTTTGTTAATGCGTTTTAATCAACGTGATACTTCTGCATTTGCAACGATTTATATGGATTTTTTTACAGAACTTCATGTTTATGCTAATCGCTTATACTGTAATACATCTGAATCGGCAGCAGATGCTGTACAAGAGGCATTTTGTTATTTGTGGGAACGGCATGATGTAATTTTTGATAGTTTGACGAAGATAAAAGCATTTTTATTTGTTGCAATAAAGAATCGGTATAAGAATCATGTGAATCATTTGGGTGTGAGGCAGAAATATAAAGATGCAATGGAACAGGAAACTTCTTTTGTAGAGGATGTTTTAGATAGTGAGCTGGCAACCTCTTTGTTAGAATATGTGGAGTATATCCCGGATCCAGAGGGGAAAGTAATGAAACTTTATTTGGCAGGGTTAGATGCGGAGGAAATAGCGGATCATATGAAATTGAGCATTCGGACTGTCTATAATGCGAAATCAAGAGCTGTCGGTATGTTGAAAAAGTTCTTTTCATTGGGGAATCGATAATGTTTTAAAGATGAAGGTATTTTATGTTACGTTGTATTTGTTGTTCGTGTTGTCTTTGACAGCGAAAGCACAGGATTCGGTAAAGGTGGCTTTGGTACAGGCATATTTGGTATGGGGTGATGTGGATGCCAATTTGCGGGATTTTGATAAGCGTGTGCGTTCGTGTAAGGGATGTGATATGATTGTGTTCCCCGAGCTTTTCACTTCCGGGTGTGAAATGAAGAAACGAGATAAAGAGGAAGCGGCATGTTCAAAAGATGAGGTGGCTTCTTATTATCCGTTAGTGATCAAACGGATGAGGAAATGGGCGAAACGTTCGGGGGCGTTGGTTGTCGGTTCTACGATTTATAAAGAGGAGGGGAAATATTATAACCGGTTATTGGCTGTTTATCCAGATGGGAAATACGAGTATTACGATAAACACAATTGTTTTAAAAAAGGTAGCTTCTCACCCGGAGACCGTCATCTGGCGTTGGAATGGAAAGGGATACGCTTCTCGACTTATATCTGTTATGACTTGCGCTTCCCGGAGTGGAGTCGGAATCGTGGAGAGTATGATGTTGCAATTTATATTGCAAATTGGCCGGAATCCCGACGAGACGACTGGAATCGACTTTTGCGGGAACGGGCTATCGAGAATGAGGCGTATGTCATTGCCGTTAATTGTGCCGGAGTGGATTTAACGGGACTTATGTATCGAGGGGAGAGTTGCGTGATCGCTCCGGACGGGGAGGTAAGGGCGAAGTGCAGAGATTATAGGGATGACATCGTGGTTTATAAGGTCATGAAGTAGCTTTAAAGATAAAATATTATAAATAAAGCGTCCTTTGGGGACGCTTTATTATAATATTTTAGAACTAACTTAGTCCAATTTCAGCACTGCAAGGAACGCCTTCTGTGGAACTTCGACGTTACCGATTTGTTTCATTCGTTTCTTTCCTTTTTTCTGTTTTTCCAATAGTTTACGTTTACGGGAAATATCACCACCGTAACATTTCGCAGTCACATCCTTGCGAACAGCCTTGATGGTTTCGCGGGAAATAATCTTCGCACCGATTGCAGCTTGAATCGCAATATCGAATTGCTGACGGGGAATCAGTTCTTTTAACTTCTCGCAAATGCGTTTCCCGAAGGAATAAGCATTGTCAAAATGGATCAAGGCAGACAGGGCGTCTACGGATTCACCATTCAGCAGTATATCCAATTTCACGAGGTTGGCTCTACGATAGCCGATTTGGAAATAGTCGAAAGAGGCATAGCCTTTTGTGATACTCTTCAGCTTGTCGTAGAAGTCAAACACGATTTCAGCCAGTGGCATCTCGTAGTTCAACTCGATCCGGTTTCCTGTCAGGTAGTGTTGCTTTATCAACACGCCTCGCTTGCCGAGACAAAGAGTCATAATTTGACCGATGTAGTCGGTGGGTGTGATGATTTGTGCTTTTATATAAGGCTCCTCGATATAGTCTAGCACTGTTGGAGAGGGCATGTCGGAGGGGTTGTGCATTTCGAAAACTTCACCTTTCGTGGTGTGGGCAATGTACATAACATTAGGGACCGTGGTGATCACGTTCATGTTGAATTCCCGGTCCAGACGTTCCTGCACGATTTCCATGTGGAGCATCCCGAGGAACCCGCAGCGAAATCCAAAGCCTAGGGCGGCTGAAGATTCGGGTTCGAAAGTTAGGGAAGCATCGTTTAGCTGTAGTTTTTCGATAGAGGTACGCAGATCTTCGTAATCCTCCGAGTCTATCGGGTAGATTCCGGCAAAGACCATGGGTTTTACTTCCTCGAAACCCTCGATGGCAGCGGAGCATGGACGTTCCACGTGCGTGATAGTATCCCCGACTTTTACCTCGGATGAGGTCTTGATACCGGAAATAATGTATCCTACATCCCCCGTTTTGAGTTCATTACGGGGTTCTTGTTCTAGGCGTAATACACCAATTTCGTCGGCATCATATTCTTTGCCTGTGCTCACGAATTTTACGATGTCACCTTTTTTCAAGCTACCGTTCATGATGCGGCAATAGGTGATGATTCCGCGGAAGGAGTTGAATTCCGAGTCGAATACCAAAGCTTGAAGAGGAGCGTCGGGATCACCCGTTGGTGCGGGAATACGCTCTACAACCGCTTCCAATATTTTATCCACTCCCAGTCCGGTTTTTCCACTGGCTTCGATAATATCGTCCCGGTCGCATCCGATCAGTTCTTCAATCTGGTCTTTCACTTCCTCTGGCATGGCATTGGGCATATCCATCTTGTTCAAGACGGGTATGATCTCTAGGTTGTTGTCAATGGCAAGATAAAGGTTCGAGATGGTTTGTGCCTGAATTCCTTGCGTGGCATCGACAATCAGTAGTGCACCCTCGCAAGCAGCAATGGAGCGTGATACCTCGTACGAGAAGTCCACGTGTCCCGGGGTATCTATCAGGTTTAGAACATATTTCTCTCCCTTGTAATGATAATCCATCTGTATGGCGTGGCTCTTGATGGTGATACCTCGCTCTCGTTCCAGATCCATATCGTCAAGCACCTGTGCTTGTAAATCTTTCCCTACTACAGTTCCGGTCGTTTCCAGTAAACGGTCGGCAAGTGTACTCTTACCGTGGTCAATATGTGCGATTATACAGAAATTCCTAATGTTCTTCATCTACGAAATTTTAGATTTAGGCTGCAAAGATAATGATTTTCCGGAATTATTCATTTAGTAACCACTTCCATAGGGGAATAATAGGATAAAAATAACACCTCTCGTACGAAAGGCGTTATTTTGTTTTATGGATAAAAATTGAAGTGTATGCTTGATTATTTCAACACGGGTTGCCCGTTGTAAGTGACTGATTTTAGTAATGCTTTTGCATTCTTTACTGCCTTTTCCGGAAGCGGGGAGTAGTTTACGTTCGTGGTTAAGGCTTGGGCCTCTGCGTCCAGCATCCAGTTCAATAGTTTCAATGTTTCTTCGGCTTGAGCTTGATCTCTATCGGCATAGGCTTGCTCCTTGTACAAGATGATCCATGTGAAACAACTGATCGGGTAGGCATCCGGGGCTGCCGAGTTGGTGATCATTGTACGGGTATCGGCGGGCATATCTCCTTTCGCCGCGGCTGAGATGCTTTCAGTGTTTGGGGTAATAAAGTTACCGGTCGCATTTCTCATCTGGGCGAATTGGATTTTCATGGCAAAAGCATATTCGGACCCTACATAACCGATGGAACCTTCAGTTTGGCTAATTACTCCGGCAACGCCCGGGTTACCTTTAGCAGCCATACCTACTGGCCATTTTAATGATTTTCCGGTTCCAATCTTCTCGGCCCATTCCGGACTTACTTTGGTCATGTAGTCACTGAACACGAAAGTGGTTCCACTGCCATCTGAACGATAAACTGGACTCATGGCTTTGTCGGGTAAGTTCACGCCGGGATTGATGGCTGCAATACGACTGTCGTTCCATTTCGTGATTTTACCCAAGTAAATATCGGCGATAATGTCCCCGGTTAGTTTCAAGTTGTCTACTCCCGGAAGGTTGTACGCCAACACCACGGCTCCCATGCACGTCGGAATGTGAACCACTGCCGCGGGCATTTCACTCATTTCCTTGTCGGATAGATAGGCGTCGGACCCCCCAAAATCCACGATTTTGTCTTTCAGGCTACGAATACCGCCACCACTACCGATGCCTCCGTAGGTAATGGAATTACCTGTTTTATCTTGATAGGTTTTGAATGCAAGGTTATAGAAGGGAAGAGGGAAGGTTGCTCCTGCTCCAGAGATAGATACTTTTTTAGCGGGACCGTTCACGTCATTTGTCGCATTGCTGCTAAAAATAACAGCTAACATAAGAACTGTGGTTAAAAGTAAGTTTTTCATTTTCTATTCATTTAAATAAATTGTTTTCTTTCTTTTTTGCGATTGCAAGTTCCGCTGATTATGTGAATCTAATGTTTCGAAACGGTTATTTTTTTGTTACGCAGTAGGTATAACGGAGTGGTGGATTTGTTGATCCACAAGAGATGAGTGACGTTTGGAAGCCTGTATTACGCTTTGGATTCTTTTGTAGGTAATATCAAGTTTAAAATGACACCCAATAAGGCGGCAAGACCTATGCCGGACATGGAGAAACTACCCCATTCGAATGCGGCTCCGCCGATACCGAAGGTTAGGATTAACGAGACGATAATCATGTTGCGAGTGTTGGAAAGATCAACTTTGTTCTGGATTAGATTGCTCATTCCTAGAGAGGCGATTGTTCCGAACAGGAGTAACATGATTCCACCCAAAACAGATGCGGGGATGGATTTTAACAAGGCGCTGATTTTGCCAAAAACAGAAAAAACGATTCCCGTTACAGCGGCAATCCGAATCACGGCAGGGTTTGTGACCTTTGTTAAAGACACGGCTCCGGTAACTTCGGAATACGTGGTTACGGGAGGTCCCCCCACTAATCCTGCGAAAACGCAGGCGAGACCATCACCTAGTAGTGTACGATGTAAGCCGGGGTTTTTCACGAAATCCTTACCGGCAACACTGTTTACTGCGTAGACATCCCCGATGTGTTCGATCACGGGAGCGATGGCCACGGGAATCATGTAAATGATGGCTTCCCAAGAGAAGTCGGGAGTAACGAACTGGGGAAGGGCAAACCAGGCGGCTTCTTTGATTGGGATGGTGTCCACGTTATAAAAGAAAAGTGCCACGAGGTATCCGACAATGATTCCGCAAAATATAGGGATTAATTTTAACAGCCCCCTGCCTTTCAGTGAGACGATGACAGCCGTGATCAGGGAGATAAGGGCCAATACCCAGTTCTCGCTTGCCATTTTTACCCCGGAGCCTGCCAAGGAGAGCCCGATTAATATGATTACCGGACCGATGACGATCGGGGGAAATAGTTTCTTGATAAAATCGGTACCCCGTAATTTCACCAACAAACTCATGAGCCCGTAGACCGCACCCACGGCACCCATTCCGGAGAGGGCTCCGGCCATACCGTACAATTCACTGGCTTTGATGATTGGGGCGATGAATGCGAAACTACTTCCGAGGAAGATGGGAACGATGCCTTTCGTGACAAGATGGAAAATTAATGTTCCGATTCCTGCTGTCAAAAGTGCTGTCGACGGATCCAAGCCTACGAGCAGGGGGACGAGTACTGTCGAACCGAAAGCAACGAAAAGAAATTGTACCCCGATAACTCCTTTTTGGAAGACTGAAAGGTGATTCGCATCCATGATTATGTATATTCAGATGATTTGACAAACTGAACAAAGGTAGTTATTTGGCGGTGATTTTCAAAAAAAGCCTTACTTTTGTGGTTAAATGTTTGTATTTAAAACAAGAGCTATGATAAAATCAATGACCGGCTTCGGTAAAGCAACAGTGGACTGCGGGACAAAGAAAGTGATCGTGGAGGTAAAAAGTCTGAATTCAAAACAATTAGATATTAACTTGAGGACCCCGAGTATCTATAAAGAAAAGGATATAGAGATCCGGAATATGATAAAGAACGTTCTGGAACGCGGGAAGGTGGACGTGTATATCTATTTCGATAATGCGGAGGATGAGAAGGATGTTGCCGTAAACCAATCGGTTGTGAAACAGTATTATAACCAGATGTTGGAAGTTGCCGGTTCGCTGGGAGTAGAAATCAACAAGAGTGAGTTGTTGCAGACCATCATGCGTTTCCCCGATACGATGCAAGCCAAGATGGAGGAGTTAGATGAAGAAGGGTGGAATTGTTTGAAGAGTGCTATCGAGAAAGCGTTGGCGGACGTTGACGCTTTCCGTATTCAAGAGGGTAAAGTTTTGATTGCAGATATTTTGAAACGGATCGAGTTGATCAAGAGTTTATCCGGTGAAGTACCCAAATTCGAGAAACAACGAGT
>DYVS01000083.1:0-3819 GCA_020743075.1 Butyricimonas virosa | reverse complement strand
CATCCATATTTTTATAATTTATATTTGGCTGCAAAAATCGCACAGGCAGAGAGTGATTCTTTAAGAGCATCAATGTATGTCGAAAAAGCTTTGCGGATAAATGACAAGTTTAATGATTTTCTGTATCAATATCCAAGAGAAGAACTATCTTATATTTCAGGTAAAAACATGAAATATGCTACGTTACAGTATGCGATTGTTTTTAAGGATAAAATCCATGATTGTGGAATTGTTAAAGGAGGAGAAGATTACAATTTCTCTTTTGAATTTAAGAATATAGATACGATCCCTATTTTGATTAAGAATGTTCACAAATCTTGTAATTGTATGGAGGTGACTTGGGATAAAAAGCCCGTGTTACCGGGAAAAACAGGATATATAAATGTGAAATATGATACTTCGCATAAAGGTGTTTTTACGAAGGGATTATTTGTAAATATAAATAGAGATGATAGAATTATACCTCTATATGTGAAAGGATGTATAGAGTAAAAACGAAATAAAGAATTCATATTCTTTGTGTTTATTAATTCATGTTTTACTTAAAAATGAAAAGTATGAAAAAATTAGTTTCTTTGTTTTTATGTATGGCTTTGTTGCTATCGATGGTAGTATGGGCAGAACCAGTCAAGACTTGCCAAGAGGCAGGAGAGTTGATTGCAGATACGGAGTATGAGGAGATTTATTTTGAGTGTAGTAATTCTTTGAGTCCGGTTGAACTTCTATGTGCAGCAGGGATGGTTTTTGTGGAGATACTGAAAATGTGTGTTAACGAGGCAGATGCAGATGGGTTATATTGGGTGTGCAAAACACCTAAAAACGGTTCTTATGGTTGTCATAGAGGAAATATGATTTCTTTTAGACCAAGCTGTGTAAATAAAAAATGTAGTAAGTAGCAATGAGATTATGGGGCGTTTAACAAGTCATTTTACACAATTAGTATTATAACTTTTCTTGCATGGGAGAGGAAAATGATTGATGAAGAAGCTCTACTTGCATGTAAGGAAGGAGTTGGAAAGTATGGTGATTTTGATAAAAGGACTTGTTAGATCGCTCCATAATAATAAAGTGAAGTAATGAATTACATATTACTGAAAAATTACACTTGTAAAATGGCGAAATATTATTTAGTTGTATTGTTATCTTTAATATTATGCTGTCAAGTATCGAATTCAAAAGCCCAAGGGATTCCTTTGTGTTTGACCGTGACAGATAGCTTGTCTACGCCATTGTTTGGCGTGTACGTGGTGAATGAACGTGATCGGATTCTTGTGACTTCGACAAATGATGACGGGCAGTGTTGGATTACCTCGGACGATCTTGTAGCGGGAGATACTCTTGAGTTTTCTTGTTTGGGTTTTGAAGTCAAACGTGTGCCGGTACAACAACTTGCGGATGGACAGATAATTGTGTTGCGAGAAAGAAGAATATTACTGGATGACGTTTACGTGGGAGTGCAATCGCCTTATGAGATATTGGAACGAATTTCAAAAGATATCAAGAGAAAAAAGAAACATAAGGGATACTGTTATTACGGGAATGGCCAGTACGAGAAAATAACGGAATGTCGGGGACGAGCGGTGGAATATCGTCGGGAATATGGTTGTTTTCTTACAGTGGTGAATTCGAGACTAGAAAACGCTACTTTTTGGGGATATGGATTTGTTCCTCGTTATACGGCTCGTAGCTATCCTCTCCGTGCTGACGGATGTGATACGTTGACTCCTTTACACAAGAATGTGAGTGGGCTTAATGAGAATTATACATCAGGTGTACGAAAAATATTCTGGTTGATGCGTGCGATAGAACGATACGGACCATTGTTTGACAAGATGAAATATTTTACCTTCGAACAAATAGAATCGGAGAGTGATGATTATATTTTCCAATTTAAAACGAAACAAGCGTATTATCTAAAAAAAACAGATCTTTATTGTGCGGGGATACTTGTTGTTGATCGAGAAACGTGTAGATTGAAATCCATAGATTTCGATTATGTGGAATATTATCGCTGTGATGCCTATAATTGGGAAAAAAAACTTATTCGTAAAGAAATACCTGTGGTATCAAATGCAAAATTGAAATTTGAATACACGAGTGAAGGGCAATATGTTGTTAAAAGCTGCATCTTGAAATCTACTTGGCAGAAATTAATGACAGATCAAAAATCATATGGATCGATACCTTCAAGGAGTGCTCCCGGAGAGAATAAATTAGTCGAGAAAGAAGCTTTTTATTGCAAAAGCTACGGAAAGATATTGGATGTTCAACTTGGGGGTAGTGGGGCATATACCATAGGAATTGCTACTTGTAATCCCCAAGGGGAGTATCGTCCTGAAGTATTTCCACGGTTACCGGAATTACTCGATTCCAAACAAGCTTTTAAGGATTTAAGCAGATATATGAATATTCATAAACAGTTTAAGAAGATGAGTAATCGGGCTTATTATCAGGATGATTATTTGCTGACGTCTCCGTGGCTTACTGATGGATACATGAGAAAACATGGTGAAGAAAAATTTCTTAGGCGTTTTACGGCAAAAAGATATCAAGTTCTAAGTAACTTTTTTAAAGAATAATTGAAACCTATAATAGTACAAGTTTATGAAATGTATATTACAAAAAAGGATTGTGAGCAAAATAGCTATATGTGTATTTGTTATTTTGGTTGGATGTAAAGGAAATCAGAATAGCAAAAAAAATGTAACGGATTATTCTTCGATACCGAATTTCTCAACGAAAGAGATAAGGGTTAATCAATTAATGGGTATAGATTCTTTAAAAATCGATGGAAAAAAAATGTCCATGGTCGGGAATTTCTTTATTCATCAAGATTCGTTGTATTTTGCTGATTGTATATTGACCTCTGTTTTAGTATATGATAAAGATGGTCATTATGTCCGTTCGATCTACAAGAAGGGACGAGGTCCTATGGAATTAAGCGGTTTGGATGTGATGACAGTATTACCTTCAGGTGATTTTGTCATAATGGATGAGCAATGGGGAATCACGGTTTGTGATACAGTTTGGAATAAAGTGAAGACTTTTATGTTAGAATGGAAGAGTACAAAATCTTTAGAAGAGCTGCGAAGAAATCCTGATCCCCAGGACTCGGGAATTTATGAGGTGGAATATACTAAAAACAAAATTTGTGCTTACGGGGAACAACGTGTAATCTTTCCTATAACAACAGAAGCCATGAATTTGAATGCATTCGAAGGGCAAGGGACTCGGCGTTATTATGATGAAAGTTATACGTTGGCTATTTTGTCATTGCAAAGTGGAGCGGTGGAAAAGATGATATGTAGGTTTTCTCCTGTGTATAAAAAATACACGTATTTGCCTAATTTAAAAAATGTATTATTTGAAACGGAAGGAAATGAGTTGTATTATTCATTTGAAGTGGATCCATTGATTTATAAGATGAATCTAGCAGATTCAACGGTAACATCATTCGGAGAAGCCGGATTGGGTATGAATACGAACTATCGAGAAACGACATTATTTGAAGATGCGGAAAGGTACAAGACCGAAGATATTGAAAATTATGGATATTACAGGTATCTACGATATATTGCAGATGAGAATGTTTTGTTCCGAGGTTATCGAAAAGGAAAGGGGATGAAGGATGGATTACAGGTTTATTCTGAGAATTGTTTGATTGCGGACATAGAGGTACCTCGCGATTTTGAGGTAATCGGATATATAGCTCCTTGGTTTTACGCTCGAGGATTTTGTAATTATGACAATGAAGAGATTGTAATATATAAATTTAAGCTAGAATGAAAAGCCGTGTAATAAACCATTGTATAATAGGGC
>DYVS01000082.1:0-24240 GCA_020743075.1 Butyricimonas virosa | reverse complement strand
AATAAGTGGGGAGAGCAGGATTCGAACCTACGAAGACGATGTCAGCTGAGTTACAGTCAGCCCCAGTTGGCCACTTTGGTATCTCCCCTTTGTTCAAAGAACAATTATTTCGGGTGCAAATATACAGCTTTTTGGTTTTGACGCAATAGTTTTTGGGGATTTTTTGCATGGCAATATTTAATTTCTTTAATAATATAAAGGAGTTCAGTGAGTTGTTTAACGGAGTTTGTGGCGTAAACAGTATTCTTACATTTGATAATTGTAGGTATGGATGAAATAATAACTACATTTGTAATGGGTTATAAATATTATTATTATGCAAGATTTAATAAACGGACGTTGCGGTTGGTGCGGAACAGACGAACTGTATGTGAAATACCATGATCAAGAGTGGGGAAAATTGGTGACCGATGATAAGAAATTATTTGAATTTCTAGTGTTGGAGAGCGCTCAAGCCGGATTGAGTTGGATAACGATCCTTAGGAAACGGGAGGGATACCGCAAGGCCTTTTGTGATTTTGATGCCGAACAGGTGGCGCGAATGACGGATGAAGATGTTGAACGGTTAATGCAGTTTGAGGGCATCGTGAGAAATCGTCTAAAAATCAAATCGACGATCACCAATGCAAGGCTATTTCTTGATATACAAAAAGAATTCGGTAGTTTTTATGACTATACATTATCGTTCTTTCCCGGCAGGAAACCGATTGTCAATACTGTGCGGGCTTTAAGTGAGATTCCTGCATTTTCTCCCGAGTCAGATGCCATGAGTAAGGATATGAAAAAAAGGGGATTTAAATTCTTTGGAACTACGATTTGTTACGCTCATTTGCAAGCAGCGGGGTTTATCAACGATCATCTGGTGGATTGCGTTTGTCGAAAAGGGTTATAACAATATAACTTTAGAAAGAGGAGATAAAAGAAAACCGCCCGAAGGCGGTTTAAATTATTTCTTTTTATATCCCACGGGTTGCGTGTAGATAACAATGTGTTTGGCCGGGAGTCCGATGACTTTGGCTAATTCTTCCTTATTCACGGAACCGATGACCACGGTTGCCATGTCTTTTGCGGCACATACCAGGTAAACGGATTGTGCCATGTAGCCGACATGGTGGTAAGAGTATTCTTTTTGGTGTTCCGGGTTCGTGATTCGCCCTTCCTTGTTATGGTCGGCCGTGTAGATAAAACACACGGGAGCGACACTCATGAAAGGTTGTGGTCCACACTCTTTACGGAAATCTCCTTTCTTCACAAGTTCCAGTTCATGTTTCTCTGCGTTATAGCGGTAGATACCATCTGCCGTGGCCACATAAAGCACCATTTCCTGCCAGTTGGTGGCGGTGGGAACTGTTCGTTTGCCGCTTTCCGGGCGGTTAATACCGTTTGCCGCCCACACGAGGTCGGAAAGGTCCTGTAAGGATAGTTGTTTCGTGTCGAAATTCCGGTCTGTTTGCCGTTCGTTCAAACAGTCCATGAGAGCTTTCCCCCCGCTCTTTTTCGGGACGGGTAATTTGATGTTTTGTGCGTTGATTGCGCTGCATAATACTGTTAGAACCAGCATTGTGATAATTGTTTTCATTAATTTACAACATTAGTGGGTGTACCATTAAAAAAGTTCAGGATGTTATCAACTGCTTCCTGCCCGGTGGCAATGCGCGTGTCGATAGTGCCTGTAGCGTTGTGCGGTGCAAGGATCACGTTATCCAAGCCATAGAGCATTTCTGTAACATGGGGTTCATCCTCGAACACATCCAAGGCAGCCCCGGCGATTGTTTTATTTTGTAAACAGATAGCTAATTCTTTTTCATTGATGACAGCACCGCGAGCCGTATTTACCAGAATAGCGGTCGGTTTCATCAATTCGATTTCCCGTTTTCCGATCATGTGACGGGTTTCATCTGTCAGTGGTGTATGAATGGAGACGAAATCCGATTTTTTCAATAACGTGTCAAGATCAACTTTCTCGTATCCTTCTACTGTACTCCGGCGATTGTAGTAAATAACATTCATTCGGAATGCTTCTGCCAGTTTAGCCACTGTTTTGCCAATATTTCCCATGCCGATAATTCCCAGCGTGCGTCCTTCCAGCGTGAATCCGAGATTTTTCATAACACCCCACATACTTTCTTTTTCAACCCGGATGCGACGGTCACATTCGGTAATTCGGCGTGCGGCACTCAGCATGAGACCCATGGCCATTTCTGCCGTTGGAAAGCACACTGCTTTCGGGGTGTTACAAACAGCGATGCCTTTGGAACGGGCAAATTTGATGTCGATGTTGTTGTAACCGACACCGAAATTGCTAATTACTTTTAACTTTTTTCCGGCTTCGATAACGGCGTTATCGATCGTGCGGGTGAAGATGCCTAGAATAACGTCGTAATCCGGAACAAGTTTAATTAATTCTTCCGTGGTGAAATACTCGCCTTCCGGCATGGTAATCGTGTGTTCTTTTCCCAGTTTGGCGAATGATTCGCGGGGAATGTTGTAAGTAACTAGAACTTTCATATTTTTAATTTTAAATCTTGTTAATCACGTCTTCGATAGACATCATTCTAAATTTTTCTCAAGCTCATACGGGCATCTGCCGGGGCTTCTAAGCCGATAAACTGTGATGCCAGGTATTTGTAATATCCCGTAACGGCAACCATCCCTGCGTTATCCAGCGAGAATCCCAACCGGGGTATGAAAACCTCCCAACCAAGGCGGGCTCCTTCAACATACACGGCTTTTTGTAACCCGGAGTTGGCTGATACACCACCTCCAATGGCTATTTGTTTGATTCCGGTTTGTTTAGCGGCTTTTTTCAATTTGGCCATGAGGATATCAACGATCGTTTTTTGCAACGAGGCACATAGATCATTGAGGTTATGTTGTATGAAATCCGGATCATTTTTGATTTCATCCCGGATAAAGTACAGGAACGAGGTTTTCAGCCCGCTAAAACTATAATCCAATCCGGGAATATTCGGTTTGTTGAACATGAATCTTTCCGGGTTGCCTTCTTTTGCCAGACGGTCGATTACCGGCCCTCCGGGATAGGAGAGTCCCATTACCTTGGCGCATTTGTCATAGGCTTCTCCCGCCGCATCATCAATGGTTTGCCCGATAACTTCCATGTCTAGGTAGTCCCGTACGATAATAATCTGCGAGTTCCCTCCGGACACGAGTAGGGTTAGGAACGGGAATTTCGGGTGACGGGATTCCACGCCAGGTTCTTTAATGAAGTTCGCGAGAATGTGTGCCTGCAAATGGTTTACCTCGATCATGGGTATTTGTTTGGCGATAGCGAATCCTTTGGCAAAGGACGTTCCCACAAGGAGAGAGCCCAGTAATCCGGGACCTCTGGTAAAGGCCACTGCATTTACTTCATTTTCCGAGATGCCGGCCTGTTTTAAGGCTTGCGCTACCACCGGGATAATGTTTTGCTGGTGTGCCCGGGATGCTAATTCTGGTACGACTCCTCCATAGGCCTCGTGAACCTTTTGACTGGCAATAACATTCGATAGCACAACCCCGTCTTTTAGTATAGCGGCCGAGGTGTCGTCGCAAGAAGATTCAATACCGAGAATTACAACGCCCATTTTAATTTTAGATTTTAGATTTTAAATTTTAGATTCCAATCGCACAAATCCCATTTTAATTTCTTGATTTTAGATTATGAATGACAGTTTTTTCATATTCAACTTTCCATTTTTAATTTTCAATTATTAAGATGAAATGTCCTGCAATATTAATAAATTTGCGTGCAAACTAAAATAATGACAGCATAAAAAAAATAATCTCCATATTATCCCGGTGTGTGATAGGATTGGTCTTTTTGGCCTTTGCCGCATACATGGCTTTAATGACCCCGTTTGTACAGACGAGGTTAGTAGATTATTTTACCCGTATTTTAGAGGAGCGGACGGGAACCACGATTTCTATCGGACGAGTGGAATTCCGCCCGATAGAGTCACTGATCCTGAATGATGTGTTTGTTCGGGATTGTCGACAGGATACGCTTGTGTTTTGCGAGCGGCTAGTGATGAAGGTGGATTCCGTGAGTTTCGTGAAAAGACGTTTCACGATTACGGAGGCTGCTTTCGAAAAAGCCAAGTTTAATTTATGGATTGAGCGTAGGCAAGATGGGGGAGAGAGTCTTACAAACGTGGAACAGCTCATCAATTCTTTTTCGTCTTCTAAGGCTGATACAGTGCCTCAAACCTCCTCGGGATGGAACGTGAATCTGACTCAGGTAATATTGAAAGACTGTCGTTTCCGGTATATTGAGAGCGATTATGAACCGACAGATTACGGGATTAACTGGACGGACGTGGAGTGCCGGAATTTGAACGTGCGTATTTCTGGTATTGATTTTTCGAACAAGCAATACAGGGCCAAAATTGATGGACTTCGTTTCAGGGAAAAGTCAGGTTTCGAGGTGACCAATATGGGAGGGGAAGTCGTGGCGAGTGATGATAATTTATTGATAACAAACACGTTTATACAGACGAAACAAAGTAAGGTTTACTTGGATACGTTGGAGTATAACTGGGTCCCCGAACACGATTACTGGCGTAATTTTACCACGAGGATGCAACAGCGTTACGTGTTTACCGATTCGAGGGTCAATTTTGATGATTTGGCGTATTTTAACGGGAAGTTATTGGGGATGCATAATACTGTTTTCGGTAGCGGGGTGGTTTTTAATACGATAAACAATCTGGAAGGGCGTGATTTAGAGGTTTACCTGGGCGATAAGAGCGTGCTTCATGGTTCATTCGCATCGCACGGGTTACCTGCTTTTTTCGAGACGGATTTTAATATTGATTTTACGGACACGAAGGTGTCTCCACCGGAATTAGAAGCTATTTATATGCCTTGGCTTGAAAGCCATTACGTGAAGATTCCGGAAATCTTGCATAAATATGACGTCTTTACTTTCGATGGGAATTTTCAGGGAAAGATTGAAGACTTTGCTATAAAAGCTCGTACCACGACTCCCGGGATGGTGGGGAGTGTGCTTTTTAATTGTGTGATGGACAATATCGGGGATATTCGTTACGATGGTTGGTTCGGTTTGGGACAAGTCCAATTTGGATTCCTCACGGGACAATCTTTTTTGGGCAGAGGGTCGTTTTTCGGAAAGTTCGATGGTGTACTGGGCGATTCGATTTCTCGATTCAATTTATCAAGCGATATACGCCGTTTACAGTTATTTGATCGGGAAATTCGGAATCTTCGTTTGACATTGGGAACGGAAGACGATCATTTATATCTACTTTCTTCCGTGAAAAACGATAGTTTGCAGGCAGATGTCCTTTTAGATTATGTTATGAGCGACACGTTGAGTCTGGCAAAGACCGAAGGCTATGTGAACGTGCGTCGGTGGGATGCGTGGGCCCCCTCTGTTTTTGGTGAAAGTGAGTCTGTTGAATTTGATTTTTGCGGTACGCTGAAACAAAGCGAGGATAATCGTTGGGTGGAATTACTGGTGCCGGGGTTGAAATACGAGAATAGCAGGGGAACCTGGAGTACCGATTCCTTGAAATTCTCCACGACTCTACTGGGTGAGTACAGTTTCACTCAATTACAGTCGGATGTGGCGGACGTGACGATGGAAGGTTTTTTCCATTCCTTGGAAGTGACCGATTTGTGGAATAGTTTTTTAGTAAGTTATTTACCCGACTATAAGTATGCCGTTGACAAGACTTTGCCGGAAGGTACGAGCCTGATGCTGGACGTGCATTTAAATGATATTAATCCTTTTTTGAAAGTGGCTTACCCGCAACTGAAGCTGTCCCGGGGAGGGAATTTGGCCTGTGAGTATCATTATGCAGACCGTCAGGTCGAGTTGTCTTTGGTGGCAGATACGATTTCCTATGGTGATTTTAAATTACGTGATTCCCGGATGAAACTGAATGGAGACGGGATAAACTTACACTGCACGTACACGGCTGATGAATTGAAATATATGAATTTCGGAAAGTTGTATAACGTGCGGAACGTGATAGAAGTAAATACGAATAACGTGAGCGAGCGTCTAACTTGGTGTAATTGGGAGAGGGAGAGTTATAGCGGTTCATTTTCGGCTAACTTGCGTTTGTTGAAATACGGGGATCGTCATTTGACCCAGGTGTTTATTCATCCGAGTACGTTCGTCATGGCGGATAGTACATGGCACGTGGCACGTTCCATGATCTTGAAAGAGAATAATGACATTTTCGTGAATAATTTTGAAATCAGCCGGGGAGAACAACGCTTTCGTTTGTGGGGACGGGTGACGGATAATCCTCGTGATGTTCTTTCTTTGGAATTTCATGATTTCAGTTTGACCGAGTTTAATAAGATTCTTTTTGATAATAAATTACAACTTTTCGGTCAGGTGAATGGTGAAGTGAGAATTCAAGATTTGTACAAAGATAATTTGATATATGCGAACGTGAATGTGAATCAGTGGGGAGTTAACCGGGACACCTTAGGTGTACTGGATTTGAATTCTCGTTGGGATGCCTCGAATAGTGCTTTGGAAATAAGCATGGTAAATCGGATGAAAGAGAGAACCCCTATAGGGGTGTTCGGGTATTATAAACCTTCGACAGACAGTTTGAATGTGAATTTGGAACTTTCCCGGATAGAGGTGAATTATCTGGCAGGTTATTTCCCGGATATGTTGAAGGGTGGTGAGGGTGCGATCTCTGGTAATTTGGTTATGAAGGGAACGACACAAAAGGCTTCGATAGACGGTTTTTTGGAAATGGATTCCGTATCGCTTACAGTAGCCGGGTTGAACACGGCTTTTAAAGTCGATGATCGCTTGCCTGTGAAAAATAGTCGGGTCGTGCTGGATAATTTCAAGATATATGATGCCAAGGGACACGCATCTGTTTGTTCGGGATATTACGATCTGAATTCGAATTTATACGACGTGTCGCTTAAATTTAATAACTTCCGGGTGTTGAATACTAAAGCAAACCAGAATGATACGTTTTACGGACAATTATATATCACGGGACAAACCCGGATGAATAATTTGTCCGGGGGCGGGGCTTTATCCGTGAATTTGAAACCGGAGGCACATTCCGTACTTTATATTCCTTTAACTTCGGCATTGACGGAGGAAGACGGGAGTTTCCTGCATTTTATAAACAATCGTCAGCCGGATGGAGGGCGTCGTCCGGGTGAAGAACGTGTTTCGTTGGTTTCCAATTTTGATTTGAATGCTAATATCGAGATCAATAATAATCTGGAAGTGCAGATTATTTTTGACCCCACGATCGGGGATATTTTGAAAACGGTGGGAAGTGGTAATCTGCGTTTCGGATTGGGGAAAGATAACGAGTTGGATATGTTCGGGGAGTACAAGATTGAAAAGGGGGATTACTTGTTCACGTTGAGTAATTTGATTAATAAAAAGTTTGTGCTGAACCCTGGGGGAAGTATCAGGTGGAATGGTTCGCCATATGATGCCACGATCGACGTGAGCGCTATATATAATTTGCGTACCTCTTTGAGTGATTTGCTTGCCGGAACCACGACGACGGTGGATAAGACGACAAAAGTACCTGTTGAATGCGAGTTGAAGTTGGGGGAGAATCTGATGAATCCGAACGTGCAGTTTGGCATTAATTTCCCCTCTCTCGACGTGCAGATGCGAAGTCTGATGCAGAGTTTTTTCTCCAGTCAGGATGAGATTAATAAACAGATGTTTTCTTTGCTGATATTGAATAAATTCTATACCCCGGATTATGTTGAGAAGGATGCCGAATTGGAAGAACGGAACACGGGATACCAGATGGGGGTGACAACGGCGAGTGAGTTGTTGTCCAATCAATTATCCCGTTGGTTATCACAGATCAGTAATAATTTTGATATCGGTTTTTCTTATCGTCCGGGTGATCAGGTCACGACGAACGAGTTCGAGCTGGCTTTATCGACCCAGATTTGGAATAACCGAGTGACGATTTCTGCTAACGGTAACATGATGGAGAAAGCAAAGACTAATTCCAATACATCAATCACGGGTGATTTTGACGTGGATGTGAAATTGAATCGCCAAGGAACACTCCATCTGAAGGCCTATTCACATACAGATGAGAAGATTACCTACAATGCGACCGAAACCGTGCAGGGTGTCGGTGTCTCTTACCAGGAGACGTTCGATACCTTCCGGGAATTATTCCGTAAATATCTGGCTATTTTTAAACGGAAAAAACGACCCTCAGCCTCCATGCAATCCTCTGATAATAAGCAATGATTTCCATTTTTTAACTTTCCATTCTCAATTTTCAACTCTTTATCATTGTTTTTTTGATTTTTTTTCGTCAAATTGTGCTCGTTACGTGAAAACGTCGAACCTAACTAAAATTATATCATGAAAAAAATGACCGAACAAGAGTACATGGACCGAGAGGCCAAATACGGTGCTCACAATTACCATCCACTTCCCGTGGTGTTAGAAAAAGGAGAAGGTATTTACGTGTGGGATGTAAACGGAAAACGTTATTTCGATTTTCTGTCGGCTTATTCTGCCGTGAATCAAGGACACTGCCACCCGAAGATTGTAGAGGCTATGACGGAACAGGCCAAAAAGTTGGCTTTGACTTCCCGGGCTTTCTATAATAACGTGTTGGGTGAATGGGAAGAATATATTACTAAATATTTCGGCTACGATAAGGTGCTGCCAATGAATAGTGGTGCCGAGGCTGACGAGACCGCCTTGAAATTATGCCGTCGTTGGGGATATGACGTGAAGGGAATACCCGCTGACCAAGCCAAGATTATTGTTTGCGATAATAATTTCCACGGTCGTACAATCACGATTGTTACGCTTTCTAACGATCCTTCTTCTTATGCCGGATTCGGGCCTTTTACTCCTGGATTCGTGAGAATACCGTATGATGATATTCCTGCTTTAGAAGAGGCGTTGAAAGATCCGAATGTAGCCGGATTCCTGTTAGAACCGATTCAGGGCGAGGCTGGTGTTTATGTACCGCATGAAGGATATTTGAAAAAAGCGTATGACTTGTGTAAGGCTCATAACGTGTTGTTTATGGCTGACGAAGTGCAGACCGGTATTGCCCGCACGGGTAAAATGCTGGCGTGTGACCACGAGGGGGTGCGACCGGACATTTTGATTCTGGGTAAAGCCATTTCCGGAGGATTGATGCCTGTTTCCTGCGTGTTGGCAGATGACGAGATCATGCTGACCATTAAGCCGGGAGAACACGGTTCAACCTACGGGGGAAATCCCATTGCGGCTAAGGTGTCTATGGCAGCTTTACAGGTAATCAAGGATGAGAAACTGGAAGAGAATGCCGAAAGACTGGGTAAGATTTTCCGGGAGAGAATGAAGGCGATTAAATCCGACATGGTGGAAATTGTCCGCGGTAAAGGTTTGCTGAACGCGGTGGTAATTACCCCGAAGAATGGCAAGACGGCTTGGGATGTATGTTTGAAGTTGCGTGATAATGGTTTGTTGGCTAAACCGACTCACGAGCATATTATCCGTTTCGCCCCGCCTTTGGTAATCAATGAAGAGCAATTAATTGAAGCGATAGGTATTATCGAGAAAACATTAAAAGAGTTCGAGTAGTCGGACTTGAATTTATTTCCAAGCATCTTTTCATGGTCATGTACTTGATCTTGAAAAGATGCTTTTTTATTGCCTTTGGGATAATCCATACTAAATCTTACGTATATCGTGTTATTTCTCTGTTATAGTTTCGATATGTCTTCGTTCCTATAAAGGAAAATATATCGAAACTATAACAGAGAAATAACGAATAGATGTAAGCTTAAGATGGGAGTAAGACAAAGGCATTTATGGGTCAATATTATCTTATATTATTTCTTTAAATTGTGAAAAGTTTATTTTTCTGCATATATTTGTTTTATTAAATATCCCTCTTATGTCGATAGATTTTGATTCATTACTAGAAGGCGTTAATAAAAAAGATATGCGGGCGTGGGAAGATCTTTATGCAGTGTATTATGCCGTGCTGTGTTCTTACGTGAACAATATCTTGCGATACCGGGATCAAGCTCAGGATATCGTGCAGGATGTTTTGGTGGCTGTCTGGAAATCTTCCAAACAGTTTGGGGATATGAAGGAATTGACTTCTTATTTGTATCGCTCTTGTTATAACAATGCATTGATTTATAAGCGTAATGTTCAAATTCGTAAGGGAATAGAACAGAAAATCATTTTGGAGGCAGAAGTGGAATTTTCAGACGAAATTTTTGCTATTACCGTGAGGGATGAGTTATTGAGACAGTTGTATTGTTATATCAAGGAATTACCGGATGGTGCCAGGGAAATAATGGAATTAAGTGTTTTGGGGTTGTCCGGGCCTGAAATTGCAGGAAAGTTAGGGATCACGATTCATACGGTGAAAACACAGAAAAGTAGGAGCTTCAAGTATTTACGAGAGAAGTTGAAAGATTCCGTGCTGTTATTTTTAATTTAATCAAAACTTTTTATCGTTTTTGTCATACTCTTTATGACTTCATGTATTATACAATTAAACGATCGTTTATTAATAGGAACGACAGATAAGCCAATATTAGATTATAAAAAAAGTAACTATTTGGTTTTAAGAGATATGAAAAAAGACAGAAATTGAAATATCAAACGTTTAGCAGACTGTAAATAAACGATCCATTATTGATATTAAGTGTTTTAGGTAACAATGGTAGTAACTACTTGGGTAATATAAAATAACAGGAGATGAAATTAGATTTGTATAGGGTGGTGGAGTTATTTCGAAAATCTTTTTCGATTTCGCTTTCTGATAGGGAAAAGGAGGAGTTGGATGATGTTTTGCAAGATGATTATTTGAAAGAAGCGTATGACCAACTATCAGATGAAACTTTTGTGTTGGACAAATTTCGAGAATTTGATACCTATGAATATAGGCCGGCTTTTAATAAGTTAAAAGCTTACCGACATCATACTCTGGTTCGTCGGTGGATCACGTGGAGTTCGTCGGTTGCTGCGGTCTTGATGCTAGTGTTTGTGTTGGTTTATCATTGGGAACGTCAGGGTAAGGAGCAGAAGTTAGCGGAAATAACGCAGCATATAGTGCATCCCGGAAGCAATGCGGCTATATTGAAATTGACAGATGGGCGAACGGTCGAGATCGGTAAGCAACCATTGGAGCTAAAAGAGGCGAAGGGAAGTGTGGTGAAATACGAAAATGGACGTCTTTCGTATTCTTCAGGGAAGGAAGAAGCTATAAAAGATGTTTATAATGAATTGATTGTGCCTATTGGTGGTGAATGTCATGTTCTTTTGGATGATGGAACAGAAGTTTGGTTGAATGCGGGTTCCCGATTGAAGTACCCGGTGGCTTTCCTTGGAGAAAAAAGGAAGGTGATATTTTCAGGAGAGGCTTTTTTCGAAGTGAAGAAAGATTCCCGTCCTTTTATCGTAAGCATGGAAACAGGTGAGGTTACTGTATTGGGAACTTCCTTTGGAATCAGGGCTTATCCCGGAGAAACGGATTACACGACGTTAGTGACGGGAAAGGTTTGTTTCCAGTCGAAAGAGAATGAAAGTGTAATTTTATCACCGGGAGAACAAGCCGTGCTTCACTTGGCTGGTAGGTTGGAAAAAAGGGAGGTGAATGTAGAGGAATACGTGGGGTGGAAAGACGGTTTGTTTGTTTTTAGAAATGAAACTTTGTCGGAGATCATGAAAATCTTGGGACGGTGGTACGGGGTGAATGTGATTTTCCTGGATGACAGTTTGAAAGAACTGGAATTCACGGGAAATCTGGAAAGGTATGATTCGATTAACACATTCTTACAACTATTGAAGCGTTTAAAAGAGGTTCATTATGAAATAAAAGGGAATACAGTTGTTTTGTTTAAATAAAAACAAGTCGTCGGAGTTCTGTATATAAATACCTAAATAATTAATGAAATCAATAACAAATCCAGAGGCCGAATTTAATGGGTGCCAATTAATTTCGCCAGCGGGTAACTTAAACATTAAGTCATATGAAAAGTCTTCAAAAATTATCTTTTTCGAAAAAATGGGTGATGCTTTTTTGGTTATTAACCGCTTGCTCATATTCTAAAATAGACTCGTTAGAAGGTGAACAGTCGCAGTCATCCCAAAGTGTGTTAAGTAGAGCGCTAGCTCCTATTGTCGAATCTAAAAGTAATCCTGACTTGTTTGAAAATTGGGAAAATATTTCATCTGTAAATTTAAATGGGGGAGGGATTATAGATGTGCCATGGTTCGATGTTTTGGGAAATAACATGAATATTCCAGATATGTTTCGGTTTGATGTAAAGAAAGAGGATTCGTGGGAAATTTTATATCATACATTGATTGATGAAAAATCTTATGAACCTAACTATATTTTATTTTATAATAAGAAAGCAGGTATATTAAAAGGTTTCTATTACAATTTAAACAATGAAAATAATCAAAATTTTTATTGGGTTTTGGAAGCGTCAGAGCCATCTTATTCTATACCTGCAAATACTTTAGTTCAGAATTATCAAAAAAATAAATTTGTAACTACAACGAATGTTGTTGTACATCAATCCGTCGGGGAAGTTGGACATTTGAATTCAGGTTGGAATGCTTTTTCATTTGAATTGCCTTATGGTTATGGAGAAAACTCAAATTTAAAGGTGTCTATTTATGGATATAATGAAGAAAAAGCTGATATAAAATTGAACGGGGATTTTACTGGAGTTGTGAACATACCTCAAGAAGCTATGGATAACGGAGGAATTTTATCCTCATTGAGCAAATTTACAAAATCGATCTCATCCGTATTATCTGCCTATTCGAGTATCAGTGGTTTTATTGGGAATGCAGCTGTGAGTAAAATTTTATCCTCTGGTGCAAACAAAGCTAGTTCGGCTTCAAAATTCTTTCAATCTTCTTCATCTTTATTTTCTAAAACGAAAACTGTAAATTTACAAGGGACTATTAATGGAACCATGGAATTAACGGGAAGTAGTACTATTACCAAAAGTGGGTTGGTAAAATCTATAAATAATGTACCGTTAACTAAGGAGGAAATAGGATTATGGACTATGCGTAAACCTACACTATATAGTTTGAATTATTTTATTCTAAAATTTCCGAGGAAGAGCGGTCTACAATCTACAGTCTTTCATAAATTGTCATGCGATTCCAATGATGATAGTGGTTTTTTAACTACTAGAAAAAATAATTTAAGTTTGGATTCTTATATTGTTATTAATCCATCTATGAAAGACGTGATAGAAAGTTTCAGAATTGTTGAAGCATCTGTATTTGGTCTTAAAGATTTTTTTATTCCTTATGTTTTTAAAAATGATGAGAATAAAGATAATGTTTTATCTACAAATTATACCTATTATCCGACTAAAGGTGTGTTTTTTAGTAATTATTTAGGGCGTAACATAGAAGCTGAATCAAACTATTTAGACGAAGAAAAACTTTATAATTATTATAGGCCTAATGGTTCTTTTCTTGAATTTCAAGTTGATCTAGTAAACAATGTATATAGGTTTAGCGAGAGTAGTTTTATGATAACACGAAATAATGCTTTAATAGATACAGATATGAATGCTATGATTAACGTTGTTGTTGAATTTACCTATAAGGATGGATATTCATTTATTTCTAGTAGAAATTATCCGGTACTAATAAAGAGAAGTAATAGTTTTGAAGTTAATACAATAGAGAAAGAATTATTGGATAGTGGAATCTTGCTTGATCCTGGTAAAAACATGTTCAATTGGCCAATGCCTTTATCGGATTTCTTAATTCAATAAATTGTTGTGCTCTAAATTAATATTTGTATTCTTAGTATGAATGAATAAATAATACCCTCGGCGGAATTTTATGTTTGGCTAATCTAGTTCCGCCAAGGGATTCTTTACTAATATAAATTACAATAATATGAAAAAAAAACGATTGATTAGGTTTCCCGACCTATTAAAAAGGTACAAGAAAAATTTAATGATGATGAAATGTTGTATCGTATTTGTTTTCTTGTTCAGTTTAAATCTGTCTGCGAACGTTTATTCGCAGAAGAATATGGTGTCTCTCGATTTATCGGATGTATCCGTGGAACAGTTCGTGAAGGCGGTAAAGCAACAGACGGAACAGCGTTTCATGTATAATTCGAAATTGGTGAATAAGGCAGGGAAAGTTTCTGTGAAGGTGAAAGACATGGAACTAGAAGAGGTTTTGAAAATGGTGCTGGAGAAAGTGAATCTGGAGTTTGAATTTTATAATAACGTTATCTTGATTCGGGCTAAGGGGGAGCAACCTGCCATGCAGGAAAAACGGTTGATAAAAGGTTCTGTGAAAGATGACAAAGGACTACCGCTACCGGGAGTTACCGTGTTGGTGAAGGGGACGGTGACGGGAGTTGCTACCGATATTGATGGGAAGTTTGAGTTACAGAGTGATACGAATACGCCTGTCGTGTTGGTTTTTTCATTCGTGGGCATGAAGAATAAAGAGATCACGGTGGGAATGCAACAACAAGAGGTAAACGTGGTATTAGAACCGGAGGCGGAAAATCTGGATGAAGTGGTCGTTACCGGATACCAAAAAATCTCGAAAGAACGTGCTACCGGATCATTTTCCGTGTTGACTGCGAAGGATTACAAAGGAAAGATGGAAACAGATATCATGTCTCGGATCGAAGGATTGGTAACGGGATTGGTAAATTATAACAAACAGGTGAGTATTCGAGGTGTATCTACGGTTTACGGGAATCGGGATCCCTTGTATGTGGTAGACGGGGTTCCTTACGAGGGGAAAATAGAGGCTATTAACCCGGCGGACGTGGAGAATATCTCCGTGTTGAAAGATGCTACGGCGGCTTCAATCTATGGAGCCCGTGCGGCTAACGGGGTGATCGTGATCACGACTCGGACTGGGAAAAGCGGTAAGACTAGGATAACTTATGACGGTAGTGTGAAGTTTAAACCACTTCCGGATTTAGATTACCTGAAATTGATGAATAGTTCCCAGTTGGTAGATTTGCAGGTGGAAGGATTCGAATATTATCATACTCCTTATGCTACTTTGCCTAAGCGAGAATCGTTGAATGAGGTGGTAGAGTTGTTGTATATGATGGAACAAGGGCAGATTGGCGAGACAGAATTGCAACAAAAATTGGATGTTTATCGGAATGCAAATAACAAGAATCAAATTAAGGATCAATTTCTGAGAACGGCTATCACGCATCAGCATAACTTGTCGCTTACGGGTGGAACGGAAAAAAATAATTATTTGGTTTCTTTGAATTATTACGGTAATAATCCTTACGAGAAAAATCGTAGTGACAAGAGAATCGGTTTCACATTGAAAGAAAACGTGAAGTTTTTTGATTGGTTGTCGGCAGATTTTGGCGTGATCGGTAGCTTCACGAAGGATAGCGGGAAAAACGGTTTTGATGATATAAATTCAGCAGGAGATCGGAGGACCACGGAGTTGTCTTTGTACACGGGAGGAATTTCTTACCAGATGTTGAGAAATGATGACGGAAGTCCCCGGGAATGGAGAAAGAATAAATCGGATTACGAGTTGGATCGCTTGGAGAGTCTTGGTTTGTTGAACGAGAGATATATTCCGTTAGAGGAGTTGGATCGTAAACATTATAAGGACAAATCTTCTTATTATCGGTTGCAGGTAGGTTTTAATGTGAAGATTATGGAGGGATTGACCGTGGATTTGAGATACCAGACGGAGAATACCCAGATTAAGAATAGACAGTTGTATGATAAGGATTCTTATTATGTTAGGAATATGGTAAATGATGCGACCACGGTAGATGCGAAAACTGGAGAAATTACACAGAATATTCCTTCCGGTGGACAATTGTTGCAAATAGAGGAAGATATTTACTCTTACACGATGAGAGGACAGGTGAATTTTAACCGGATATTCAAAGAGAAGCATGGTGTGGTCGCTTTGGCTGGTGCGGAACGTCGGTTGATACGGGATAAAAAGACAAGTGTTTACAAGATGGGATATGATGACCATAGTCTTGGTTACAAACCGGTTAATCCCAATGAAATGAGTCCGATAAGAGGGACTGAGGCTATTTCCGGTTCTTATAATTGGGTAGATTGGGATTGGAATTATTTCAGTCATGATGAGGATCGTTATGTTTCTTTTTATGGGAATGTGTCTTACACGTATAATAATCGTTATTCTATTAACGGGAGTATTCGTGTGGATCAGTCCAATTTATTTGGTACGGACCCGAAATACCAGTATCGCCCGTTATGGTCTGTGGGGACTAGTTGGTTTATGGCATCGGAAGAATTTATGCAAAATGTTAAATGGGTGAATCGATTGAATTTACGTTTTACTTATGGTATAAATGGTAATGTATCGAAAGATACCGGACCTTACATGACTGTGGAGGATTATGGCTATAACAGTTGGACGGGGGATTTTAGTAATAATATTAAAAGTCCACCTAACCCGGAATTGCGTTGGGAAAAGACAGCTGTTACGAATATCGGGGTAGATTTTTCGATTTTGCATTCGAGGTTAAACTGTACGATAGATTACTATATTCGTAGGAGTACGGATTTGTTAGGTGATCGTGATACCGATCCGACATTAGGATGGCCCTCTTTGAGAGTGAATTTTGGTAGTTTGAATAATAAGGGTATCGAAGTGGCGTTGGGGAGTGTTAACATTTCAAAACCTAATTTTGAATGGCATACTAATTTGAACTTCTCGTACAATAAGAATAAAATTACCAAAATGAAACATAGTGGTACCACCGTATTTTCTTATGTACAAGGCGTGGTACACACGAAAGGTAGTCCAATGTATAGTTTGTTTAGTTATAAGTATGCGGGACTTGATCCGGAAAAGGGTTCTCCTTTGGTGTATGATAAGGACGGTAACAAGGTTTCAAATGTTGGGTCTATAGATGAATTGGTGTATTCCGGTACGACACGTCCTCCTTACACAGCTTCATTGATCAATAGATTTAGATACAAGGGATGGAGTTTGTCGTTCATGTTTATATATAATGGAGGGCATGTGTTGAGAGATGAGATTTCTCCCTACCTGACGGGTAGTGTTACGAGTAATATCTCGAAAAAAGCAGTGAATCATTGGCGAAAACCGGGAGACGAGAATATCAAGGGTATCGCACCGGCGATGAATAGGAGTGCTTCTTACACGTTAAAGCAAGTATGGTATGCACTTGATACACATGTTATCAAAGGTGACTATATCAAGTTGCGTGACGTGACGTTGAGTTATGATTTACCAAAAGAATGGATTAAGAAATATAAATTGGAAAATATGTCCGTGAATTGTCAGATTAGTAATTTATGGCGTTGGGTGGCTAATGATAGTGATCTTGATCCAGAAGCATACACGACAACCGGTTACGGTTGGGGTGCTAGAACATTGCCGATTCCGACAACTTGTACGTTAGGTGTATCAGTAACTTTTTAAAGCATTAATCATTATGAGAAACAAGATATATTTATTTTTACTGTGTTTTACGGGATGTTTTGTCTCGTGTGATAGTTTTTTGGATCTTCAGCCGAAAGGAATAGTTATCCCGAGGTATTACGAGGATTACGAGAAATTGATTAATTACGCTCAATTACTGAAGGCTTCCGATTCGTACCCGAATTTTATGACGGATGATGTCTATTTACCGGATGACGGGGATGTGAATTTTAACGATCTAGAAGTACCTAATCGGAATTTGTACACGTTCCAAGCGGAGATATTCGGGGATGCAGAGATAGATGGTTTGTGGCAATATTCGTATAATCGTATTTATTATTATAACACGATTATTGAAGGCGTGATGGAGGTGAAGGATGTTACCTTGGATAAAAAACGTTCTCTGCGTGCTGAGGCATTAGTGGGACGGGCATTTGAATACTTGACTTTGGTAAACGCTTATGCGAATCATTACGACAGGAATACGGCAGCGACAGATCCGGGAGTGCCTCTGATGCTGGATAGGGAAATCAATAAATCCAACTTGGAGAGAGCGACAGTACAACAGGTGTACGATCAGATATTGATAGATTTGGATACGGCAGCTCTTTATTTACCGGATAAACAAAAGACGGCCTACCGAGCTTCCAAGCCTGTTGGATTGGGTATGTTAGCCCGGATGTACTTGTTTATGGGAGAGTATAACGAGGCGCTGAAATATGCCAAACTTTCTTTGGCAGAAAATAGTTCTTTACTTGATTTAAAGAATTATTCCGTGGTTGACCCGGAAAAAAGTATCGGTCGTATAGATGTTCCTGATGGAGCGGATAATCCGGAGAATATTTATATCCGTTTGGCCCCGTGGACGTTTGGTTTTTCCGGGACAGCCTTCGGTTCGGACGAGTTGGTAGCTTTGTACGATCATGATAATGACATGAGGTTTAAACTTTTCTTCTCCAATTATGCTTGGGGTGTGAATTATGACCATTACTTGTGGTTGCCTTATATTTATGCCAATATGGCGATGTCCGTGCCTGAAGTTATCCTGATAGCGGCAGAGTGTGAAGCTCGTGTGGGAAGTAAGGATCAGGCGATGCTTTATCTGGATCAGTTGTTGGAGTATAGGATTGTAGGGTATCAGCCACAAACGGCGGCCACGAATCAAGAGGCGTTGGATAAGGTGTTGGTAGAAAGACGGAAAGAGATGTGTATGTTGGGATGTACGAGAGTGATTGATTTGAAACGTTTGAACCGGGAGCCTCGTTATGCCAAAACGATTACTCACGTGGCTAATGGTCAAACTTTCACGTTGGAACCCAATAGTCCGAGATACATATTCCCGATACCGCCGAAAGTATTGAGTTTTAATCCGAATATGCAACCGAATGAACGGTAGGTAAAATTGTCGGTTACGGGTTAATAAGGGGGGGATTGCAGGAGCTGGATGATTGACCCGTAACTTCTTTGTTTTATTTATTAAAAAAGAAGGATGAAAAATATTGTATATTTATTTTTTGTATTGTTTTCGTGTTTTTCTTGCTCGGAAAAACCGATCACGGTTCATTTAAAAGGTCAATTAAAGGGAATGGTTCCCGCAGAGGTGATGCGTTATAATGGGACGGCTTCCATGATTGGCGATAGTCGTGATATTTTGATACATACGGATGAAAATGGTTACTTTGACACGATTATCGAGTTGAAAAAGCCGGAGTATTTTTCTATCAGTCGGAATACGCTGTACCTGACGCCGGGGGATGACCTAGAACTCGTGATTACCGAGAATAACCAAGAGGCTACGTTTAGCGGGATTGGGGCCGAGGCGAATAATTACATGAAAAAGAGATTATTTCCGAAAGGCGGGTCTTTTCTGGAAGCGGGACGTTACGTGAGGGCCGATTTTGTCCGGACGAAAGTCACGGTGGATAGTTTAGCCGAGGAGCGTAGAAACGAGCTAGCCGGGTTGAAAAAGGTTTCACCCGAGTTCAAGAAAATGGAAGAGGCTCGGATCACTGCAGACGTGGTGAATAGTTATATCAGTTACGCATCATACCGGAAAGACGTTTGTTTTGATTGGCTGGCTTATCAACGGGCCACTCCGGAAGAACAGGAAAAAATCAATGAGGAACAACAAAAGTTACGGGATGCTCACTTGATAGCGGTTGCCCCGGAATTGAATCGGTTGTATAAAACATTGACAGATACGTTGTTTTTGAATGTTGCCGTCGTGAGAGACGTCCTTTCATATTTTGGAGAAGATCAATACGGTTGGTTCGAGGGTATCGAGTTACCGGAGAGAACGAAAGAACTTTATGAGGCGGCAGACAAGGTTGAAGCTTTACGTCAAGCGATTACAGCAACAACCGTGAATGACGCAAAAGATTTTATCGCGAAGGCAAAATATCAGGATGTGGTAACGGAAGTGCGGCATAAAGCTGATCAAGCGGGAAAGTTGGTGGAAGGTCAACCTGCCATAGATATTATGATGACGGATGTGGATGGTAACGTGAAACGTTTGAGTGATTTCCGGGGGAAGGTGATTTACATGGATTTGTGGGCAACATGGTGTGGACCTTGTATTCAAGAATCTCCATTTTTCGAAACGTTAAGTAAAAAATATGAGGGGAAAGACATCGTTTTCTTACCCGTGTCCACGGATAGCCGGGCTGCGACGTGGAAATCCTATTTAAAAGCACATCATAAAGATTTACCACAATATATTTCGCAGGATCAAGCGTTAAAAGATGGTTGGTGTGTGAGGTATATTCCTCGTTTTATTTTGATTGACCGGGATTTTAAAATCGTGAATGCTTATGCTCCCCGTCCATCGAAAGAGGGAATTAAAGATTTATTGAATTCAATATTATAGTGAACTTAGCATCATGAGAACAGGTGTTTTTAGTTTGATTCTTTTTGTGACGTTTGCCTGCACCTCAAAGCAGAGGGTGATTACGGTAGAGGCGAAAGGCTTAAATACGGATAAATTATATTTGTGTGAGGTGATCAGTGAATATAGAGGGATTCATCAAGCGGTAGATTCTGCTGTACTGAAAGATGGTAAGTTCGTTTTTAACCTGCAGGAAGAGATACTCCCGGAGTTGTATTTTATCGGGGATTCCCCGTGGCATGGTGGATATGTTTTTCTGGATGGTAATGATATAAAATTGACATTGGTGGATGTGACCGAAGAACAGATGTGCTGGGAGGTAAAAGGTTCCCCGTTGAATGAGGTTTATAGGAGATTCGAGAAAGATTTGTACGATGAAACATTCGGGCAAATAAAAGATTCTCTGAACGCCCTGTTTTATGAGGCTCGTGAACGGCAGGACCGGGAGGAAATGGCTCGTATTAAGAACGAGTCCATGCCTTATTACGATGAGGGCGTGAAAAGAGAGCGGATGTTAGTAGATTCGTATATTCAAGAGAATAAGGCTAATCCGTTGGGGATATATCTTTATTATAGCAGAGTGTTTCAGCGAAAAGATTTTCCCACGGAAGACGAGATTGCAACGGAGAGGGAATATATCCGGAGTTTTGGTGAAATGGCAAAAGTTTCCTCTTCTTTCATGAAGATGGAGCAACAATTGTCTCGGTACGAGAATTGTGCGATAGGGCACGAGGCTCCCGAAATTGTAGGGAAGGACACGTTAGGAAATGAATTGAGGTTAAGTGATCTGCGTGGAAATTACGTGCTGGTTGACTTTTGGAATTCGTATTGTCACTGGTGTCGGGAGGAAACACCAGCGTTGAAACGGGCCCTGGAGCATTTTGCCGGGAAGAATTTCAAAATACTGGGTGTGTCTTCTGATCGGGTGAAGAAACTTTGGATGGATGCGATTCACGAGGATGGCAGTTATTGGGATCATCTGATGTTGGAGAAAGGGGATGATGTGATGGAGCGCTATTGCATCAAGGGAATTCCCCATATCATACTGGTCGGGCCGGACGGGAAGATTTTGGCCAAGGAGTTGAGGGGGCAGGATTTGATAGACGTGCCGGATCAATTTGTGAAGTAAACGAATTAACCCGAATTCAATCGTGAATATCTCGTAAAAGTTCCGTAAAAGGACGATACAGACGAGATATAGCCGAGATAAAGACGACTTAAAGCCGAGTGGAGTCGTCTTTATCTCTTTTTTTTAACACTTGTACGTGTCGGATAAGTCTTTAACTGGGTTTGATTTCTACTTTATTTGGGCTATAAAAAACTGATAAGTAGCATGACGTTCAGTAAGGTAACAATTCCCCCGATCACGTATAAGAGCCATTTCGTGTAAGTAGAGTTTTTGTATTTCCCCATGACCTTGGACGAGGAGGTGAGGTAAACTTGCGTGAAAATGGTGATCGGTAACTGTACGCTTAGAGCCATCTGCGAGTAAATCAACCCTTGGAAAGGATTCGATACCACCATGATCAGGGCGAAAGCGATGATCAGGGAAGTTAGCACACCGATGCGGGAATGACTGTCCTTGATGTCGTAAGGCTCCTTGTATATTCCAGCGAAAATGGAGCCGGCAGCCATTCCAGAGGTAATTGTAGAGGAAATTCCGGCAAACAGGAGGGCCACGGCAAAGATCACGGAGGCATTATTCCCAAGTAACGGCGCCAGCAGGGAATTGGCTTGTTCCAGTTCCGTGACGGGAGTTCCGGTCCCGAAGAATGCGGCGGCAGCCAACAGGATCATGGCGCTGTTGATGGCCCAACCGATCACCATGGAGAGAATCGTGTCGGCATATTCGTAGCGTAATTGTTTTTTGATGATTTTGTCGTCCTGTATATTCCATTGACGGCTTTGGATGACTTCGGAATGGAGGAATAGATTGTGGGGCATCACCACGGCCCCGAGTACACTCATGATAACAACCATGGAACCTTCGGGGAAAGCGGGAGTGACCCACGCGGGTAGGGCTGTGTTCCAATCGATTTCCACCAGGGAAAGTTCGTAGATGAACGATAAACCGATGATGGAAACGAAGGCGATAATCCATTTCTCGATAACCCGGTACGTGTTTGTGAATAACATGATAACCACGAAGATCAACACGAGTATTGATCCGGCCCGAATCGGGATGTTGAATAACATTTGCAGGGCAATGGCTCCACCTAATATTTCGGCTAGAGAGGTGGAGATGGAGGCGAGCATGGCCGAGTAGAGAATCCCTTTGGCATAACGGGGTTTGAGGTACTCGCTGGCGGCTTCCGAAAGGCACAGGCCGGAGGCAATACCCAAGTGAGCAACGTTATGCTGCAACACGATCAGCATGATGGTGGATAGGGTGACCATCCATAATAGTGAATAACCGAATTCTGCTCCGGCGGCCAGGTTGGAGGCCCAGTTTCCCGGATCGATAAATCCCACGGTGACAAGTAGGCCGGGACCTATATATTTAAATATTTCCAGCCCCCCGAGTTTCGGGTTATGTTTTGCCGTGTTCAGTAGTTCTTTGAATTGTTTTAACATGTTGTTCGAGTTAAAAGCTAAAGGTTAAAAGCCGATCGTGTAATTTTATTATTATTTTTGAAACTTCAAAAGTACGAATAACGATGAATATTTGTTCTCGTGACCGTGAACTTTTAGTATTAACTTTTAACTTTTGATTTTCATGTTGATTCCTGTACTTCTTGTCGTGGCCTCTTTGGTCGTACTTTATTTCGGGGCAGATTTTCTGGTGAAAGGTAGTTCATCGCTGGCCGTGCGTTTTGGAATATCTCCTTTAGTAGTCGGTTTGACCGTGGTGGCATTCGGGACAAGCGCGCCGGAGTTACTGGTTAGCGTGCAGTCGGCATTGGAAGGTAATCCGGGAATTGCCGTGGGAAACGTGATGGGATCTAATATATTTAATGTTTGTGCTATCCTTGGAATTTCAGCGATGATTTACCCGTTGAGGGTGAATCCCCGGTTGATTCGTCTGGATGCACCCGTGATGCTGGTGGCCACGTTATTGTTCGTGGGGATATTTCATAACGGGAGTTTCGAAAGATGGGCCGGGATATTGTTTTTTGCCGGGATATGCGCTTATATGGTTTACTGTGTGTACAAGGCCAAGCGGGGAGAGGCTGTTGAAGGGAATGAGGAAATCAAACCCACGAAGAGTTGGATGTTGGATGTCGTGTTGGTGATTGCGGGGTTTGCCTTGTTGGTATGGGGATCGGGCTTGCTTGTTGATAATGCCGTGATTATCGCACAGGCTTTGGGATGGAGCGAGGCGGTAATCGGCTTGACGATCGTGGCTGCGGGAACGAGTATGCCGGAACTGGCAACGTCCGTGGTTGCTGCCTTGAAAAAACGTACGGATATTGCTATCGGTAACGTGATCGGTTCGAATATATTCAATCTTTTGGCTGTTTTAGGATTAACTGCAACGATAACTCCCGTGGAGACCAACCAGATTAACTGGACGGATATGCTGGTGATGCTCGGAACTTCTTTACTTCTTTTGCCTTTCATGCGCACGGGATTCAAGATCGGGCGGGGGGAAGGAGTCGTGTTGTTCGTTATTTATATTGCTTATACATTGTATTTGATTGTTTGATAAAAATAGGTGGGTAGGATTGAAGTGATTATATAATAAAACGTTCGTTTATTGATTGTTATAAAACGAGAAGAAAATCAATAGAAGTGATTTGTTATATTTTTCGTTAACAAAATCACTATCAATGATAAAAAAAGAATATTTGTTTTTAGGAAAAACAGGTTATTTCCTTTAATTTTGGTTGCAATAAACGAAGGATTGTTGATTGTTATTTGTTTTTTTAATCATGTGATTACGAGGATTAATGCAGAGCGAGCAAGAGATACTTTTAGA
>DYVS01000081.1:0-14934 GCA_020743075.1 Butyricimonas virosa | reverse complement strand
TTTCTATGGGAGTGTAACATTTTTAAACGAGACCCCGTATTTCGAATGTTATTTAAGATTAGCTTAGATATATAACAAGCAAACAATAGTTAACAAACAGATGATGAATATGAAAAAGACGTTTATTTTGTTATTTGTAGCGATTCTGCCATTATTGGCTAGCGCACAAAAAGAAGAAGTTAAGGTGACTGTGGTAGAAGAGGAATCTACAACTCCTTGGCGTGGTTTTGTTACCAATGGATTTTGGGATAACTGGTTTATTTCAATAGGTGCTGGCGGACAAGTTTATTTTGGCGAGTATGATAGTAAGGATGATTTCGGGCGTCGGATTACCCCGACATTTGATTTTTCCGTGGGAAAATGGTTGATGCCGACATTAGGAGTTCGGGCTCAAGTTGGTGGTTTCACGTTAAAAGGTTTGACGACTGATCCTGCTAATATTTACGCTAAGGGTCCTTCTCGTGTAGACGGATATTATAAACAAAAATGGCAACAGTTTAACGTGCATGTTGATGGGTTATTGAATCTTTCTAACTGGATTGGCGGTTACCGTACGGATCGTTTCTACGAGGCAGTTCCGTTTGCCGGTTTTGGTATGATTCATGGTTGTTCTTCCGTGGACAACACGAAGTTCATGTTCGTGGCAGGTTTGATCAATAAGATGCGTTTATCTAACGCTTTTGACTTTAACATTGAAATCAAAGGTAGTTTGGTTCCTCAGGCATTTGACGGTGATACCGGTGGAAGCAAGGGAGAAGGTATTTTGGGTGTAACAGCCGGATTTACTTATAAATTCAACCAGCGTAATTTTAGAAGAGAAAAACCGACGGAAATCATTTCTACCGGAGTTTCACCAGAAATGTTGAGTGCTGCCGAGGCTAAATTGGCAGAGCAGATTCGCCGGGCAGATCGTTTGCAGGATGAGTTGAATCAAGCTCGTAAGGCTCAACCGCAAGTTGTTAAAGAGGTAAAAGCAGCCCCGTTGGCTATTTTCTTCAATATCAACAAAGCAAACATTACCGCCAAGGAAATGATTAACTTGAAATACTACGCAGAGATTATCAAGAATAATCCGAATCAAGTTTATCGAGTTACTGGATATGCAGACAAGGCAACAGGTACTCCTGCTTACAATCAGAAGTTAAGCGAGAAACGTGCTCAGAACGTGGCAGACGCTTTAGTGAAGAAATTTGGTGTTAAGGCCAGTCAATTGCAAGTCGTTGGCAAGGGTGGGGTTGACAATCTTTACGAGGGTGGAGTTCAATTGAGCCGCGTGGTTATCGTTGAATGATATTAAGACTACATAACTACTAACCATTTATACATTTTAGAGGCCGGGGTAAAGGGTGATACTTTTATCCCGGTCCTATTTTATAGCTCTTGCGGTTTTATATAACTTTTAGCTTTTCGCTTTCAGCTTTTCGCTTAATTAGTTGTATCTTTGCCCGTGAATAATTAAAAAACAGAGAAATGATAACAAAGAATAAGTTTGTAACCGTGAGTTACGAGTTGAGAACGGCAGCGGATGCAGAACCCATTGAGATAGCTGACGAGAAAACCCCCTTGGAGTTTATTTGTGGTCAAGGGCAAACGCTGGAATATTTCGAAATGAACCTGTTGAATTTGAACACGGGAAATTCTTTCGATTTTCATATTCCGTCAGCTAACGCTTACGGTGAGGTGAACGAGGACATGATTGTAGAATTACCTAAAGATATATTTGCGGAAGTTGAGGCGGAAGAATTGATCCCCGGAAACGTGCTGCCAATGCAGGATAGTTTAGGACGTCACCTGAACGGGACAATCGTTACCGTGGGCGACGATACGGTGACCATGGATTTTAATCACCCTATGGCCGGCAAAGATTTGTTTTTCAAAGGTAAGGTGTTGGCAGTAAGAGACGCTACTGATGAAGAGCTGGAAAGCTTACATTCTCACAAATGTGGCGGTTGCCACGGTTGTGGGTCTGATGGCGGTTGTGGGTCAGAACACTCTTGTGGTGACGGTTGCTGCCACTAATCAATTGAAAATGGAAAGTTGAAAATGGAAAATTGGGATAATCAAGTCTTGATTTTCCATTTTTTATGCAGTCCCAAAGTTCAATCCATATTGATTTTTGAATATTAGAAGTGTTGTTCTCCTTCATTTTCATTTGTTATGAACACGATTGGTAAGTTATATACGTTAACCTCTTTTGGCGAATCACATGGGGAGGCGCTGGGAGGAGTGATTGACGGGTGTCCGGCGGGATTCCCCTTGTCGGTGGACGAGATTCAGTATGAGTTGGACCGAAGGAGACCAGGGCAGTCTTCCGTGACTACTTCGAGAACGGAAGAGGATCGTGTGGAAATACTTTCGGGTGTATTCGAAGGTGTGACGACAGGCACTCCTATTGGTTTTATTGTGCGGAATAAGGATCAACGGAGCCGGGATTATGACGAGATAAAAGATTTATTCCGTCCGTCTCACGCTGACTATACGATGCAAGAGAAATATGGCATCTGGGATTACCGGGGCGGGGGACGTTCGTCAGCCCGGGAACACGTGGTTCGTGTGGTGGGGGGAGCAGTGGCTCGTCAGGTTTTGAAAAGATTGGGTATTTTCATTCATGGTTACACGTCTCAGGTGGGGCCGATCGTGTTGAATAAAACTTATCACGAGCTAAATTTGGAGGAAACAGATGCCAATGTGGTACGTTGTCCCGATTCGGTGATAGCGAGGGAAATGGAATTGTTTATCCGAAAAGTACAGGAGGAACACGATAGTGTGGGGGGAGTGGTGAGCTGTGTTATTCGAGGTGTCCCTGTCGGGGTGGGAGAACCTGTGTTTGACCGTTTTCAGGCCCGATTGGGATATTACATGATGGGAATTAATGCAGCGAAAGGTTTTGAGTATGGCGAGGGATTCCATGCCGCAAGTATGCGGGGGAGCGAGCATAATGATGCTTTCGTAATGAGAAACGGGCAAGTGAGGACCTTGACAAATCATGCCGGGGGAATTCTGGGAGGAATCACTAGCGGGGAAGATATTTATTTCCGGGTTGCTTTTAAGCCTGTGGCAACGATCGGGCAGGAGCAACAAACCGTGAATCGTTTCGGGGAAGAGGTGACTTTCATTGCTCGTGGACGTCATGACCCATGCGTGGTGCCTCGTGCGGTTCCTGTGGTGGAGGCGATGGCTGGTATGTTGGTATTGGATATGATGCTGGAGGCTGGGAAAGTACCCTATCGAGTATGAAAGAAGTAAATATTTTTTTTGACAATAAGCTTGTTTAGGATGATATTCTTTATTAATTTTGTTGGAAATTAAATATCAGTGTTATGGCAAGTATTAGAAGATTGAAGAAAGATGTTGATTATTTGACTTTCGCGGTAATCGCCGATTGTATGAATTACAATTCTAGCGTGGGGAAGAGTGAGCCGGAAGTTGTTAACATCGTGAAAAAGATGGTTGAATATAGAAATGAAACGAGAAGTAAAATTTCTGCTCGTAAATCATTTAACGATAAGAAAGAAGCTAGATCTTATTATAAAGGAATATCTATCGATCTATTGAAAACAGTAGACGGAGAATTTACCCGTTTGAGCGAGTTGGTAAAACAGAACGCTTAAATGATGATTGCCCCCAAATGTTTGAGCTACCACGTTCTGTGGTAGCTCTTTTTGATGATGAACGACGAGATTGTATTACCGGGAATCGGTAAGATAAAGGTGAGACGGGGAAAGAATATCCGTTTCCTCTCGGTGCGAATTGCACCGGGTAGAGGCGTGTGGGTAAACGTGCCCTTCGGGGTAAGCGGACGGCAGGTAGAGGAATTCGTGCATACACAACGAGATTGGATAGAGCAGAATTTGGCGAAGATCAAAGTTTACGAGAAAGACACGGGGGTGGGGTTAGGTATGGATTCCGAGGTAAAGACGAAGTTTCATGTACTGAAAGTGCTTGCCTGTGATGAGCAGCGTCCATACTATAAGATCGAGGGGAAGGAAATCCGCTTATATATTCCTCGTGGTACGGCATACTCGAAAATTGCTCCCTACGTGGAGAATTTCTTGGTAGAGATTTATCGTATGGAGAGCAAGCGTTACTTGCCGGGACGAGTAAGGGAACTGGCAGTGCAGTTCGGTTTTCGTTATCGGGCATTGTCTTTTCGGAATAATATATCGAACTGGGGGAGTTGTTCGGTGGATGATAATATCAGCCTGAATGTGAAATTGATGAAATTGCCGGATGAGATTATTGATTACGTGATTCTGCACGAGTTATGTCATACGGTTGAAAAGAATCATTCCAGTAATTTTTGGGCGTTGATGGAAAAAGTGTGTCCCGGGTGTATGCAATTACGTCGTAGGTTGCGTCAGTATAATACCAGAGTTTGAACGGTATTTTTTCTTCACGGCTTGCTAGCCAGAACGTGAGAATGAACACGATTCCCAACATAAATAATAACATTTCGACTCTTTTCATGATACAAGTTTTAATATACGTTTTATGCTGAAATGTGGCCAAATGTTACGTTTTCGGGCATTTTTTATTGATATATTTGTAAATGTTGGGAAAAGAGGAATCCAGCTTGAGGTTTATTCGTTATATTTGGTAGTTATTTCTTAAATAAGTGAAGACAATGGAAGGACAATATTGTTATCAATACCCTCGTCCGGCGGTGACCACGGATTGCGTGATTTTCGGATTTGATGGGGAGGTGTTGAAGGTGTTATTGGTGGAACGGGGGGGAGAACCTTATAAAGGTTGCTGGGCATTTCCGGGTGGGTTCCTGAATATGGATGAGACGACGGATGAATGTGCCGTGCGGGAATTGGAAGAAGAAACGGGATTGAAAGATGTGTTTGTAGAGCAATTACAGGCTTTTTCCGATGTAGATCGGGATCCCCGGGGACGAACAATTACGGTGGCTTATTATGCTTTGGTGAATCCCGTGGGGATGAACGTGGCCGGATATGACGATGCGGCAGATGCTCGATGGTTCGCTTTGTCAGATATGCCTTCTCTGGCTTTTGATCATGAACACGTGTTGCAGGTGGCATTACAGCGTTTGGCATTGAAAGTTTATTTACAATTGAACGGGATCGAGAAACTAGATGAACATTTCAAGGGATTTGACTTGAAGCGTTTGAAGGATCTGATTCTTGATAAATTATAGAATATATGGATAGATTGGAAATCGTTGAGGCAGATATTACCACGTTGGATGTGGATGCAATCGTGAACGCAGCGAATACTTCCTTGCTGGGAGGTGGAGGAGTTGACGGGGCTATTCACAGGGCTGCCGGGAAAGAGTTGTTGGCGGAATGTCGGACGTTGAACGGATGCCGAACCGGGGAGGCGAAAATTACAAAAGGATATAATCTGAAGGCTCGTCACGTGATTCACACGGTAGGACCGGTTTATTCTGACGGGCGGCAGGGAGAACCGGAGTTGCTGGCGGCATGTTACCGGAATAGTCTTGCCTTGGCCGTGGAGAACGGTTTGAAAACCATCGCTTTTCCTCTGATCAGTACGGGTGTGTACGGTTATCCGTTGGAGGAGGCGACCCCGATAGCTTTGCGTGAGATCAAGGCCTTCTTGGAGACACATCCGGATTTCGTGCGGGTGATTGTTGCTTGTTTTAGTCATAAGGCTTATGATTTGTATATGCAATTGACAATGGAATAATGACAATAATTTGTAACCTTTAAGCCTGTTGACCTTAACAAAACGAATGTTTGTTGGGAAATTAATTTATAAACAGTAATTTTGTCTGAAAGATTTATAAAAAACAGATATTATGCAAGAGATAGTAAAAGAGATACGTGACGTTTTGTCGGAAGTGAAATATCCCGGCACTTCGAAGAGTATCGTTGCACTGGATATGGTGCAGAATATAAAGGCTGAGGACGGTAAGGTGGATTTCCGCTTGGTATTCCAAAAGTCCAATGACCCGTTCGTGGGAACGGTGAGAAAGAAATGTGAATCTCTGTTGAAAGAGAAATTAGGATATACAACCGTGGAGATTGAGACCGTGTTCGTACATGACTTGGAGAAACCTTTGGCCTTGGAGAAGGTGAAACATATTGTTGCCGTGTCTTCAGGTAAAGGGGGAGTCGGTAAATCAACGGTAGCTTCAAACTTGGCGGTTGCCTTGGCTAAATTGGGGTATAAAGTAGGGTTGGTGGATGCTGATATTTATGGACCTTCCATGCCGAAAATGTTCGGGTGTGAGGATGCCAGTCCTTATATGGTAGAAGTAGGAGGTAAGGAGTTGATCGAGCCGGTTGTGAAGTATGGCGTGAAATTGTTGTCGATTGGTTTCTTCGTGGACCCCGATTCTGCAACCGTGTGGAGAGGACCGATGGCTTCCAATGCTTTAAAACAGATGGTAGAAGGCGGTTTCTGGGATGAACTGGACTTTATGCTGATTGACCTTCCTCCAGGAACAAGTGATATTCACTTGACTTTGGTACAAACCGTAGCTTTGAGTGGTGCAATTGTGGTTAGTACACCACAACAGGTGGCTTTGGCTGACGCCGTGAAGGGAATTAATATGTTTGAATCTCCGGGAATACAAGTTCCCGTGTTGGGATTGGTTGAGAATATGTCTTGGTTTACTCCTGCTGAGTTACCGGATAATAAATACTATATCTTCGGTAAAGAGGGAGCCAAGAAACTTGCTGACGAGAAGGGGTTGCGTCTTTTGGGACAAATTCCAATCGTGCAGAGTATTATGGAAGGAGGCGAGAATGGTAGCCCGGTTGCCTTGGATGAAGATAGTGTCACCGGACAGGCGTTTATAGAATTGGCTCGTAATGTAGCTCACGCTGTGGATGAAACAGGAGAGACCGCAAAACGGGTTCGGGTAACGAAATAATGGAGAAAGGGGCTTGAAAAAGCCCCTTTCAAATTCTTTTACACGTTGCATTTATACAAATCACGGCAAACGTGATAAATTCTGCCACGGCTACTGCTAGCCAGATCCCTTTGACTCCTAACCATAATGGCAGGAGGAAGAAACAGATTACGGGTAATATGATTCCTCTTAAAACGGTAAATATCGTTGCTAGTCGTGACTTTTCGATACTCATGTAATACCCGATAGTGGTGATGTTGATTCCGAAGAAAACATAGCATATCGAGAAAAAGGGAATTCCATATACGGCATACTTCCAGGCATAGTTCGTGTGGTCTGCAATGAACAGGGATGCGATTTGTTCCCGTAGTAAAATCGTGAGGACCAAGAAAAACAAGCCTGTTGCAATTGTTGCAATCAATGCCAGCCGGAGTGCTTGTTGCGCACGTCCGTGTGCTGCATACCCGTGGTTGAAACTGATAATGGGTTGTGCCGATTGGATAATGGCATTGAAAACCATAAATATGATCGGGAAAAAGTAGCACATGATACTGAATGCTGCCACTCCGTTCGTACCGAGGTAACTCACGAACACATAGTTCCCGGTCAGCATCATCACACCGATGGCTGCCTCTCCCAGGAATGCCGAGAATCCCAGACGAATGATATATCCGCTATTACGTGCCGTGAGTTGTATACTCTTCCAGCTGAACTTTAATTTGCCGAGACGAACACGAGGTGAATAACGTAATAAATAGGCAACCATGAGAATACATCCCACGATTTCACCGATACCGGTAGCCACGGCGGCTCCCGTCAATCCCCATTTATACACGAATATAAATAGATAGTCGAGTATGATATTAATTACCGTGGAGATTGTCATACACCACATGGCTATTTTAGGTCCGTCAATACGGGTGAAGAAAGTAAGCACGCAGAGTGCCGTTTGGAACATGGCAAAAGCGGCATAAGCAATCAGGTATTCCCGTGCCAGCTCGATAATATCTTCGGGTGCTCCGAGGATTCGAGCGACAGATGTCGGGAAAGCCATGACAAGGATAGATACTAACGTCATGCCGATAAAAGAAACAAGCGTTGCTTGCGTGGCATTGATGTTGGCCACACGTTCTTTCCCCCGGGCCAGGTTGATTGATGCCACGATTGCCCCGCCCATACCAAACATTAATCCCATTCCGGCAGCGAACACGAATAATGGGGCGGCAATATTTACCGCGGCTAAAGCGTCGCTACCAATTCCACGACCGACGAAAACCCCGTCGGTGATCACGAATAAAGCCGAGAAAACCATACCCAGCAAGGTCGGGAATAGTTGTTTACAGAACAACTGTCCGACTTTCATTGAACCAAAATCTATACTGTCTCGTTGCATGTATATATAATTTTTTTAGCTCGGCAAAGGTAGGTCGAATAAAACGGAGAAAAATTAACATATGATAATTACGGATTATTTTGTGTACTTTTGTCGTAAAATAATGAATAAAGGGAGATTTTAGAATGTTGAAAAGTGCAAATGGAGTGCAGATGTTTGGAGACGTGGCACGGCGTAAACGCTATTTTTATGCTCTGTTGATGATTTTGCTGATGATTGGAGCTGCTGAATTGTTGATGGAAAGAGAGATTATTTTCCCGGAGATGGCAGCTTTGACAATTGGGATGTGGATCGTGGATAAGCGAGTGTGGAGAGTGAGCCGGATCGGTATGGTCGTACTCATGACCCTGGGTGCCATTGCGGGGGTATGTATTGTGCGTTATTCTCCTTTCCCGTTACTTGCTAACCTGATGTTTGCGTTTGCTTTTGCTGCAATCTGCCTCACGTTATCCCGTGCGACTCTGGTACCGCAGATTTCAGCTTGTATGTTACCCGTGTTATTGGAAACGGAGAGTTGGGTCTATCCGGTAGCCGTGTTTATTATGTCGGTTATTGTTGTTGGAGGACAATGGGGTATGGAGAGAATGGGGTTACGGGAGAAGATTACTTACACGTCTGTGAGTGTAAATTGGAGGGAGGCTTTGGTACGGTGGGCGTTTTTATTGATGACGGTGGCAGTGGTTGTATTACTAGCTGTTTACACGGAGAATTTGTATTTTATTCTTCCCCCGTTAATCGTGACTTACGTGGAGTTTGCCAATTCAAAAGCCGGATTTCGTAATCGTCCCGTGCAAGTTTTATTGGTATTGTTTACGGCCGCCGTTGTCGGAGTGTTCTTTCAGGTCGTGGGATATGGGTACCTGCATTTACCTGAAGTTGTGGTCGTGTTTCCGATTTTTATTTGTATGTTCTTTTTGTTTGAATTCCTGGAAAAGTTTTTTGCCCCGGCGGGAGCTGTTGCCTTGATTCCGATGATTGTTCCCGAAGAGGGTTTATTTTGGCTGCCTTTGCAGGTGCTTGTGGGTGCTACGTTGTTTATCGGCTTGGCAATGATCTGTTTTCAGCGTTGTCTGCACTGGCCTCGGGCGCAGCTAATCGTGTGTCTGGTTCCACCTTTTATAAGGGATTTGAGGAAGAGGAGTTTGTAAGATTTATAAGGTTCATAAAGGTTATAAAGTACCCCACTAGGGAGTCACAACTTTACAAACCTTATGAACCTTATAAACTTTATGAACGAAAAGGGCTTTTCGCCCTTTATTTAATGTCTTGCTCTCGCTTTGATGATTTCGAAGAAATCTGCTGCTTTCAGGGATGCACCACCGATAAGTCCACCATCCACGTCCGGATTAGAGAAAATAGCGTCGGCATTTCCAGCATTACAGCTTCCTCCGTAAAGGATTGAAGTTTCGTCAGCTACGGCTTGTCCGTATTTCTCTGCTACAACAGAACGGATGAAGGCGTGCATTTCTTGTGCCTGATCGGGAGTAGCGGTTTTACCAGTACCGATAGCCCAAACCGGTTCGTAAGCGATTACCACGTGAGCGAATTGTTCCGGGGTAAGATTGAAGAGTCCCTCAGTCAACTGTTGTTTCACAACTTCGAAATGTTTCTCGGTTTCTCTTTCTTCCAACACTTCACCCACGCAGAAGATGATTTCCAATTTGCTTTCTAGGGCTTGTGCAACCTTCTTCACGAGAATAGGGCTTGTTTCGCCATAGTAACTTCTTCTTTCGGAGTGTCCCAGTATCACGCATTTTGCCCCTGTAGAAGCGATCATGTCAGCTGAAACTTCACCCGTGTAGGCTCCGGCTTTTTCTGTTGCGCAGTTTTGTGCGGCAACCATGATGGAAGATTCCGTGATGTTATGAGCCACTTTTGCCAAGTGGATAAAGGGAGTACCGAGAACAACGAGAACGCCTTCCCCGCCTTCTTTATATCTCACGTAATCATTCACTTCTCTAGCCAATTCAACTCCTTCAGCGAAGGTTTTGTTCATTTTCCAGTTACCTGCTACAATCTTTTTTCTCATATCTTTATGTTTTGAATTGTTTGTGCTTAATTGTTTCTTTTCCCTTTTTTACGTGGAATCAGTAAATATGCTACAAAGAAAAGAAGGATAATGGAGTAAACCAAATAAATTCGTTGCATTTGTTCCCTTGAATACACGCAATAAGCTGTCAAGTCGGTATCCTGTAATTCTTTCACGTCGGGAACATCTTTTCCGGCCCATTTGTCGAGAATTGTGCCTTCCCGGAGGATGATCACGCCGGGATTGGAGCGAATCATGGTTTTTAACTGAATCTCGTCAGCTGTACAAAATTCGTAGGGAACGTGATACCGCTTTTTATATGTTTCAATGTCTCGTTCCGAGGATGAGGTTAACCCATAGAAACGAATTCCTTTCTCTTGGGCATACTCTGCCAGTCGGTTGATAGCGGGTTGGTATTGCACGTCACTCTGGGTAAGGTTGTATGCTACGGCGAGGATCGTGTGATTATCATCTTCTAGGATTTCTTCTGTGATGTTACCAAGCGTGGGGTGTTCGATTACAAGATCATGAATCGGTGTGATATACCCTTTCTTTACCAGTCGCTCCGAGCTACTTTCGTATTCCCAGTTCAGTGTGTCTTGCCACGGATAGTTTTCTTCCGTGAAAGACTGGACCTCTCCGGTTTGCTTGTTTTTGTACTTTAACGTGACTTCGTATTGATCCGGTTCGGCTCCTTCGGGAAGTCTCATTCCTTCCGTGATGTTTTTGCCGACAGCGTAAGGACGGAAATCCAGTACGGGTAGGTGACGATAGCAATAAACGGAAAGACATAACATTCCGGCTCCTGCCAAGGCTAGAAACGAAAATTGTCCCACCAAGGGAAGCGATGATTTGTATTCTTTGCGGTACATGAAGATCATGATGGCCAATAGGAGCAAAATGATATTCTTCCAAAAGGTTTGCCAGTTTGTCAGGATCATGGCATCCCCGAAACAACCGCAGTCACTCACAGGATTCGTCAGTGCCAACACGAGGGTCAACGGGGTGAAAAAAGCCATAAATAATAGGGAACCCCATGCCATACGGGATACCCATAAATTGAACAACAGGGCGATTCCGATCAGAAATTCTACCAGCGAGAGGGCGAAAGAGAAAAACAACGTGGTTGCGTTCATCCAGCCCATACCGAAAGCGTTGAAGTAGTCAGTGAATTTGTAATCAGATCCTAACGGGTCAATTCCTTTCACGAATCCGGAATAGATGAATACTATCCCGACAATAATCCTGCACAGGTTTTTGACGAGTCTCATGTTTGTTTATTTTTCGGTTAGACCTTACTCTTGCTCCACGACAAGGCGAATCAACCCGAAAACGGCGTAATTTACCATGTCGAAGTAATTTGCATCGATACCTTCCGATATGATCGTGGTACCTTGGTGATCTTCTATCTGTTTTGTACGGTTGATCTTCATTAGAATCAAGTCGGTGTACGAGCTGACCCGCATTTCCCGCCAGGCTTCATCGTAATCGTGATTCTTGGCAAGCATCAGTTCCTTTGCTTTGTGAAAATAATTCTGATACAGGCGAAGGACTTCATCTTGGGGGGTGTCGTTACCCGGTCCGAGTTGGAGTTGGATCAATCCCATGATGGCATAGTTGATGATTCCGATAAATTCGGGAACAATGCCTTCCCCGACTTTGGTGATCCCCTTTTCTTCAATACTGCGTATACGGTTTGCTTTGATATATATCTGGTCCGTAATGGAGGTCGGGCGGAGTATTCTCCAGGCTGTCCCGTAGTCCTGCATTTTCTTCACGAAGATATCCTGACATATATCTATCACTTTATCATATTCTTGTGCTGTATTTGGCATACTCTATTTATTTTTGATAATGAAATCTGAAAAATAAATTGTTAATTTGTCCTGTAAAAGTACTCAAATAATTGAATATTGGAAATCGAAAGTTGAAAATTATGACACATATAACGATCGGAGCGGAAAAGGTTAGCCTGGAGAAACCCGTGGTGATGGGTATATTGAACGTGACACCGGATTCTTTTTATGACGGGGGAAAGTACACGAGCGAGTTGAAGATCATGGAACGGGTGGATGAGATCGTGGAACAGGGAGCCGGGATTATTGATGTCGGGGCGTATTCAACCCGTCCGGGGGCGGCGTTCGTGGATGCTCAGGAGGAGTTATCCCGGTTGAGTTTTGCCGTGGAATTGATTCGTAAGTACCACCCGCATCTTCCGGTATCGATTGACACGTTCCGGGCCGATGTGGCCAAAGAGATCAGTCATTGTCTCGGACCGATTATCATCAATGATATTTCCGGGGGAACGATGGATGACAAGATGTTCGAGACGGTGGCGGAATTAGGACTTCCTTATATCATGATGCACATTCAGGGAACACCTCAGGATATGCAGGTTAATCCTCATTACGATGATGTCGTGCGTGAGGTTCGGGAGTTTTTTACGGAACGGATTGCTCGTTTAAATGCTCTGGGATTTAATAATATAATATTGGATCAAGGATTTGGTTTTGGAAAGACCGTGGCCCATAATTATGAGTTGATGGATAAAATGGATTCCTTTCTGGATTTGGGTTACCCTTTGTTGGTGGGAATATCTCGGAAATCAATGATCTGGCGGTTATTGGAGATTACACCCCAAGAAGCATTAAATGGAACAACCGTACTGAATACGATCTCCCTGTTGAAGGGAGCGCATATTCTCCGGGTTCATGATGTGCGAGAAGCCGTGGAAGCCGTGAAAATCGTGGAGACAATGAAAATGAGTTTATAAAATTTATAAATTCATTTCAGTTGTTTGTAGAATAGCGGGTGGATGACCTGCCATAGTACAATTCCGGCGGTGACGGATATGTTGAATGAATGTTTGGTTCCGAACTGGGGGATCTCGATACAGTCATCCGAAAGATCAACTACTTCCTGTTGCACGCCTTTTACCTCGTTTCCGAAGATGAAAGCATATTTTCGTCCGCTTTCGATGGCGAATTGTTCCAGAGAAATACTGTTCTCCACTTGTTCCACGGATAGAATCGTGTGCCCTTCGTTTTTCAATGCCTGAACCGCATCGGTGGTTTCTTCGAAATACTCCCAGTCCACGCTTTCTTCTGCTCCGAGGGCCGTTTTGTGTATTTCCCGATGGGGTGGTGTTGCCGTGATACCACAAAGATATATCTTGGAAAGCCGGAAAGCGTCGGATGTGCGGAACACGGAACCGATGTTATTCAAGCTGCGCACGTTGTCCAGTACAACTACGATTGGGAGTTTTTCAGCGTCTTTATACTCTTCCGTGGTGAGTCGGTTCAGTTCTTCATTGAGGAGTTTACGAGACATGATAATGACTGATTTTCAATTTTTAATTGCTTCACAGATGAGAGTTGCGGGGGTACATTCCGTGACACGAACCTGAACGAGTTCACCAACTTTAGCCCCGTTATCCGGGAAGACGATCACCTTGTTTTGGCTGCTGCGACCGAAAAGTTCATCCGATTTTTTCTTAGAAACACCTTCCACGAGTACCTCGAATACTTTACCCACGTCTTTCAAGTTGCTTTGGTGAGAAATCTCCACCTGCATATCAATTAGTTCCTGTAAACGGCGTCCTTTTACTTCCTCGTCCACGTTATCCGGCAAGTTGCGAGAGGCCATGGTACCCGGACGTTCCGAGTATTTGAACATGAAGGCAGAGTCGAACATAACCTCTTTCATCAAGTCAAGGGTTTGTTGGTAATCTTCCTCGCTTTCGTTGTGGAATCCGACAAACACGTCCGTGGAAATTCCACAATCGGGGACAATTTCACGGATGGCACGAATCCGGTCAAGGTACCATTCACGGGTATATTTTCGGTTCATGTCTTTCAATACGGAATTACTCCCGGATTGGAAGGGTAAATGGATGTGTTTGCAAATGTTGGAATGGGTGGCAATCGCACGTAGAATGTCGTCATTCATATCTTTCGGGTGTGACGTGGCAAAACGGATACGCATATTGGGTACCGTTTGCGCTACCATGGCAAGCAGAGCCGGGAAATTCACTTCCTGATTATCCCCCCGCCAGAGGTAGGAATTTACATTTTGACCGAGTAGCGTCACTTCCTTGTAACCTTTGGATTGAAGGTCCAGAACTTCATTGACAATACTTCTGGGACTTCGGCTACGCTCGCGGCCCCGGGTGTACGGAACGATACAATAGGTACAGAAATTATTACATCCCCGCATGATGGAAACAAATCCTGAAATGGCTGTTTCGTCAATTCGGGAAGGGCAGATATCCTTGTAGGTTTCCGTGGTGGAGAGTTCGATGTTGATGGCTTTCTCGCCTTTTTCGGCTTTCTCGATTAAAGAAGGGAGGTCCATGTATGCGTCGGGACCAACCACGATATTCACGTTTTTCTCCTGTTCAAAAAGAGCCTCTCCCAAACGTTCTGCCATACATCCCATGATGGCTACCAGCATGTGTGGATTCTTTTTCTTTACCTCGGAAAATCCTTGTACCCGTCCGCGAACCCGTTGTTCCGCGTTTTCACGCACGGAACAGGTGTTCACCAGAATCACGTCTGCCTCACTTTTTTCTTGCGTCCGTTGGTATCCTTTGTCTTCCAAGATGGCTGCAACTACTTCACTGTCGGCCACGTTCATCTGGCAACCGTAAGTTTCAATATAAAATTTCTT
>DYVS01000080.1:0-8993 GCA_020743075.1 Butyricimonas virosa | reverse complement strand
AAATAAATGGTATGACGACTGCTTTTCAAAAAGTTTATACAAAGATCACCCAGATCACGAAAGCAACGTGTACGTTGAATGCTCAGGGCGTCGGGAATGACGAGCTGGCTATTGTAGACGGACGGTTGGCGCAGGTCGTGAAGATTTGGGGAAATGATATAACCCTTCAGGTGTTCTCCGGAACAGAAGGGATTCCAACGAATGCAGAAGTGACATTCTTGGGAAAAGCGCCTACTCTGAAAGTGGGAGATGATTTATGCGGGCGTTTCTTTAATGCCTTTGGCGATCCGATTGATGGGGGACCTGCTGTTGACGGGGAAGAAAGAGAGATCGGGGGACCGTCAGTGAACCCGGTACGTCGTAAACAACCGTCGGAGTTGATTGCAACCGGTATTGCGGGTATCGACTTGAACAACACGTTGGTATCCGGTCAGAAGATTCCGTTCTTTGCCGACCCGGATCAGCCTTACAACCAAGTGATGGCGAACGTGGCGCTGAGAGCGCAGACAGACCGTATCATTTTGGGAGGAATGGGATTGACGAATGATGACTACCTGTATTTCAAAAATTTGTTTGATAATGCTGGGGTATTGGATCGTATCGTTAGTTTCGTGAATACCACGGAGGCTCCGCCTGTTGAGCGTTTGTTGGTACCGGATATGGCATTGACGGCTGCCGAGTATTTTGCGGTGGATAAGAACGAGAAGGTGTTGGTGTTGTTGACGGACATGACGTTGTATGCCGATGCTTTGAGTATCGTGTCCAACCGTATGGACCAGATTCCGTCGAAGGACTCCATGCCGGGTTCATTGTATTCCGATTTGGCGAAGATTTACGAGAAGGCCGTGCAGTTCCCTGCCGGAGGTTCTATCACGATCATAGCCGTGACCACGTTGTCCGGTGGTGACATTACCCATGCTATTCCGGATAACACCGGGTACATCACGGAGGGACAGTTGTTCCTGCGTAAAGATACGGAGATCGGTAAGGTTATCGTTGACCCGTTCCGAAGTTTGTCTCGTTTGAAACAGCTCGTGATCGGTAAGAAAACCCGTAAGGATCACCCGCAAGTGATGAATGCTGCCATCCGTCTGTATGCCGATGCCGCTAACGCCCGGACCAAGATGGAGAACGGTTTCGACTTGACGGACTACGACCGCCGTACCCTAGATTTCGCCAAAGACTATTCCAACAGCTTGCTTGCTATCGATGTGAACATCAGTACCGACCAGATGTTGGATACCGCTTGGGATCTTTTCCGCAAATACTTTAACAAGGCGGAATTGGGTATTAAGCAGGAGATCATAGACCAGTTTGGTGGTTATGAGAATTTATGATTTATGATTGTTTGATTTATGATTATGGATAAGGTAACATTTAAATATCGAACGAAACAATTAGGTCTTGCCGTGATTCGGTTAACAGAAGGTTTGCCGAAAACTCAAGCGACCAAAGTGGTTTGTGATCAGATATTACGTTCATCCTTGTCCGTTGGGGCAAATTATCGGGCAGTTTGTCGTGCTAAATCTGATAAGGATTTTATCAGTAAAATGAAAATTGTTGAAGAGGAAGCCGACGAGACGGTATATTGGTTGGAGATTATGGAAGAAGCAGGAATGTTATCGGGAGATATTGTTTCACCTTTAAAAAAGGAGACCAATGAACTTGTTGCCATGATTGTTGCTTCAATAAAGACCAAAACCAATAATTTGAATCGTAAATCCTTAGAATCGTAAATTATGAATCTAAAATCATAAATCATAAATCTAAAATTTAAAACATTGGTAAGGTGATAAAGTTTCAATATAATAAGACATCGCTTCAAGGGCTGGATAAGCAGTTGAAGATGCGAGTGAGGGCATTGCCTACCATCAAAAATAAGGAGTCGGCTTTGCGTTCGGAGGTGAAGAAGGCGAAACAGGTGGCGGATGAATTTAATGTGAAGTTGGAGGATACGCTGAATTCATTGAACGATATGCTGCAACTTTATGACGAGTATAAGGAAGATATACTTGTCGTGAAGGATGTCAGGATGTCGGTTAAAAAGATTGCCGGGGTAAAGACGCCTGTTCTCGACGGTGTGGATTATGAGGTGAAGGATTTCAGCTTGTTTAATCAACCCGGGTGGCTACTCGATGGTGTGGAATACATCAAAGAGGTAGTAAGTATCGCTTTGGAGAGGGAATTTTTCACCCGGAAAATGGAGCTGTTGGATAGGGCGAGAAAGAAAACGACACAGAAGGTGAATTTGTACGAAAAAGTGCAGATCCCGGGATTCCAGGAGGCGATTCGCAAGATCAAGCGGTTCTTGGAAGACGAGGAAAACCTTTCCAAGTCGTCACAGAAGATCGTGAAAACCCGTAAATTGATGGAGGAATAGCCTATGATAGTACCTATGATGAAATTGTCCCTGTTGATATTTTACAAGGAATATCAAACATTTCTCGGAGAACTCCGGGAAAAGGGAATGGTTCATATTCATGAGAATACGGAACGTACGGCAGAAGATACGGATCTACAGGCGAAGTTGATGTTAATCAGACGGACCGGGGAGATGATCACGCACATGCAGAGTCGGAATGACGTGGAGCAGGTGGAAAAAGTGAAGGTGGACGACGAGCATTTGCTGGATTATTTGGAAGGTTTGTATAGTCGACAGGATCAGATCGAGCAACAATTGGCAGGTTTGGAGAAAGATCATGCGGCTTATCGCCCTTGGGGAAAGTTTTCCCGGGAGATGATCCAAAAACTGGAGGCTGCCGGTTGGGAATTTCATTTCTTTTCCGTGCCGGAACAGAAGTATCAGCCGGCATGGGAAGAGATGTATGACGCTGTTATAATCAGCGAGATGATGGGACAGAAATATTTTGTTACCGTTACTCCTGCCGGGACAAGCGTGAACCTGGAGGCTGATCCTTATCTTTTCCCTCAAGCTACGGCAGACGAGCTGGCAAAGCAAATTACGGCTTTGCGAGAGGAAGCTGTGAACATCGGGAAAGAGTTGGATGCTGTTTCGCAGGATGCGATTGAACGGCTGAAAAAGTATCGTTTGAAGATTACCGAGGTGGCAGACAAGATTAAAGTGGAGGATGCCGCCCAACATCTGATCGACGAGAAAGTCATTGCTTTGGAAGGATGGATTCCGCTGGAGAGAGAGGCTGAAATGAGAAGTTTTTTGGAAACAAAAGATGTGTACTTCGAATTCACCCGGCCTACTCCGGAGGATGATGTTCCCGTGCAGTTGAAAAACAATGCTTATTCCAAGTTGTTTGAACCGGTAACGGAGATGTTTGCCCTGCCGCAATATCGAGAGTTGGATTTGACGCCTTTCTTGGCCCCGTTCTTCATGCTGTTCTTCGGAATGTGTATGGGTGATGGTGGCTACGGGTTGATCATTTGGCTGGCTTGTTTCATTATTGGCCGGAAAGCCTCGCCTTCGGTGAAGGGTTACCTTGTGCTGGGGCAATATTTGGGAATCATGACGGTTATTGTCGGCTTACTGACGGGTTCATTCTTTGGTATCGCTTTGGATTCCGTGGAATGGCCTTGGTTGGCTGGCGTGAAGTCTCTCTTCCTGACAGAGGCGAACTACGGGAAATATCTGGGTGGATATAATCCGATGATGATTATTGCGGTTGCCGTGGGTATTATTCAGATTCTTTATGGAATGTGCTTGAATGCCGCAAGGTTAACGAAACAGTTCGGATTTAAATACGCAGTATCGACGCTAGGTTGGGTCGTTGCCATTATCCTGTTGGGCGTGTTGATTGGGTTACCGATGCTAGAAGTCGTGATCCCGGAAGGTTTGAAATACGTGCTTTACGCTCTGTTGGGCCTTTCTGCGTTGACAATTTATTTCTACAATTCTCCGGGAAAAGGGATTTTCTCGAATTTCGGGTCCGGATTGTGGGGAACATACAATATGGCAACGGGATTACTGGGAGACACGCTTTCATATATCCGATTGTTCGCAATCGGGTTAACGGGAAGTATCTTGGGAGGAGTGTTTAACACGCTGGCTTTCCAGCTCACGGATGGTTTACCAGTTATCATGAAATTCATAGCCGTGTTCTTGATTCTGCTTATCGGTCACTCGATTAACTTCGGGTTGTGTATGATCAGTTCGTTTGTACACCCGATGCGTTTGACCTTCGTGGAATTCTACAAGAATGCCGGATTTGAAGGCGGTGGTAAACAATATGCCCCGTTCAGAAAAAAAGTAAATGATTAAAAATAAAGATTATAAAAATAACAAATTAAATAGATTAGAATTATGGAACCAATTTTATTAGCTTATCTAGGTGTTGCATTGATGGTGGCATTATCAGGAATCGGTAGTGCGTATGGAGTTACTATTTGCGGTAATGCTGCGGTAGGTGCTTTGAAGAAAAACCCGACTGCATCCGGTCAGTATATCGGTTTGTCCGCACTGCCTTCTTCTCAGGGATTGTATGGTTTCGTGGGATATTTCCTGTTAAGTAGTTTCTTGACGAACGTAGATATGGGTTGGGGCCCTGCTTCAGCTATCTTCGGAGCCGGATTGGGACTTGGTTTAGTGGCTTTCTTCTCAGCTATTCGTCAAGCACAGGTATGTGCTAACGGTATCGTGGCAATCGGTAGCGGTTACAACGTGTTTGGAACCACGATGGTATTGGCCGTGTTCCCGGAGTTGTACGCCATCTTGGGATTGTTGGTATTGATCCTGATTACCGGGTTGATTCCTGCATAAGTTGCTTTCAACATTTTAATTATAAAAACGTGATAGCGCCCGGCAAATTTTTGCCGGGCGTTGTTATTTTTGTTCGGAAACCATAAATTTTGAATACCGGATGTAAACCATTTTTCTTTGCCAGCGTATCTTTTTTAAAAAGGTAATGAAAAATGATGATATTAAGACACTATATTACAATTCTCTTTTTGATGGGGTGGGGCTGGAATGGTTTTGCCGTGAAAATCGAGAAAAAGTTGCTATATGACAAACATACGTTACAGGATACCTATAAATACGGGAAACTGGAGAGGCGTTTTCAATGGGATAAAATTTCGGTGTTTCTGGATTCACTGGAGGCTTTTCAGGAAAGGAATGATGGGTACGGGATGCTGCGGAATTACAAGAATGCGAACGGAATGCCACCTCTCACGAGAAAGTACGTGACCAATAAATACAAGCAGGTGCAAGACACTTTCGGGGTGAATCGTTACCAGGGAATTCCTCTGTATCGGTTGGATGATGTCCGTGTGCCGGAACGCTACGGACGGGACGGGGCTTATGTTTCCGTGATCAGCGATAGTGCTGATTATTTTCAGGTTATTCCAGCAACATTTGGCGGAATATGGCATGTTCCTAAAAAATACATGAAACTGATAGGGCCTCTTTCGATTAAAAAAGTTATATTTGTTGACCGAACGAATCAGAATATTGCAACTTTGGAACAAGAAGGAGCGACTTGGTTGGTGAGAAGTATGAATCCGATAACGACGGGAGCTAACCGACCGCCTTACCAGCAACCGACACCGCCGGGAATTTATTTTATACAGCGGAAATTGTCGGAGATGCTTTTCTTGAAGGATGGGTCAGACGAGGAAGGAGGTTTTGCGCCTTATGCCAGTCGTTTTACCGGGGGAGCCTATTTACACGGGGTTCCGGTCAATTATCCCGATAACAAGTTGATTGAATATAGCTGGACGCTTGGAACGACACCCCGGTCTCATATGTGCGTGAGGAATGCGACATCACATGCCAAGTTCATGTACGATTGGGCGGAGGTGGAAAAGACGTTGGTAATTGTGTTTGATTGATGAAAAATGACTTTATGCGTGCGTTATCGCTTATCTTGATGATCGGGGGAATTTGTTGGGGATCGCTATCTGGGATAGCGGCAGAGAGGCCGTCTATGCCCAATAGTCGGATGCTTTATCACGAAATGGCGTTAGAGGGAACGATTGATTACACCGTATTCGAGCGGGCTATTGCGGGGTATAACCGGATGGGCAGTTTCGACAAAAATATACTTACGGTAATTGATTTTACGAAACCTTCCACGGAAAAACGCTTGTTCGTGATTGATTTGAAGTTGAAGAAAGTTCTGTTTATTTCTTACGTGGCTCATGGTCGGAATAGTGGGGAAAAGTATGCCACCTCGTTTTCCAATCAGGAAGGTTCTTTCAAGAGTTCGTTGGGTTTTTACCAAACGGAGAACACGTATTACGGGAAGAACGGTTATTCTTTGGTGTTGAACGGTCTGGAGCGGGGAATTAATGACAAGGCGAAAGAACGGGCAATCGTGGTACATGGGGCGGCTTATGCCGATCCGTCAACCATCCGGTCATGCGGTCGTTTGGGGCGTAGCTTGGGATGTCCGGCTTTGCCGTTAGCCGTGAGTAAAAAAATTATAGATACGATTAAAGGCGGGACTCTTCTGTATATTCATGGAGATGACAAAACTTATGCGAGTCGGAGTACGTTTGTCAAACGAGATGAGGCACAGGAGAACCGGGAGGATATTTAATAACATTATTTTTTAGAGTAGATTATGATGACTTACGTTATACTTATTGTCACGGTTGTCGTGTCAATTGCTTGTTTTAATAATTATTCCCTGTTCAATAAATTGTCGTGTAATCCCTACCGAATGGTACATTCCAGGGAGTGGTACCGGATTATTTCTCACGGTTTTGTCCATGCCGACTGGACACACTTGATCGTGAATATGTTTACCTTTCTCTCTTTCGGGTTATACGTGGAGAACCAGTTTGTAGCATGGGGATTCGGTAGTTCCAGTTTCTTGATCCTGTATTTCGGGGGAATGGTGGCAGCCTCAGTATATGATGTGTGGAAATACCGGAACAATCAATACTATTCTTCCATCGGGGCATCCGGTGCGGTTTCATCTGTTTTGTTCACGGCGATATTTCTGCATCCCTGGGATAAGATCTACTTCTTCGCAATCGTTCCGATTCCCGGTATTGTGTTCGGTTTTATCTACTTGCTTTATTGCCAATACATGGCAAAGCGAGGTGGTGATAACATTAATCATAACGCCCACTTCTACGGGGCGGTGTTTGGTCTGATTTTTCCCATATTGCTGGAACCGAGATTATTGCAGATGTTCATTCAGCAACTTTTGAGGCATTGATTCGTAGGGGTGGATGCAAGACAATCTTTTACTGTAAACTCGTATATGAGTTCTAAATTTCCTATATTTGTGGCTCAAGTGTGGAAAAGTTATGAGCCCGATAGATCAAGAGATTTGTTCATTATTAAAAGTGCGGAAGATTGGCGGAATGGAACTTCTGTTTCGTGAATACTACAAGCCGTTAGTGGTTTGGGCCACGACTTTTTTGCATGATACCCAGCGAGCCGAAGATATTGTGCAGGATTTTTTCGTGAAACTTTGGGAAAAGCCTTATTCGGTACTATTCCCGGAAACCTTGAAATCTTACCTGTTTACTTCCATTCGTAATCTGGCATTAAATCAATTAGATAAAATTGATCCGTTGCGACAGGCTTGTGACGTGGCTTACTACGATAGCCCTTGGAAAGAGTATGATAATTTTGAGGATGAAGTTTTTCGGCGTGTGGAGGAGGAGTTGGAGAAATTGACTCCTAGGGCACAGGAGGTAATCCGAAGCATATATTTGGAGGGAATGAAATACAAAGACGTGGCGGATAAACTAGGGATTTCTATTGCCACGGTGAATAGTATCCTTGTAAGAGCGTTAAAAAAGTTACGTCAACAGGCTGATAATAAGGATGAATTGGCGATCTATTTATTTTTTCTTGAAAAAAGTTTGATTTCAGAGCAATGATTTTTGTTGTTGAACTGTATTATAGTTGTAAAATGGATTGTAACTATGACAGGGCAAAACAAAATAGAGGAAAAATTATTGGCGTATCTTCTCGATGAATTGGATGATGTCGGCCGAGAGGAAGTCGAGTTATGGCTCGAAGAGAGCGAACGTAATAGGGAATATTTTCGGGAATTTCAGCGGGTACATCTGGAACTTCAATGGGGTGTGTATGCCCGGGAAGTGAAATCGGATTTTAACGTTATGCGGAAAAAATTGAGGAAGCGCTCTTCTCTTCGGATCTGGTATGGTGTGGCAGCTGCGATGGTGATTTTACTGAGTGTGGGAGGGATGCTTTTATGGGATTCGGAGAAAGTGGAGGAAAAACCGGTACAGGTGGCAAAAAAGAAAACCATTCAACCGGGTAAATCCCGGGCCACTCTGGTGTTGTCTTCGGGCGAGGAGGTGGCTATGGGTAATGTTGCCCAACAGCTGGAAGAAAAGGACGGGACTTCCGTGGTGGTGAGCGAGACCGGACGAATTTCGTATGAAGCGGCCGAGGGTAACGAGGTGACAGCGAAGGATACGACAAGAGTGATGAATCGTTTGGTTATTCCACGAGGGGGAGAATTCAATTTGACCCTATCTGACGGTACGCGGGTGTGGCTGAATGCCGAGACCGAACTTTGCTATCCTGTGCAGTTTAATGGCAAAGAACGGGTTGTTTATTTGAAGGGAGAGGCTTACTTTGAGGTTGCTAAAAATAAGAAAAAGCCATTTTTAGTGCAGGTGGATGATATGTCGGTCAAAGTGTACGGAACGGAATTCAACGTGAATACCTACGACAAGATCGAGACGGTTCTCGTGACGGGAAGTGTGAGTATGAATCAAGGTGGAAAAGAGGTGTTGTTGAAACCTAACCAGAAAGGCGTGTTTGATCAAGTGTCGGGTAAAATCACGGTGGCGGATGTGGATGTATTGGCGTACGTGTCGTGGAAAAACGGGGATTTCATTTTCCGGAATGAATCTCTGAATTCGATTATGGATAAATTGAGTCGGTGGTACGGGTTGGAAGTACTTTACCAGGATGCCGGGTTACAGAATGTACGATTGTCCGGAAACTTGAAACGTTACAAGGACGTACGGGAATTGTTTGTTTCTTTTGAAAAAATATCAGATGCACGTTTTAAAGTACAAGGAAATAA
>DYVS01000079.1:0-51746 GCA_020743075.1 Butyricimonas virosa | reverse complement strand
AGTGTCAAGTTTAATGAACGTTTTACTTGACACCTGTGTAATTTGTTTATTTATATTTGTGTTTCTGATTATTTCATAAAATGATTATTAATGTCTTTGTTTTAATTTATTTTATAATGCGGAAGAATTATGACAATAGCATATTTGAGAGTGAGCACAGGAAAACAACATCTTGAGAATCAAAAAGAAGAGATTGAAAAGTTTGCTGCACGAAAGAATTTGACTATAAACCGTTGGGTTACGGAGGTTGTAAGTGGCAAAAAGAAAGAGCATGATCGGAAATTAGGTCGATTGTTGAAAAGTTTGAAGAAGGGAGACGTCCTAATCGTTACTGAATTATCCCGATTAAGCCGGACTTTGCTAGACATAATGTCAATATTACATCGTTGTCTTGAAATGAATATAACGGTTTATAGCACAAAAGACGGTTATGCTTTTGATAATAGTATTAATAGTAAAGTCTTGGCTTTTGCTTTTGCCTTGGTGGCAGAAATCGAGCATAATCTCATCTCGATGAGAACGAAGGAGGCTTTAGCTCATCGGAAGTCCGAGGGAGTACGTTTGGGGCGTCCGCCGGGAAAAGGGAAACAAAACGTGTTGTTGGATAATCGGGAAGAGATTAGTCATTTACTTGAAGAGGGAATGTCCGTGTCGGCTGTCTGTCGAATTTATCATGTATCGCGAGAAACTTTTTATGCCGTGAACCGGAAGTATCAGCTTTTCTAAAAAAGAAAAAGCTGAACGTACATGACGTTCAGCTTGTATGGAGAATTAAAAGTTCTATTCTTCCAAGAAATTAGGATACATATAGTTCGTTGCCGGAACAAACGTTTCTTTAATGGCTTGTGGTGAAACCCAACGTAATAAATTGAAGATCGTTCCCGCTTTATCATTAGTACCGGATGCACGACCACCACCGAAAGGTTGTTGGTCAACAACAGCTCCTGTTGGTTTATCGTTAATGTAGAAATTTCCGGCCGTGTGAGTTAAACGTTCTGTCATTTCCTCGATGTTGGCACGATTTTTAGAGAAAATAGCTCCGGTAAGAGCATAAGCTGATGACTTATCCAGAATATCTAATGTTTCATCTACTTTTTCCGGATCATAAACGTAAACGGTTAAGATCGGACCGAATAATTCTTCCCGCATGGTAATGTAATCCGGTTTAAAAGCTTGGATAATGGTCGGTTGGATAAAATATCCTGCACTCATATCGTAATGGCCGCCGATAATCACTTCTGCATCTTCCGATTTGTTTGCTGCATCAATTGCGTTAGACAATTTAACGAAAGAGGCCTCGTCAATAACAGCGTTTACAAAGTTCGTGAAATCTTCAACTCCACCGACTTTTATGTTGGCCATATCCTCTTGCACGTAGTTTTCTACTTCGGGCCAGATATTGGCAGGAATGTAGGCGCGTGAGGCGGCAGAACATTTTTGTCCTTGATACTCGAACGCCCCGCGTACGATGGCTGTTGCCACTTCTTTAGGACATGCTGTCGGGTCGGCGAAGATATAGTCCTTACCTCCGGTTTCCCCAACAATTCTCGGATAACTTCTGTATTTATCAATATTTTTCACGATAGTAGCCCAAATATCATTGAATACTTGAGTTGATCCCGTGAAATGTATACCTGCAAAATCTTTATGAGAGAAAATAACATCGGCAGCCGTCGGGCCTGAGCAGTAAACCAAGTTGATAACACCGTCAGGTAATCCGGCTTCTTTTAGAATTTCCATAATCAGATGTGCCGAGTAAACGGCAGTCTTGGATGGTTTCCAAACGCAAACATTACCCATTAATGCCGGGGCTCCCGGTAAGTTACCTGCGATAGAGGTAAAGTTGAATGGAGTAAGGGCGAAAACAAATCCTTCCAAAGGACGCCATACCGTACGATTCCAGATCCCCGGAGCGGAATTCGGTTGCATATGGTATATTTCATACATATTTTTCACGTTGAAACGGAAGAAGTCAGCTAATTCTGCCACACAATCGATTTCTGCCTGGAAAGCATTTTTGGATTGTCCTAACATGGTCACGGCATTCATCCGTTGACGATAAGGTCCGGCTAAAAGATCAGCCGCTTTTAAGAAAATGGCAGCCCGACTTTCCCAGCTCATTTTTTCCCAAGCCGGTTTAGCTTTTAATGCAGCATCAATTGCCATTTGCACGTGGCTGGCATCCCCTTGGTGATAGTGTCCGAGCAGATGATGATGATCATGTGGCGGACGAATATCTACCAGTTTCCCCGTGCGAACTTCTTTCCCGTCAATGATCATTGGAACATCGGCAACGATAGAACGCAATTGATTGATTTGTGACTTCAATTCTTTTCTTTCCGGAGAACCCGGTGCATAACTTTTGATGGGTTCATTGGTAATGTTTGGTAGTTTAAATACTCCTTTGGGCATATTTTATTCTTTTATGTAGTTAGTATTCTTTCTAAATTTCCCAAATATAAAAAATATTTGATGGATAAAACAAGATATTGGTCATTTTTTATATGATTTCGTCGGGGTGCAGGTTATTTTTATGTGCAAATTTTGAATTTGCAACCTGTAACTTGTGAACTTGTAACTTGTAACACACGGGTAAACTCGTTTGCCCGTGTCTATAAGTTTCGTATATTTGCACTCGTTAAAATATAGAAGGTTTTATTTTGCATGATGATATATGATTTCAATTAATAATGTAAGTGTTTTATTTGGAGATTACGCGTTGCTTGACTCTATCTCTTTTCTGGTGAACAAAAGAGATAGGATTGGTCTGACTGGGCGTAACGGGGCCGGAAAGTCTACATTATTGAAGATATTGGCCGGGGTACAAGAGCCTTCCGAGGGAAGTGTTTCTGTTCCTTCCGGGTTGAAAATCGGGTATTTGCCACAGACGAAAGTGTATGCAGAAGGTAAGACCGTACGGAAAGAGGCGGAAACAGCGTTTAATGATGTGCTGGATTTGCAGGCAGAATTGGAGCGTTTGCATCGGGAACTGAGTGAGCGTACAGACTACGAGTCGGATAGTTACATGGCGCTGATTGATAAATTGAATGTGAAAACCGAGATGTTGCATATGCGAGGGGCGGATAATATGGACGGTGAAGTTGAGGTCGTGTTGAAAGGATTGGGATTTCGGCAGGAAGATCTGGAACGGCGGTGCGAGGAATTTAGTGGGGGATGGCGTATGCGGATCGAGTTGGCTAAAATATTATTGGCACGTCCCGATGTTTTTTTATTGGACGAGCCGACAAATCATTTGGATATAGAGTCTATATCTTGGTTGGAGTCATTCTTGCAAGGTTATCCTGGAGCTGTGGTTCTTGTTTCACATGACCGTGCATTTTTGGATAATATTACAACCCGGACGGTAGAGATCTCACGGGGAAAGATATATGATTATAAAGTATCGTATACACGTTTTACCGAATTACGTAAGGAACGTATCGAGCAACAGCAACGTGCTTACGAGAACCAGCAAAAGCAGATTAAGGATACGGAGGATTTTATCGAGCGTTTTCGTTATAAGGCGACAAAAGCGGTACAGGTACAATCCCGGATCAAACAACTGGAAAAAATAGAACGAATCGAGATTGAACAGGAAGATTCAGCACGAATCAATGTGCGATTTCAACCGGCGGTACGTTCGGGGGATATTGTCGTGAGTGGGCGGGATTTGAGTAAAGCGTATGGTGATCACGTGGTACTGCATGAAGTGAATCTTGATGTGCTGAGAGGAGAGAAAGTTGCTTTTGTCGGAAGGAACGGAGAAGGTAAAACAACTTTGGTGAAGATGATCATGGATCAGATCCCCTATGAGGGAAACCTGAAGATCGGGCATAACGTGAATATCGGGTATTTTGCGCAGAATCAAGCTGATTTGCTTGACCCTTCGTTGAGTGTTCTGGATACGGTAGACCAAGTGGCAGTAGGTGAAATCCGGAAGAAAATCCGGGATATATTAGGGGCTTTTCTGTTTTCCGGTGAGGATGTCGACAAGAAGGTGAAGGTGCTTTCCGGGGGAGAGCGAACCCGCTTGGCAATGGTACGTTTGTTATTAGAACCTTATAACGTGTTAATCTTGGATGAGCCGACGAATCATCTGGATATGCGCACGAAAGATATATTGAAAGATGCGTTGAAGAAGTTCGAAGGAACTGTGATTGTCGTTTCCCATGACAGGGATTTTCTGCTTGGGTTGGCAGATAAGGTGTATGAATTCGCCAACAAGGGGATAAAGGAATACCTGGGAGGTGTTGCGCATTTCCTAGAGGCTAAGAAACTGGAATGTTTCCGGGAATATGAACAGATGCACCCTCGAAAATTGCAGCAGGAGGATGTTGTGGAAGAGGAGATTGTTTCTGAAAATAAAATTGCTTTTGAGGAACGGAAACAATGGAATAAAGAGATCAAAAAGTCAGAAGTGAAGATCGAGAAGTTAGAAGTGGAAATTGCTGATTTGGAACAAAAGATCGGGGAGGCAGAGGGAAAAATGGCAGAAGGCGTGATTAATGATGAGTTATTAAAAACTTATGATGAGATGAAAAAACGCTTGGAAGTCTGTATGGAAGAATGGGAAGAGGAGAACGGGCATTTGGAAGAATTGAAAGCTAGAAATTAATAATAACGAATAAGATGGCAAAGTTTAAACAAGAGTGTATTTTCGGAATCCGGGCCGTGATGGAGGCAATACAGGATGAGAAGGAAATTGACAAGGTGATGTTCCGTCAGGGAATAAAGGGGGAGTTGTTCCAACAATTATTTTCGCTGGTGCGTGAACGTCAGATTCAGTTCCAGTACGTACCCGAAGAGGTGTTTAAACCGTTTGCCGGGAAAAATCATCAAGGAGTTTTGGCAGAGGTTTCTCCAATTCCTTACCAAGACATAAATACGGTCGTGGATGCTGTGGTGGCGGAAGGGAAAATACCATTAATACTTATTTTGGATCGGATTACTGATGTTCGAAATCTGGGTGGAATTGCCCGTACGGCAGAGTGTGCCGGGGTGAGTGCCATTTTAATTCCGAATAAGAATTCTGCAAAAATATCTTCTGATGCGATTAAAACATCTGCCGGGGCTTTATACCATTTGCCTGTTTGTCGGGAGAAGAATCTCAAAAAGACGATAAAAGAATTGAAACGAAGAGGGTTAACTTTATTTGCTGCCACGGAGAAAGCAGATAAATTTTATACCGAAGTGGATATGAAAGAGGGATGTATGATTATTATGGGAGCGGAAGATACCGGTATTGATGAAGAGTTGTTAGTATTGGCTGATCAACAAATTAAAATTCCCCAGTATGGGAAAATAGAATCTCTGAATGTTTCTGCTGCTGCTGCGATCCTGGTGTATGAGGCGGTGAGACAAAGAAGGTAGAAATCTTACTTAGTATAAACGAAATAAAGCAGACAAGTGTCTGCTTTATTTCGTTTATTTATTTGATTAAAGTCTTCTATCATACCAGGAATCCCGTTTGGTTAATTTCAAATCCCTCAATAAAGAGGATCGGACGTGAATTTCAAAGTTGTAAGACTGGTGCTGTCCAAACGGCATACAGTTGAATGTCATTTCCCAACAATGTAAGTCTCTCGTGACACTAAAACTGGTTGAAGTAACTTCTTTGTTTTTAATATCATATCCCGATTGGAACGTGAGTTTCCATTTAGGGGTTAACGAGAGGTCTCCCGAGAAGTTAACAATCTGACTAATCGTTGGACTTCTATAAGGACTGGGTCTTGAATAGGTAAAATTGTAACTGATACTTATATTCCAAGGAACATCGAAATCCATGTAATCATCGTAAAATCCTCCTACGAGGTCATTCTTTTTTTCTTTATTTTGTCCATTATCCGCGGAAAAACTAAAATTGGTAGAGATTGTTGCGTTGGTTAAACGTCCTAGTTTTCCGTGATATTTATTATATCTTACATTATTTGTATCTATCGCGTAAGGGTCAATGGTACCGCTGAAATTCAAATCTACTTTGTTATTCAATATTTTGGTACGTGCGCTTATGGAGATATTTGAAAAGTTCATACTGTCGGCGAAGGGATTATAAGATGTTGAAAGTCTGAAACTCTCCAACAGTTTTACTTTTTTGAATTCTTCGTCTCCGGTTGTATCCTTGTCATTTCGGACTTTCATTTCGACATTGTTATCCAAACTGAAACTAATACTCCCGGATTGTTTACCGCCGGTAGTGTTCGGACGATAGGTTAAACCTTCGTGAATGTCATATTCAACCTCTTTCTCTCCATCGAAGTAGCTCTTTTTGTAGTTACCCAAGGGTTTTATAGCGGGGGTATAGGATGCCGATATGGAAGGACGTATCATGTGCCGGATAGCAACGACTTTACATCCCGGTTTGAACATGAACATACCATATATGGTTGGGGTATACCCGATTGATCCGCTGGCTGAATAATCGTGCGAGTAATTCAACCCGGGGACATCCCGTGTGATAAATTGCCCACCGTTAGCACTCGTGTCCGGGATCCATATTTTTTCAATGGTTTTGAGGTTCAAGTAGCCGTTGTAATTTAAAGAGGGAGTGAAAGTCACGTCCTTGGCAATCTTAAATTGTAAACTGATCGGGATATTGTGTTTAAATCCATTACTCCAGTCTCTTTCAAAAGAAGATTTGAACAACTTGTCTTCTTTGGTTTGGATACTATTTCTTAATTCGGCAGAATAAGATACACCAATATTGTCATACCATTTCATTTCACCGCTTTTCCCTTTTTTACGGAAAGGATAGATTTGTGTCATCCGGAGACTCAAATTCGGTAATGTTATAGCAATAGAGGAATCCCGGCTATTCTGGCTATGATTGAACGAACCACTCAAACTGAACGGACTTTCGGGCCATTTTTTACTCCACGAAATACTGGATTGCTTTCTTTGGTTGGCAATTCCGTCTACCGTGTTGGCATTATAGTAGTTGTTATTGGCGGATGACATATCCACGGAAGCAGAGAATGAACTGTACGGGTTTGCTTTTCCATCTTGCGTGTGGGTCCAGCGTACAGACCAGTCAGATGATTCCTGATAATCAGGCAACCCCTTTTCACTGACATAGTTTTTACTGATCGTGAAGTTCAGATTACCGTTGAATTTGTATCTTTTACGGTATTGGGTTGCGTATTGTAAACCCCAAGAACCGTTGGTGTAAATATCCCCGGTGATGTTCATATCAATATAGTCATTGATATAAATATAGTATCCACCACCTCTCAAGTTAAATCCTCTCATTCGTTCCTCTCCGTAAGTGGGCATGATAATTCCCGACGTGGCTTTTTTCGTGATCGGGAAAAAGCCGAAAGGAATAAAGATCGGTAAAGGAATTCCTTCCAGTTCCAAATAGGTGAAACCGACGAATATCTTTTTATCCTTGATCATCTTCGCTTTGCTCATGTTTAGCCCAAAGTGAGGATGGTCGTGTTCGTCGCAGGTCGTGTACATACCGTGTTTCACGCAATAGACGGAGTCACTCATCTTTTTGGTTGTTTTTCCTTGAATATAACCTTCTCCTTCCTGGGTGATAATCTCGGTTACGTAACCCTTTTTCGTGTCAAAATTATAATGTAATTCAGTACTTTCAAATTCCTGACCACCATCTTTAAATTTGGGTGTTCCTTTTAATTTCCCGACAGAATCGGGTACTCCGGTTGCCATGGCTAATTTTTTATCCATGTCTAGTTCGATGTAATCGGCTCTTAACTCTGTTGTGAGGTATTTCACGAAACCATTTCCGTATAGATATACTTTTTTCTCTTGTATTGAAAATCTGACAGAATCGTCTGCGTTATAATCGATCAAGTCGTCGAATAGAGGTTTGGATTGTGTGGAATCGTTACGAATAGTGTCTATCGGGATTCCTGCAGAATCATAAACGATACGAATTCTATCACCGGGTTGTCCCGTTGTGTCAATGGCCGTGATAAAGAGATTTTGTCCGAAAATAATCTCGGACGCCAAGCCATTCGATGAGAGTATTATGGGCAGGGCGATCATTGTTAAAATGATACATTTCTTAATAAAAAGCCCTGTATATAATCTAACTTGCAATTTTATAATTATTTTTGTGACTAATTATTGCATCACGCATATTGCATTTTTGCTTTGCAAATGTAAGAAATAATGGTTGTTAATGCTCATGATTCTTTTTAAAAAGTTTTAAATACATGATAAATCAGTGCAGGTTCATATGTTTCTTGTTGGTAATCTTTTTATTAGAAGGTTCAAATTCTTTGATTGCACAAGAAGCTTTGGGTAAAATTAATTGTATTTGTATTGATGCCGGACATGGAGGAAAAGATCCGGGAGCTATCAGTGGAAAGCTGAGAGAAAAAGATATAACGTTGGCAATTGCCCTGAAATTGGGGAAAATGGTGAAGAGTGCCTATCCTGATTTGAATGTCGTATACACGAGAACAAAAGATGTCGCCGTGGATTTGAGAGAACGGGGACGGATTGCAAATAAGGCCAAAGCGCAATTGTTTATATCTATTCATGTGAATAAGTTTTCCAAATCAAGCGTGAGAGGCGTGGAAACATACGTGTTGGGGTTGCATAAGTCGGAGGCCAGTTTTCAGGTTGCCATGAAAGAGAACGAGGCTATTCATTACGAAGAGGATTATTCTGTGAAATATGATGGTTTTGATCCGAAAAAGGCAGAGTCATATATCATGTTTAATTTTTTGAAGAATAGTCATTTGAAGAATAGTATGGAATTTGCCGCACCTATACAAAAGGAGTTAATCGCGAGAACTCGTATGCCGGATCGGGAAGTAAGGCAAGCGGGATTTATCGTGTTGATGGACGTGGGGATGCCGGCAGTTCTGATTGAGACCGGTTTTATTTCGAATCCGAGTGATCAAAAGATTTTAACGTCTGAATCGGGACAAACGAATATTGCCCGGGCTATATTTACGGCTTTTCAGACCTATAAGAATAACGTGGAACGTAACAGTGTCGTGTTGACCGGTGGGCAGGATGAACAAAAAGTGATACCAAAACAAACTCCGCAGGTGCAAAAGCAAAACCAGAAAACTTCCACGGTAGAAAAGAAAGAAGTAGAGAAGAATGTTACGACTTCTGGTAAGAATGATTTGTTTTATGCGATACAAGTTGCCTCTTCCAAGACACAAATAAAAGATCTTCGGTATCTGAAATTGAAAGATAAGGTGGAGGAGCTGAAGGGAACAGACCGTTATCGGTATTACGTGAAGAAAACTTCGAGTTACGAGAAAGCGTTAGAGTTTCAACAAGAAGTTCGGAAAACGGTAAAGGATTGCTTTATTATTGCTGTCTATAAGGGAAAACAAATTACCGTGGCTGAGGCAAGAAAGTTAGAACAGAAGAAATAAATGAAGAAATAAAATAATACTCATGAAAATAAGAAGAGAAGCGAAATTAGCCCTGACCGCGTTGGCTGCGGTTTTTATCTTAATTTGGGGAATAAATTTCTTGAAAGGTTCGTCCTTGTTTGAATCCAAAAGTACATTTTATGGTGTGTATGATAGTGTAGAAGGATTGAAAGTGTCTAGTGGCGTTATTTACCGGGGCTATCAGGTAGGACAAGTAATTTCGATTCAATTTACGGGAGAACGGTTCGATCGGGTACTCGTGAAGTTTTCGGTGGATAAAGGGTTGGAGCTGCCATCAAACACGTTGGCCATGATTCAGAGTGCTGATTTAATGGGTTCAAAAGTCGTTGCTCTGGTACCGGGAGATTCTCACGTGACTGCGGTAAGTGGAGACACCCTGCGCTCCCAGGTGGAGCGTGGACTTATGGAACAGGTAAGCCAGCAAATGTTGCCATTGAAACAGAAAGCCGAGCGTTTGCTGGGATCATTGGATTCAGTGATGTTAATTGTTCAAGGGTTGTTTAATGAGGAAACAAAAAAGAATTTGAGTAATAGTTTCGGAAGTATTGATCGAACGTTACGTAATTTGGAGGGAGCCTCGGGAAATTTGGATACCTTAATACAAGGGGAGTCCGCGAGAATCAGTTCTATCTTGCAGGATGTAAATAGCATCACGGGTAATTTGAGAAATAATAACGAAGAGATTTCTACTATTTTGGGGAATGTATCCGCGATAAGCGATTCTTTACGGCAGGCAAGTTTACACCAGACATTGATGAGCTTGGATTATATTTTGGCTACAACCGATTCGATAATGAATAAAATAAATAGAGGAGAGGGAACGATAGGGGCTCTTTTAAATGATAATGATCTCTATTATAATTTGAATCAAGTGAGTGAAAATTTGAATCGTTTATTAGTTGAGTTCAGGTATAATCCGAAACGCTTTATAAATCTTTCTCTGATTGATTTTTCTTCAGGAAAAAATGCTCTTGAAGAATATGGCGTGGTGATTTTCGAGTCTTCAGAACGATTGGATATTAATTCTGAATTATATGTGCAAAATCCTGGATTGAAGGAGATTAAGTATAAGGATAAATATCTTTATATCATTGATAGCTACAAGAAATTGAAACCTGCCCAGAGGAAATTAGATGATGTTATAAAGCGTTATAATGATGCTTATATTGTTAAAATTGACTTTATTTGAAAATTAGAATTGTTCTAAATAATGCTTTTGGGAGGCTGAATTTTGTTAACATAAAAAACTAGTTTTAAGAATCAAAAAAATATAGCGTAGTTCATTTTTTTTCCTTAGGTGCTAAAGCTTTATCCTTATGATAGGTTAATTAGAATGTTACGTTTATGTTAAGAATCTGTTGCAAAAAAGAGACGATAGGTAATTGTGTCGATTTAGGTTAAAGTTTTGGTTATCAATGGTGTATGTCTAAAGGATTGATACCTAAAACGTAAGCAAGAATCGATAAAAAACAAGTGAAAGCATCATTTTTTTTCCAGGATTTTTTTTTCGAATTTAGCGTTCCATTTCCTAGAAATGAGATAGGGATATAAACTAATAGATAAATGAAAAGGGATTGTAAAAGTGTTTGGTCGGAATGTCTAGACTTGATCAAGGAGCAGGTGTTGCCAAGAACGTTTAAAACTTGGTTTGCGCCGATTCGTGCATTGAGTTTCAAAGATGATGTGTTGACAATTCAAGTGCCGAGTCAATATGTTTATGAATGTTTGGAAGAACATTTTGTGGATATATTGAGAAAGGCTGTTCGTACCGCTATTGGTCCGAATGCAAAACTTGAATATTCGGTTGTAGTAGAAGAGAGCCATCCTCGTGACCCTCTCTCCGTAACGATGCCTTCCACTAACATGAAAAAGGTGGAACCAAACACGGTATACGTGAATGGTAAACCGGATAGTGTTGCCCCTAAAAATCCTTTTGAGCGTAATAATAATCGTTTGCAGATAGACCCTCAATTGAATCCTTCTTACACGTTGGACAGTTATATCGAGGGAAGTTGTAATCGTTTGGCAAAGTCTGCTGCCGTGGCTATTGCACAAAATCCGGGAGGTACGGCTTTTAATCCCTTGTTAATATATGGTGGGTCCGGATTGGGGAAAACTCATTTGGCTCAAGCTATCGGTATGGAGGTAAAACAAAATTACCCCAACAAGGTCGTGTTGTACGTGACCACGAATGTTTTCCAGACTCAATTTACGGAAGCCGTACGTAAAAATGAGATAAATGATTTCTTACATTTCTATCAGTTAATTGACGTGTTGATTCTGGATGATATTCATGAGTTGGCCGGTAAGACTGCCACGCAGAATACATTCTTCCATATATTTAATCACTTGCATCAATCAGGAAAGCAATTGATTTTGACATCCGATCGTTCACCGGCTGAATTGAGTGGTTTGGAAGAACGTTTACTTTCCCGTTTCCGTTGGGGATTGTCTGCCGAGATAAAAGCTCCTGATTTTGAAACTCGTATGGAAATTGCTCGTTTTAAGGCGCATAAAGATGGTATTGACTTCTCGGATGAGGTATTGGAATATATCTGTAAATATGTAAGTAATAACGTGCGGGAATTGGAAGGTGCAATGATTTCTTTGCTGGCTCAGGCTACATTTAACCATAAAGATCTGACAGTTGATGTAGTGAAGGATATTTTGGGTAAAATGGTGAAGAATCAGAAAGTCGAGTTGACCGTGGAACATATTCAGCAGGTTATTTGTAATCATTTTAATATGGCTCCCGAAATGTTGCAGGAGAAGACGAGAAAGCGGGAAGTTGTTCAGGCTCGTCAGTTGGCCATGTATTTCAGTAAGACGTACACGAATGCATCGTTGGCATACATCGGTAAACAAATTGGTAAGAAGGACCACACAACCGTGTTGTATGCTTGTAAGGCTGTTACCGATCTGATGGAGACCGATCGTGCTTTTAAGGCTCAAGTGGAGGAACTCCAAAAGAAACTTTATTGCCGTAACTAATTATCACGTTCCTTTATGGAGGAGGATAAATATAGAACCGTAAATGCGATTGCCGAAGGCCTGTACAAGGAAAAAGGCAGTCGCTTTATTTCTTTTATTTATCCCGTGAAATCCGAAGAAGAGATTAAAGATATTGTTACCGGGCTTAAGACGAAATATTATGATGCCCGGCACCATTGTTATGCTTATTGCCTAGGGGCAAACCGGGAGCGTTTCCGGGCGAATGATGACGGGGAGCCTTCTTCTACGGCGGGTAAACCCATCCTCGGGCAGATTATTTCCAATGACTTGTCCAATGTGCTTATCGTGGTAATCCGGTATTTCGGGGGGATTAAGTTAGGAGTATCCGGCTTGATACAAGCCTATAAAGAAGCTGCTGCCGATGCGATCAATCATGCAGAGGTCGTGGAGCGTACGATAGATGAAGTTATTCACGTGCGTTTTACTTATGTCGTGATGAATGACGTGATGAAAGTGTTGAAAGAAGAAGAACCGGGCATTTTATCCCGAAATTTTGAGATGGAATGTGAGATGACTTTGTCTATCAGACAGAAAGATATGCCTCGTCTTAGAGAACGTTTGTTGAAGATCGAGTCTTTAAGTATCGAAGAATAGCTGAAATGGAAAATCAAAAAAGAAAGAAAAAGGGCTCCCCTTTTAGGGCGTATACATTGGTGTATTATAAAAAAAATCCGCTATAATTCGTTTATTATAACGGATTGTAATTTGGATTGTGATCCAGCTGGGACTCGAACCCAGGACCCCAACATTAAAAGTGTTGTGCTCTACCAGCTGAGCTACTGAATCCTTCAATTGTGTTTCTCAATTGCGGTTGCAAAGATAGTCACTTTGTTCGAATTTCCAAAGGACAAGAGGATTTTTTTACGAAAAAAGACAAGATAAAAAGAATACTTTAACCCCCCATGGATGTTCTTTTTATCGTGATATACCCGGAATGCCCCCGTTAAGACTTTTGGTATATTTCTTTTGAATTCGGAGCACCCGCCATTTGTCTGCTTGTGGTTATCTAGCGGGCTATACTTTGTCCGCCGATGGGCAGGGAAAAGAACACGTCATTTTCATTGTAGGTACATGGCAAATACACTGGCGATTGTTCTTGCTATGTTCCTGATGTGGGTGTGCTTGGTACTTGTCATAGCCCATCACTAGCCTAACCCCGGAGTAATTATGGACAAATGTTCACCTTCGGCAAGTTACAGGCTACAAGTTGTAGATTCATCTTTTCGCTTCTCCCGGTAGGGAAGGGCGTTATTTTGAAATGAAATTTTGTAGCTTGTCTTTATTATAATAGGGGTAATTGATGTAACATATTTCTGATCCTGATGGCCGTGCGAGGCATCGGTTCCGCAATTGTCAGGCCTACTAATTCTTTTTCTGTAGCAATGTCCTTTATTACCCGAATGACTTCTTCTATTTTCATCCCATCGGGGTCTGTACCAACAGCAGCGATGATCTCGGCAGGATCAAGCACATCCATATCAAAATGGATAACGACTTTCGATGCTTTGCATGATTTCAACCAAGTTTTGATCGCATCACTGTTTCGTGCAACATCTTTTGGCGTGAGATGTTTTATTCCGTATTGCTTTTGGCGTTCTTTGATTTCTTCACGTTCCCAGTTGCGTAATCCCACGAATAATATGTTTGATGGGGTAAATCGGGTGGGTAATTCCGCTAGAATTTTGGTGTCTCCATATCCCATGCAGGCTGTTACGGCCATGGCGTGAAAGCCGGAATAGATGTCTCCGGGGAGTGTGATATCGGGATGTGCATCAATCCAAATTAGGGCAACATCGTTCTTGTATTTCTGAGCCAAGTAGGTAAAGGGAGCAATACTGACAGAACATTCTCCGCCGAGTGTTACGATTTTATCGGGATTACTGACTTGTAGTATGTCTAATGCAGCTCTTGTTTGACGGACTATAATATCCCGGTCGAGAACTCCGTCTGTCACCTTTCGGTTCGTGATTTCAGTCGAAACTGGAACGGTTAGTGTTTCTTGACCATTGTCCGGGGCCAGAAAATTTAAGAGTTGTGCTCCCAAGAAATATCCTCTTGAGGCATCATTGGGATTTTCAACCTCAGTAATCAATTTTACGATATTGGCACCTTGCCATTGAGGATAGATCAAACGAATTGTTTTTGTTTCCTTTTTCATCTTCTGCTGATTTATTCTATTTTGCCCCTTTATTGTTTTCATACAAAGTTACATAGTCTTTTTCCCTTAAACAAGTATTGGTAAATTATTCAGTATAGATTATTTAGGTAACCTTCAAAAAACGGAATTCTTGGTTGAATAGGTTTGTTGGATGAAATGTTTTGTAGTAATATTTGCTATTTTGTTGTATTTTGGATGAAAAAATATTGTGTTTTATCTTTTAATCTCTAACTTTGTTAGGAATAAATGCTGAACTGACATGAGTCAGTATTTATTGTGTGAGGAAAAATCATTTTACAATTAGATATGGACAAGAGAAAAATAGTTAAAACTGTGGCCCAAAAAAATGGTATGTCACAAAAAGATGTGGCGATGATATTTGATGAAATTTTCAGTACAATGTTAGAAGGGCTAAAAGAGGAGGGGTATGTGGTGTTATCGGGCTTTGGATCTTTCAACGTGAAAAAATGTGCTGTTCGTCATCGATATGTTCTTTCAACCCAAAAAGTTGTTTTGTACCCCGAAAATAAAAAAATTATTTTTAGAGTGGCGAAACAATTTAAGTTTAAGGCAGATGGCGTGATGGAAGAGAAATAATTTGAAATTCTGTATGAATGAAAAACGCCCGGGAATTACTCCCGGACGTTTCCTTTTATATAAATTGCAACCTAATTTTATTTTGATTTCGGTTGGAAGATCATGTCAACAACATCGGCTCCCTTGAATAATTTTTGGGTGAATTTCTTCACGTCTTTTGTTGTGATCTTGTCAATAATATTATCGAAGTTTTTCGGGTCGGTAACATCAATTCCACGAAGATAATAAGTTTGAATTGCACTCATCCAATATGCATTGTGAGGTTTGCTTTGTTCATTATTTTTTTTCAGGATAGTAGTTACCTTGTCGATCTCTTCTTGGGTCGGACCTTCCTTCATTAATTTGTCGATTTCGGCATAGATTAATGATTTCAAGTGTTCTGCTTTATCCGGATCGCAATCAAAGCTCATGGTCATGCTGTAACTTTCATACGGTTCTTTAGAAGAGCCAGCTTGAACACCGACACCATAGGTTCCTCCTTCTTTTTCACGAATGTTGGTCAAGTACCTTTGATCCATAACTCCCCTTAAGATGTTTAAGCAAAGATTGTCGTGAATGCTTGTTTTCATTTCTTTGGAGAAGTTGGTGATAACGGTTGATTTTGGAGTTGTTAATTCTAGTTCGATGACTTTTTCAGTCTTTCCTTTTGGTCCTCTTACTTTCCGGTCAATCCAGTTTTCTTTCCGGTTATAAGATTTTACTGATCCCAAGTATTTTTCAACTAGTGGTTTAACAGTTTCTGCATCAATATTACCTACGATGAAGAAGGTGAAGTCACTGATATCTTTAATACGATCACGGTAAATCTCTTCGATTTGTTCAATGCTGACCTTATCCAAGAAGTCTTTTCCAAATGATAATGTTCTAGGGCTATAATTACTCATGATCATGCTTACAGAGTCTTGCATAATCTTTTGAGGATTATTAGCAGAATTCTCGATAGCGGCGTAGTTACGTTGCATCATGGTTTGGTGAACCTCTTTGTCGAAACGAGGTTTCTCGAAGCGCAGGTAAATCAATTGCATTAAAGTTTCGAAATCGTTCGGGGTAGATGCTCCGCCAACGGATTCGGAAAGTCCACTGATACTAACACCTGCTTGTGCTTGTTTACCAGTCAGTAATTTTCTTAAGGTAATAGCGTCATAATCGCCTAAACCGTAAGCTCCGATAAATTGATCGGTAACCATGGCTGAAGCCAATTTATCTACATCGTATAATGAGGTACCACCTTTACTGTAAGAAGCTACTTGTACTTGGTCTTTTTCGTAATCTGCTTTGCGGAATACAACCTTTGCTCCATTTTCTAATACCCATTCTTCTGCATCGAATTGTGGTAATTTTTTGGTAGCGATGATCTTGGAACCTTTCAAGTCTTCCGTGATCAAGGCAGCTTCTGCAGACTGATCTTTGTAAGGTTCTAAGTTAGCGTTTTCAACTTTATCCAAAGTGGCAATAGCCTCTTCTTTCGTGATGTGTTTAACTCCTTCGGACGGACCTTGCACCACGATTACCATATTTTTCCGGTTAAGGTATTGTTTTGCTAAAGCTGAAACTTCATCTACTGTAATGGTGGGGATAATGTTTTTAGCAAAATTGTAGTAATAATCAAAGTCAACGATCGGTTCTCCTTCTAGGAAGTTAGATTGCATTTCACCGATATAGTCTTCGGAAGTTGTTTTGTCTTTTTGTTTGTAAGCGGATTCTAATCCTACTAACATATTGGTTTTTGCTCTTTCAAGCTCACCTTCCGTGAAACCGAATTTTTTCACTCTTTCATTTTCACGATAAATAGCTTCTAATGCTACTGCTTCTTCATTGGGTTTTGCGGTAGTCGAAATAATATAGGTGTTCCACCCTCTTACAATATTGCCACCGAATCCTGCTTGGGCAGAGATGAAAGGAGGGTTGCCTTTCTGAAGTAATTCAGAAACACGTTGTCCTAACATTGTGTTATAGAAAGATTGAAGAATACCGTTTTTCATGTATTGGTGATTCTTTTCTTCTTTGGTCGGAGCCGGGTATTTAATGTATACGCTAACGGAAGATTGGGTTAACTCTTTGTCAGTTGCACATACGAAATAAATTTCATCGTGAGGATTTACCGTGAAATTTTCTCTCTTGGCCGGGTTTACCGGGGTTGGGATTTTAGAGAACAATTCTTTTACTTTTTTCTCCATCTGGTCAACATCAAAATCTCCGACAACAGCGATAGCTTGCAGGTCCGGACGATACCATTTGTGATAGTAATCACGGAGAGTCTGATATTTGAAATTTTTGATGATATTCAAATCCCCGATAACATCTCTTTGGGCGTATTTGGAATCCTTTAATAGTACCGGCATGATTTGGTTGCGAACGCGGAAACCGGCGTTTCTTCTGGTTCTCCATTCTTCGGAAATAACCCCTCTTTCCCCGTCGATCTCTTCATCAACTAATAAAAGATAGTGAGACCAATCGTGAAGTACAAGTAAACAAGTATCTAATAAGCCGGGATTCGTGGTGGGAACTTCACTGATGTTGTAAACGGTTTCGTCTTGTGCCGTGTAAGCATTTACATTTCTTCCGAATTCAACACCGTGCTTTTCCAACATATCGGTGATGCCTTTTCTGCCTGGGAAGTGTTTTGTCCCGTTAAATGCCATGTGTTCCAGAAAGTGAGCCAAACCGTTTTGATCGTCATTTTCCAAAATTGCTCCTACGTTTTGGATGATGTAAAAACTTGCTCTTTCTTTGGGTTCCGCGTTATGGCGGATGTAATAAGTCAATCCATTAGCTAGTTTCCCGATGCGAACGTTCGGATCCATGGGAAGTGGTGCCTTCATGTCATATTGGGCGAACAGGCTAGTGCTGATCAATGCCAATAAAGCACACACGATTAATAATTTTTTTGCCATACGAATTATTTTAATGTTTTAATGTTTGTGTCTGCAAATATAGCAAAGTGTAAGTAATTTTGTTCTGATACGTTAATTCTTTAACGTTAATTTAGGGGTTAAGTGTGAAAATAGGGAAAAATAGAGGGGTTTTTAGATTATTTAGAACGATTCGTTGTTAATGGGGTTTAACTTATCCGGTTGTTTATCGTATACGCCTGTAAACGTTTAGAAAAGATATGATGCTGTTGAAAATAGATATAAACAAATGGTTTTCTTGGTTGAATTTGGGTATTAAAGACCCTTCTACGGCCTCGGTGGTAGAGGTCCTCTTGCAGATTGTGGTAATTTGTTTGATTGCTTTTTTATTTACTTTCTTTCTGCGCAAGGGAATAACCCGGGTAATCGGGGGAATGGTGCGTCGTACGAAAACCAAATGGGATGATATTTTTTTCGAGGAGCGTGTTTTTCAGAAAATATTTAATCTGATACCGCCTATATTTATAGATTTTGCTTTTAAAATCGTGTACGGGAAGTGGCAACATATAGAACTTTTTCATCGGTTTATCGTGGCTTGGATACTTGTGGTTGCCGGTTTCGTGATTGTTGCCGTGCTGGATGCGATAAACCGAATTTACGATTCGTACCCGATAGCGAAAGATCGTCCGATAAAAGTTTTCGTGCAGGTGATTAAAATTTTCGTGATTTCAGCTATTATTATAACAATCGTCAGCGAGTTTATCGGGGAATCCCCCCGTAATCTATTGGTCGGGTTGGGAGCGTTTGCTGCAGTTTTAATGTTGATATTCAAAGATGCGATATTAGGTTTTGTGGCCGGAGTTCAATTACTGGCCAATCAGATGGTGCGTATCGGGGACTGGATCGTGATGCCGAGCAATAATGCTAACGGGACGGTTTTGGAGATCAACTTGTATACCGTGAAAGTACAAAATTGGGATATGACGATCACGACGATTCCTACCTATCAGTTAGTGTCCGCTTCTTTCACGAACTGGCGGTGAATGGAGGAGGCAGCTGGTCGTCGGATCATGCGTTATATTAATATAGATATGCTCTCTGTTCATTTCCTTTCGGATGAGGAAATCGATACTTTACGGAAATCGAATGTCTTGAAAGGGTATATTGAAGATATGTTGCCGAAGTTAAACGAGCAGAATAAAGGAAAAGCCGACGTGTTGGACGAGAGAAGGTTGACTAATTTAGGCATATTCCGGCAATATGCGGTACGTAAGCTGGAGGCAAACCCGGATCTAAATATGGATATGACATACATGGTCAGGCAATTACAGCCGACAGCAACAGGCATTCCCTTAGAGGTGTATTGTTTCTCCCGAAAACAAGAGTGGGTGGCGTATGAAAAAGTGCAGGCCGACATATTCGATCACCTGTTAGCCGTGATCCCTTATTTTAATTTGCGAATCTATCAATACCCGGAGATTATCAAAATCACGAATTGATTCAAGAGCTGACTCGTTTTTCAATTGCCACGATAAAGTTTATGAATCCTCTGGCTGGGAAAGTTGGATTTTTATACTATTTTTGAAGGCTAAAAATAATTGGATGAGCAGTAAAAAACGAAAATATTGGAATAAGCTGAGGAATCGCTATAAGTTGACGATATTTAACGAGTCTACTTACGAGGAGGTAATGCACCTTCGGCTCTCTCCGTTACACGTTCTCACGGCATTAAGTACATTGGCCGTCGTCTTGATTATATTGACTATCATGCTGATTGCTTTCACGAATTTGCGGGAGTTCATCCCGGGGTACCCGAGTCAACAGTTGAGACGTCAGATTACACAAAACGCTTTACGGGTTGATTCTCTATTAAATGAAGTGCAGAAGAAGGATCGTTTTCTTCATTCCATACAAACTATTTTGAGAGACGAAAACTTGGACACGACGAGTTTCGTGTCGATGCAGCAGAATGTGAAGGTAACCTATGATACTTCGATGTTAGGTATGTCGGAAGAAGAGGCCGGTTTTCGGGAAATCGTGGAAAAAGAAGAAAAATACAATTTAACCCTTGGGCATGTCAGTTCTTCCGATGATGATTTTTATCATTTCTTCTCACCATTAGATGGGGTGGTAACCAATCATTTTGATGAAACGACTCGTCATTACGGGGTGGATTTGGTGGCCAAGCAAAATTCAAATGTTTTGTCCGTGCTGGATGGCGTGGTCATTTTCACGGATTGGACAATTAAGACGGGTTACGTGATTCAAGTACAGCATAATGGGAATCTGGTTTCAGTATATAAGCATAATTCAGTATTGTTGAAAAAGCAGGGAGATTTTGTCCGTGCGGGAGAGGCGATTGCGGTGGTAGGGAACACGGGCGAAGAGACAACCGGACCGCATTTGCATTTCGAGTTGTGGCAAGCGGGAAAAGCATTGAATCCGGAAACATTCATTAAGTTTAAATGATTCGTAAATAGTGTTTTTGGAGATTGTTTTGAAATGAAAAATATAGCAATATTGGGATCTACCGGGTCAATCGGAACGCAGACATTGCAGGTGATTGACGCTAATCCGGAGCGGTTTAATGTAGAAGTTCTCACGGCAAATAATCAGGTGGAATTACTGGCACAACAAGCCAGAAAGTTTAAGCCTAACATGGTTGTGATCGGAAATGAAGCAAAATATTCCGAGTTAACTGAGTTGTTGAAGGACGAGGATATAAAGGTATATGCCGGGAGTGAAGCCATTGCTCAAGTCGTGCAAACATCCACGATTGATGTGGTTGTTACAGCCATGGTTGGGTATAGCGGGTTGTTACCCACGATTAATGCGATTAAGGCGGGTAAGACGATTGCTCTGGCTAATAAGGAAACCTTAGTTGTTGCCGGAGATTTAATTAACCGGTTGGTTGAGGAATACAAGGTGGCGATATTACCCGTGGATTCCGAACACTCGGCTATATTCCAGTGTTTAGTGGGCGAACATAACAATCCGGTGGAGAAGATATTATTAACGGCGTCCGGGGGACCTTTCCGAGGACGGGATTATGAATATTTGAAGTCCGTAACGGCAGCACAGGCATTAAAACATCCGAATTGGAGCATGGGGGCAAAGGTTACTATTGACTCCGCATCCATGATGAACAAAGGTTTCGAGGCGATCGAGGCAAAGTGGTTGTTTGGGGTAAAACCTTCACAAATAGAGGTATTAGTACACCCGCAATCCGTTGTTCACTCGATGGTTCAGTTTCAGGATGGAAATATAAAAGCACAGTTGGGGGTTCCGGATATGCGTTTACCGATCCAGTATGCACTGACTTACCCGGAACGGGTACATTCGGAGATACCGCGCTTGGATTTTGGTATTTATCCTGATCTCACGTTTGAAAAACCGGATGTAACGACTTTCCGGAATCTGGGATTGGCTTATGAGGCCATGAATCGAGGAGGGAATGCCCCCTGTGTGTTGAATGCGGCCAATGAAATTATGGTGGCAGCCTTTTTGAAAGATGAAATTTCTTTCACGGCCATGTCGGATGTGATTGAACGAACGATGGAAAAAGTGAGTTATATTGTCCAACCTACTTTGGAAGATTATATCGCTTCTGACCAAGAGGGTCGACGAATAGCAAAAGAAGAGTTTCTCAATCTAAAATCTCAAATTTAAAATCTAAAATAGGTATATGGATGTATTAGTAAAGATATTGCAGTTTTTGTTGAGCCTTTCGATTCTGGTTATGTTGCATGAGTTGGGGCATTTCGTGGCGGCAAAAATATTTAAAGTACGAGTGGAGAAGTTTTTTATTTTCTTCAACCCGTGGTTTTCCCTGTTTCGTTTTAAAAGGGGAGAAACTGAATACGGGATGGGATGGTTGCCTCTTGGCGGATACGTGAAGATTGCAGGAATGATTGACGAGTCCATGGATCTGGAGCAAATGAAAGAACCGGCAAAACCTTACGAGTTTCGTTCCAAACCGGCTTGGCAAAGATTGATCATCATGATCGGTGGGGTACTTGTTAATTTTATCCTGGCGTTTTTCATTTACATCATGATTCTTTACGCATGGGGAGAGCAGTACTTGCCTACCGAGAATGCGAAATATGGAGTTGTATGCGACTCTTTGTTGCTTAATGCCGGGTTGCGAAATGGAGATATGATATTATCCTTGGACAATAAAAAAGTAGAGAATTTCTTTGAAATTCCGGGATATATTTTAATGGAGAACCCGAAGACTATACAGGTTATGCGGGATGGTCAAGTGATGAATATAAATCTTCCTTCTACGCTAATCGGGGAGATGCTGGCCTATTCCTCGAAAGGGTTTAAGCGGATAGCTTTACTGACACCTCGTTATAAATATGACGGTTCGATACAAGGGTTTGCCGATGAATCGCCTGCCCGGAATGCCGGAATGCTGGAAGAAGACCGGGTGTTGGAATTAGACGGGCATTCGTTTACTTTCTATGACGAGTATATTGATTTGATTCGTTCACACCGGGACAGTATATTGAATGTAAAAGTCTTGCGTGGAAGTGATACCCTTTCTATCCCTATTGCTCTCGGAAGTGGTAAAGTGATCGGGGTGTATCCGAAAGTGATAAACGATTTCGAGTACGCCGTGAAAGAATATTCCTTCTTTGGTGCTATTCCTGCGGGAATTAATATGGGGTTTGACTGGATCAAATCCTATCTGAAACAATTCAAATTATTTAAAAACCCGGAAGCTTTCAGGTCCGTGGGAGGATTTATTTCTATCGGGAACATATTCCCCAGCGTGTGGGATTGGCGGGCTTTCTGGGAATTAACGGCCATGTTGTCTATTATTCTGGGCGTAATGAATCTCTTGCCTATTCCGGCATTGGATGGAGGTCACGTGATGTTCCTGCTCTACGAGGTGATAACACGTCGTAAGCCGAATGAGAAATTTATGGAGAACGCCCAGATCGTGGGAATGTTTTTCCTGTTGTTTCTGCTGTTGTTTGCGAACATCAACGATATATTGAAATTATTTGTTTAGCTGTAAAATGTACAATTATGAGTGAAATGGTTGAGCAATTCCGGGCATACCGGGCTAAAATGAACGAGAAAATACTGGCTGCCGATAATAAAGTGATCAAACGGATCTATAATCTGGACACCAATACATATATGGACGGTGCTTTATCCTCAAAAGTAAAAGAAATGCTGGGATTAGCGACGTCAATGGTGTTGCGTTGTGATGATTGTATCAAATATCATTTGGAAAAATGTCATCAGTATGGGGTAACCACGGAAGAGTTGTTCGAAATATTCTCTGTTGCCAATCTGGTGGGAGGAACCATCGTGATCCCTCATACTCGACGGGCTTTGGAATATTGGGAAGAGTTGCAGGGAATGACTAAGTAATATATTGCCGAATTCGAGCAAAATAGGATGGGTTCATAAATAGATTTTATACCTTTGTACAATATTTGTATAAAGGGAATTGTCATGTCGACGAAAAATGTTTTGCGGATAAGCTTATTGTTTATTTGTTGTTGTCATGTTTTTTTGACAAAAGCGAATATCCATGATCGAGGGTATATATTAATTCTGAATTCTTATGCAGAATCTGACGTGTGGGCAAACCACGCTATCGACAGTATACGGAAAGATCATTCGATAAAAGAAGATATTTGGGTTGAATCCTTGGACATGCTTTTGGTGGATAGTATGGCGGGATTGCAGAAAAGGAGGGATTATATTTTGGCAAAATATGATACCGCTCCCAGGTGTATTGTCATGTTGGGAAATAGTATCTGGTGCGTGTTCGAGGATGTTTTTAAAGGAATCTGGAAAGATATTCCTGTTATTCTTTGTGTGCGGGAAGATTATGTCAGTCCGTTGGATGTCATGTTGAAAAGAGAAGAGATCAACCCGAAGGATATTATCCCTTTACAGGATAAATTGAACGGATTGAATGTTACTCTTATCGAGTGTCCCGTTTATATCCGTGAAACGATTGACGAAATGAAACGATTGCTCCCGAACATGAAGAAGATTGTCTTGATATCGGATAGACACTACGTGAGTGCGCAGATACGGGAGAAAATGAGACACGTGTGCGAGACATATTTTCCGGATTTGGATGTGTCTTATTTTATTGAAGGGCAGATAAATATGGATCAAATGCTGGATTCCATTTATTCATATGACGTGAATGAGGTCGGGTTACTTTATTTTTCATGGGTCCAACGTAAGGAAATTGCCGGAAATAAATATTTGTCCACGAACAACCATAAAGCTATCAGTTATTTCGATAATCACCCGGTCTTCACGTTGGAAGATAATGGAATCTATGACGGGGATATGGCTGGAGGATATTTCTACTTGGGCAAAGATTTTGCACATACGGTCATGCGGACGTTAAGGGAGGTCTTGGATGGAAAGGAGGCAAAAGATATTCCTTTGCAAGTGGCGGGAAAACCGAATTATTATCTCTCTTATCCGATTCTTCAGAAGGCCGGAATCCTGACTTCTTTGTATCCGGATAATGCGGTTTATTTATTTGCTCCGGAAGGATTTTGGGAGCAGGCTCGTTATATGTTACTAGCCATTATCGTATTACTATTTATCACGTATCTGTTATGGATACGGTTACGGTTGTTGAAAAAAGAGAGAGTGTTACACGATCGGGAGTTGGTTCTTTTGGAAAAATATAAAGCGCTTTTCACGAATATGCCGTTGGCTTACATGAAACATCGGTTGATTTATAATGCCAAAGGGGATGTCGTGGATTATCAAGTGGAAGAAGTAAACCCGATGTTTGAAGAATGTTTTGCCAAAGCGGAGAAGGTGGTAGGTAAAAAAGGTAGTGAATTACGGGGAAGTCGATATAACGAGTTCGTCGTGTTGTACAAAAAAATGTTTATCGAGAAAAAGTCATTTACCTTTGAATATTATTACAGTGCAACACAGAAATACTATGAAATAATAAATATCGCATCCACGGAACAAGGAATGGTCGATATTTTTTGCGTGGACGTTACTGATTTGCGGAAAACAAGATCCATGTTGGAATCTGTGAACTATAAATTGTCAATGGCTCTTGACGTGGCGAATATAACTCCTTGGCGTTGGGATTTGGAAAGACATACCGTCTTGTGTGATGTGAATCGTCCAATTGAACTAAAACATTGTACTGATAATGAGGATTCTTTAGCGGTTCCTGAAGAACAATATTTTTCAAAGATACACAAAGACGATCGGGAACGTGTAAAAGCGGCTTATTCGGCTTTAATTGCCGGGAAAGTAGTCAAGATCAGGGAGGAATACCGGGTATTGGATAAAAGAGAACATCATTATTCTTACGAATGGGTAGAGGCTCAGGCTACCGTGGATCAGTGGGATAAAAATGGGAAACCTTTATCTTTGGTGGGATCTTCGGTTGTGATTACCACTCGAAAACAGATGGAACTGGCTTTGCGTGATGCGAAAGAACATGCGGAAGAATCCAACCGGTTAAAATCAGCCTTTCTTGCTAACATGAGCCACGAAATTCGTACCCCGTTGAATGCTATCGTCGGATTCTCTAATATATTGGCATCGACGGAAACTGAAGAGGAAAAACGGGAATACATTAATATTATCGAGAATAATAACACCTTACTTTTGCAATTAATTAGTGATATTCTAGATCTTTCCAAGATTGAGTCCGGTTCGATTGAGTTTGCTTATTCGGAATTTGACTTGAACGCTTTGATGCGAGGATTAGAACAAACCTCTTGTTTACGACTGACTTCCGCAAAGGTCGAAATTGAATTTGACGAGTATCTTCCGGAATGTTGTATCCGTTCAGAGAAAAATCGATTAACACAAGTGATTACCAATCTGCTCAATAATGCGATAAAATTCACGAAAGAAGGAACGATTCGTTTCGGTTATCATCTTTTGGAGAAAGACTCTCTTTATTTTTATGTGTCTGACACGGGATGTGGTATTGATGCAGATAAAAAAGACGCTGTGTTTGAACGATTCGTGAAGTTGAACAATTTTGCACAGGGAACAGGGCTTGGCTTGTCTATCTGTAAGACGATCGTGGAACGGATGGGCGGTAAGATCGGGGTGGAATCGGAAGTAGGACAAGGAACAACTTTTTGGTTTACGATTCCTTACGTGGCTGTAAAATTGCGTTGTCAAGAAATAAAGGAAGAGAAAATCGTTCAGCAAGTAGTCGAGAAAAATAAACTCAAGATACTGGTTGCTGAAGATAATCCGAGTAATTACATGCTTTTCGAATCCATATTGAAAAAGGATTATCAATTGATACATGCGTGGAATGGCCGGGAGGCCGTTGAATTGTTTAAAGAACACGATCCACATTTGGTTTTAATGGATATAAATATGCCGGAGTTGAATGGTTTTCAAGCCGTGCAGGAAATCCGCAAGATTTCCGGGACGGTTCCCGTGATTGCGGTTACAGCCTATGCTTATGCCTCTGATGAAGAAAAAATCATGGCTAGCGGGTTTGACGGCTACACGGCAAAACCGATCAATGCAAATTTATTAAGGAGTAAAATTATTGCTTTGTTGGAGAAGCATCTTATTTTACTCTAGTGATGTTTCTAAAGACCTGTATCGAGATATTTTTATTGTGTGTCTCTTGTGTTTCATATGCCCAGATGGGGACGCGGGAACGAGTCGTGTTTTATAATACGGAAAATTTATTTGACACCCGAAACGACACGCTGACGGCAGATGACGATTTTACTCCCCGGGGAAAACAGCATTGGAATCGGGAACGTTATACCCGAAAGTTACTCAATATCTCGAAAGTGTTAAACGGTCTCGGGGCGGGAAAGTTTCCGCTACTCATCGGCTTGAGCGAGGTGGAGAATCGGAATGTTGTTTCAGACTTGGTAAACAAAACGGTGTTGGCGGATGGTAATTATGGTATTGTACATACCGACTCACCGGATACAAGGGGAATTGATGTTGCTTTACTCTACCGGAAAGATTCATTTCGGCTATTGCATAACGCTTTCTTTCCTGTCCACTTAAAAAGCGGGGAGGCCACCCGGGATATACTTTATTGTGAGGGTATATTGGCCCCAAACGATACTCTTCATGTTTTTGTTTGTCATTTCCCTTCTATGCGTGGTGGGGAGGCGAAAAGTGAATGGAAACGGGTAAAAGCAGCATCCGTCGTAAGGCAGAAGGTGGATTCTATACAGGATATTCATCCCCGGGCCATGATTTTGATTTTGGGTGATTTGAACGGGCGGGCGAATACACCCGCACAAAAGACGTTGAAAACTCAAAATCCGGAATCCGGGACAATTGAATCTGAAAACTTTTACAACACCGGGTATTACTTGCTAGGAAAAAACTATGGTAGTTATCGTTACAAGGGTGAGTGGCAGACGCTGGATCACATCATCGTTTCCGGGAACCTGTTGAACGGGGAAGCTGGTTTGCAGGTATCCCGAAGAATGGGTATCTATGATCCGGATTTTCTACTTGAAGAAGAGCGAGGGACTTTCGGTGTTCGTCCGAAACCGACCTATCGGGGGCCTCACTACATTGGAGGATACAGTGATCATCTTCCGGTCTTCATCGATTTAAAGAAATAATTGCTGTTTTACAATAAAAAGATTACTTTTGTGGCAAAATTCATAGAACAAGATATGGACGACTATCATCAACAGTATTAATCTGAATAGGGGTTCTCGATAAATGCCTCTATTCATAAATTGAAGGAGGATTATTATGAGAACTTTCCTAATGGGTAAAGTAGGGTTCGTGGAAAAGAAAGTATGGGAACCCAATTGCTGGATTAATGTTGTTTCACCCACTCAGGACGATCTTCGCTACCTGATCGACGAAATGGGAGTTCCGGAGGCTTTTATAGATGACGTTGAAGACGTGGACGAGCGTTCCCGTTTGGAAGTAGAGGATGGATGGACGCTGATGATCCTGCGTATTCCCTTTAAGTCGGTAGATACAAGTATTCCTTTCATCACAGTGCCTTTGGGGATTATCGTGAAGGAGGATATGTTCGTAACCGTGTGCTATTACGAGACAGAAATGATACCTGATTTCATCAATTACGTGATTCGTAAAAACTTGGAGATTGCCAATAATTGGGATCTTGTTTTCCGTTTGTTTCTTTCTGCCTCCGTGTGGTATTTGAAATACTTGAAACAAATCAACGCCCAAATGCACATGGCAGAGGTCGAATTGGAACGTTCCATCCGGAATGAAGAATTACAACGGTTGCTGAAAATCGAGAAATCGTTGGTATTCTTTATCACTTCTTTGCGTGGGAATGACAACTTGTTGATCAAAATGAAGACCTTGAAAGTGCAGCGGCAATTCTTCGACGAGGATTTGGTGGAGGACGTGGAGATCGAATTGCGGCAAGCTCAGGATTCGGCCCGTATTTATAGTGATATTTTAAGCGGTACAATGGATGCCTACGCTTCGGTGATTTCCAATAATTTGAATATCGTGATGAAACGGATGACGTCCATCTCGATTATATTAATGTTACCGACCTTGATTGCTAGTTTGTACGGGATGAATGTTCCGAACTCTTTGGAGGAAAATCCTTATGGATTTTTGATCGTGATTGTTATCTCGATACTCTTTTCCGTGTTCGGTTTCATCGTGTTTAAATGGCGCCATTGGTTTTAAATAAAATATCTAAAACATCTCGTTATTTTAACAAACTATTAACGGTTTGTTGATAAACTTTTGGGGATATTTGATGTCATAACAACAGTGTTGTGAATACTTGTCTAAGCTTTGCTGAAACAGGCATTTTTGGTATGTAATGATTTAAAATATGAACAAAGGTTTAAAGAGAGTTTTACAAATTGGAATTCCGGTCGTGATCGTGGGAGCAATCGTGATCCCTCGTTTGGATTTTTCTTCGGATAAAGAGATGTCAACCCCGACAACAGCTCCCAGGGCGACTAACCGGGGGGCTTTACCGGTATCGGGGATCGTGGCATCTATGTCAACTTCCGGTAATGGAATTCCCGTAACGGGATTATTGGTTGCAAATGAAGAAGTCGAACTGGTTTCGGAAACAGCCGGTAAAGTTGTGAAGATCGCTTTTGAAGAAGGGACGTTGGTGAAGAAAGGAACCTTGTTAGTGAAAGTGGATGATTCGGATTTGCAGGCTCAACTCGCTCGTGCCGAATTCCAAAAAGAATTATTGGCAGCCAAATTGGAAAGACAGCGGATACTATTAAAGCGGGAATCCATCAGTGTGGAAGAATTCCAGCAGTTGGAGACCGAGTACAATATGAATCTGGCTGATATTGAATTATTAAAGGTTAAAATTGCTCGAACTGAAATCCGGGCTCCTTTTGACGGTCGAATGGGATTTCGTTTCGTGAGTGAGGGGAGTTACTTGCAACCGAGTACTAAGGTGTCCACGATTGTTGATAATTCTTATTTAAAAATTGAATTTTCTATTCCTGAAAAATATATTGACCTGCCTTTAGTGGGTAGAAAACTTACTTTCCAACCTAGCGGGATGGAACATCAGATCGAGGCAGAAGTGTATGCTGTTGATCCACAGGCGGACGTGGCTACTCATACCATAAATCTGCGGGCTCGTTACCGGAATACTAAAAATTTGGTAGCGGGAATGTTCGTGAAGGGGGAGTTGATGACAGCTGAGAATTTGAAATATATACTTGTTCCGACAGAGGCCGTCGTGCCGGAGATGGACGGGAAACGTTTGTGGGTAGTAAAAAATAGAAAAGCTACCAGCGTACCCGTGCAAACAGACAGTAGGGATTCCCAATTCGTGGAAGTAACTTCCGGAATACAGGTGGGTGACACCGTGTTAACGGGAGGCTTGATGCAATTGCGTGAGGGAATGATCGTGAATGTCAAGTTGAATAAATAGAGAAAAAGTTTAGAGTTTAAAATTTAGAGTTTAGATTCTAAAATCTAAAATCATAAATCTAAAATTAATCAGTGGTATGAGTTTATCTTCAACCTGTATAAAGCGTCCGGTGCTGGCAACCGTGTTAAACTTGATTTTGGTCATTGTCGGTTCTATCGGGTTGCTATATTTAGGCGTGCGTGACTACCCTAGCGTGGACCCCCCGGTAATATCCGTGTCGACCTCGTTCGTGGGGGCTAACGCCGATGTTATTGAAACACAAATTACCGAGCCTTTGGAGTCGGCCATTAATGGTATACAGGGAATCCGTTCGTTAAGTAGTACGAGCCGTGATGGACAAAGCCGGATCACGATAGAATTCGAATTAAGCGTGGATTTGGAAACGGCAGCTAATGACGTCCGGGACAAAGTTTCCGGAACGTTACGTCGGTTACCGCAGGATATAGATCCCCCGACCGTGTACAAGGCGGATGCGGATGCCCAACCTATTTTTGCTGTTTCTTTGCGTAGTGGTCAACGTTCGTTGATCGACCTGAGCGGATATGCCGAACGCTATTACAAAGAACGGTTACAGACTATCCCTGGCGTGAGTAGCGTGGATATTTGGGGAGAAAAACGTTATTCCGTGCGTTTGCGTATGGACCCGGCTTTACTGGCAGCACATAGGTTGACCCCGATGGACGTGCAGTCTGCCGTTGAAAAAGAGAATATCGAATTACCTTCCGGGCGAGTGGAAGGAGACAATACCGAGTTGACAATTCGTACCTTGGGACGATTAATGTCTATCGAGGATTTCAACAATCTGGTCATTTCGAGAGAAGGATCAAAAATTGTCCGTTTTAAAGATATTGGTGTGGCGGAAGTGGATGCCGAGAACACCCGGAGTATAGCCAAACGTAACGGCCTTCCCATGGTGATGTGTGCTTTGATTCCCCAGCCGGGAGCAAACTACATTGATATTGCAGACCGGGCTTATCTCGTGATGCAGGATTTGGAAAAGGACCTGCCGGAAGATATTGATGCCACGATAGCTTTCGACAACACGGTATTCATCCGGAGTTCAATCAACGAGGTGGAGGACACGATTTTCGAGGCTTTCCTCTTGGTTGTTTTGATCATTTTCCTTTTCTTGCGGAGTTGGCGGACGACGTTAATTCCTGTTCTGGCAATCCCCGTGTCATTGATTGCATCCTTTTTCATTATGTACGTGGCCGGGTTTACCATCAATATATTGACCTTGCTGGCTGTCGTGCTGGCCATCGGTTTGGTGGTTGATGATGCTATTGTGGTCATGGAGAATATATTCACGAAAATAGAGCAAGGAATGTCCCCGTTGCAGGCGGGATTCAAAGGATCAAACGAGATATTTTTTGCCGTTATCGCGACAACAGTGGTGTTGGTGGCCGTGTTCTTCCCGATCGTTTTCTTGGAAGGAACCACGGGGCGTTTGTTCCGTGAATTTAGTGTGGTGATTGCCGGAGCCGTAGTGGTTTCCTCTTTCGTGGCGTTGACATTTACACCGATGATCTCCACGAAATTATTGACCCGGAATGCCACGCAAAACTGGTTTTACCGGAAAACAGAACCTTTTTTCGAGGGAATGAACCGGGTGTACCGTCGTTGGTTACAGCGATTCTTGAAAGTCCGTTATTGGTCAATCATTATACTCGGGGCTTCCGGTGTAGCTATTTATTTCCTGTGGTTATTGATTCCCTCGGAAATGGCACCTTTGGAGGACCGTTCGAATATTCGTTTGAATTCTGTCGCTCCGGAAGGAGCTACCTACGAGTATATGGCCCGTTACGCGGATGAAATTTCAACCTTTGTGGAACAAACCGTGCCGGAACAAGAGAAAGTGATTCAATTCATCGGGGGAGGACAAACAAACCGTGCAAGTTTACAATTATGGTTGGTTGATGCAGACAAGCGGAAACGGACTCAACAGGAGATTGCCGACGAGTTAGCTATAGACGTGCGTCAGTTTACAGGAGGCCGAACGTTGGTTTCCCAGCAACAGACCTTCGGTGGCCGGCGGGGAGGACTTCCGGTGGAATACGTAATCCAAGCGAAAAATCTGGATGATTTGAAGGCGATATTACCTATTTTCATGGACGAGGTGAACAAGAGTTCGGTATTTTCGGCATCTGATTTGAATTTGAAGTTCACGAAACCGGAGTTGACCATTAATATTGATCGGGACAAGGCTGCCAGTATGGGGGTTTCCGTGCAGGATATTGCCAGAACACTTCAGTTGACCATGAGTGAGCAACGGGTGGGTTACTACATCATGAATGGAAAACAGTACCAGATACTTTCCCAGTTGGAGCGTCAAGATCGAAACAAACCGAGTGACTTGAAAGGAATATACGTGCGGAATAACAATGGCGACTTGATTCATCTGGATAATCTGATCACAACGTCCGAAAGTTCCATGCCGCCACAGTTATATCGTTATGACCGTTTCGTGTCGGCAACCGTTTCTGCCGGTCTGGCAAAGGGCGTGACTCTTTCTCAAGGATTGGAAGAGATGGATCGTATTGCCGATGAGGTATTGAGCGATGACTTTAAAACCACGTTATCTGGAACATCCAAGGACTTCGTGGAAAGTTCTTCCAGTTTGATGTTCGCCTTCATGTTGGCGTTGGTATTTATTTATTTGGTACTTGCTGCGCAGTTCGAAAGTTTCCGTGATCCGTTAATCATCATGTTTACCATTCCATTGGCATTGATCGGTGCTATGGTTGCTTTGTGGTATTTTGGGCAGACCATGAACATTTTCAGCCAGATTGGTATCATCATGTTGGTCGGGTTGGTTTCGAAGAACGGTATCCTGATCGTGGAATTTGCCAACCAACGTAAGTTAGCCGGTTTGTCCATGCGTGAGGCGATAGAGGATTCGGCCGTGTCTCGTTTACGTCCGATCCTGATGACGAGTTTGTCTACCGTGTTAGGTATTCTTCCGATGGCAATGGCCACGGGTGCGGGAGCTGAGAGCCGTGTTGCCATGGGTATCGCTGTAGTGGGGGGTATGGTATGTTCCACCCTGTTGACACTTTTCGTGATCCCGGCTATTTACACTTACCTCTCCTCGAAAAAAGTAAAAATAATAGAAGAGATAGAAGATTGAACAAATTGAAAAATTTGCGAGTAGAATTAAAGAATGACTATGAAAAAACAGAATTTACGATATATGAAATGGATAGGGAAAATGATCATTTTATTGTTCATTTTCAATTTTCAATTCTCAATTTTCAATTGTTCCGCGCAACGTGTAAGTTTGGATGAATGTTTGGAAAAAGCCTTGGAATCAAATTTTTCCATTAAAATCATCCGGAACGAGGCTCGGATGGATAAGAATAATTTGAATTACTCGACTTTCCTACCGACATTGGAAGGGACTGTGAAACAGACACAGACCCGGAATGACACGAAGACCGAGAATAGCGTGGGAGAGCTGAATAAGATGTCGGATGTAAAAACGGATAACTACACCGCGGGTGTTGCTATGAACTGGCGGATATTTGACGGGTTAGAGATGTTCACCACCCATGAAAAACAGAAAGAGTTATTGGCAATGGGCGAACTCGCCGTGCAGCAAGCTGTGGAGAACTTGATCTTGAACGTGAGTGCAGCTTATTATAACGTGCTGGTACAACACCATAAGTTGATAGCAGCACGTCATTCTTTGGAACTTTCGAATGAACGTTATGATGAGGCCAGAGTACGTTACAAGATTGGGAATAGATCAGGGTTAGAAGCTCAACAGGCAAAAATTGATTTGAACACGGATAGCTCTACCTACGTGCGGCAAAAGGAGGCTTTAAAAAGTGCCTATATCACGTTGAACAAATTGATGAATACGGATTTGCAAATGGTGAACTACGTGCAAGACACGATCTTGCTGGGGCCGCAACTGGCATTGGGTACCTTGGAGCAAAAAACTTTGGAAGGAAACACCACCTTGTTGATCGCTAAAAAAGATCAGAAAATTTCTGCGCTGGATTTAAAAAATGCCCGTGCCGTATTATTCCCGACGCTAGATTTCAATTCCGGGTACAACTATAACAAGACAGATACACCCTCTTCCAGTACCACGTTGAACCGGTCAAACGGTTTTTATTGGGGATTCTCGTTAAATGTTCCTATATTCAGCCGTTTACAAAACCGGACGAAGATCAAGAATGCCAAACTGGAATTGGAAAATACCGAACTTTCCTACCAAGAAGTAGAAAAAGAAACACTGGGAGATTTGGCGTTGATGTATAATTCCTATGAAAACAACCTGCTGATGGTAAATTTCGAGATTGAAAGTGCTAGTGTGGCTGAGGCCAATTTGGATGCGGCTTTAGAAAAATATAAGATCGGGTCGCTTTCCGGAATCGAATTCAGGGAATTTCAACGTAGTTACATTGATGCCGTCGACCGGAAGTTATCCGCTATCTACCAAGCAAAAGTTTCCGAATTATCGTTACTCCTTCTTAGTGGGGATATTCGAGGCTCATTCGTGTTGGAGTAATCTGTTAGCAGTTCTTAACCATAAAGCAAGTGAATGATGAAAATAGTCGTGTGGTTCAGTGTTTCATGGTTTTATTCGTGACTGTTATTCGTAACGTGTCGATATACCGTTTTTGAAATATCTGCAATAATTCGGGCTGTTGCGGCCTCACTTTCTTCTGAGTCCTTTATAAAAACAGCGATCGTGTAGTTTTGGCCATCGGGCAAGTACACGAACCCGACATCGTTCATCCCGATAATTTGTCCTTTGTCATTCCGATCACCGGTCCCGGTTTTATGACCGAGGATTGCTTTGTTTCCTTGCAGAGGGCGTGCTAACCGATCTTTTCCCGTTTCGCAGGACATCATGGTCGTTTTGATAAATTTTTGGTACTCGTCATCGAATAGCGGCACGTTCAACAGTAATTCAATCATTCTTACCGTTTCAAGTGGAGTACTCCAATTCAGGTAGCATTTGTTTTTATCTTGGTGCATTTCGTCTTCGGTGGCTTTGATTGCGAAATGTCTCATGCCCAAATTGGTGCGGATGTAGTGATCCGTAGCCTCCGTGCCTCCAGTTTGCAGGAAAAGAATATCACAGGCATTATTATCGCTTAAATGCAAGGTGTATTCTAGTAATTCTTTTATTGGGAGAGAAATTTCCCCATCCGGGTACAGGTCCCGGAGCGGGCTGTACGTGTCCGTTTTCAGATCAGCCTTACGAATATAAATAGATGTATCGAAAGACAAGCCCTTCTTCTCGCAATAATCGGCAACTGCTAAAGCCTGATGCAACTTGAACACGCTCATCATCGGGTAACGTGCATCATTATTAATCGTGATCGTATCTTTACTATTAATGATCACGGCAATACCAATTTGTGCTTTTTTATTCGCTATGACTTTTCGTAATTGTTCCTCCAATCCCTTCTGCTCGGCTTTGATTACAATCGGTAACACGAGTAAAAAGAGGATAAGAAATAGTTTTCGATAGGTTATATTAACATATGTCATGCGAGCCTGTTTTTGATTTATGATGTTGTTTTTTGCCTTGTCCGGGGAAAGTCCTTATCCACCTGTCAGCAAATTTACAAAATTAATCCGAATCCCTTGAAACCTGCCAGTGTCTTTTCCCATGTTGATGCGAGAACAGTTTATTTTATAATTGGGCCAGTTGTTTGTCGTCTTCAATAAAAAGTTTACTTTTGCATAGATAGAGGTCGTGTTAGTTATATGCGTATCATGATAGGAAATGATTTAAATAGTGATTCTTTTGAAAGTTTATTTAAATCCCATTTCGGTGATTTGGTCGGATTTGTGTGTAGCTACGTGAACGACGAAGAGGTGGCCAAGGACATTGTGCATGATGTGTTCCTCGTGGTGTTGAAGAATCAAAAGAAATTGGATACTTCTTATTCTTTGAAGTCCTACCTGTTCACCTTATCCAAGAATTACGCCTTGAATTATTTGAAACATTTGCGTGTCGTGGCTATGAACGAACGGGAAGTTGTTGAGGCGTTGCAGAATGCTGATGAGGAATTGGATGATTATGAACAACGTATGGCCCGCTTGAACGAGAAACTCGACGAATTGCCTGAAAAACAACGGGAAGTACTGATGAAATGTTTTGTTGAAGGCCAAACATACAAGGACGTGGCTGACGTGATGGGAATTAGTGTAAATTCGGTAAAGACTCATATTTCACGAGGATTGAAATTCCTGCGAAACGAGTTGAAGGTGGAAATGGTGATGTTATTCCTGCTGAAACGGGAACGAGTATAAATGTTTGAAAATTGGGATGTTAATTTAAAATAGTGAAAAAAAATGATGAAGTTAATTGTATGTATCGTAATGACGTTGACCCTGTCAAACGTCTTTGGACAAGAGTCCAATAACGGAAAAAAATTATGGGCAGACTCTTTTTTGAATAAGAAAGCCCCGGAATTTGTGGTGGAAGAGTGGATTTCCCAACAACCGAAATTGAAGGGTAAATTCATTCTGATTGACTTTTGGGCAACATGGTGTGGTCCGTGCCGGAAAGCTATTCCTGAATTAAACGAATTTGCTAAAAAGTTCGGGAAAAAGTTGGTCGTTATCGGAATTTCTGATGAAACTGCCGCTAAAGTGAAAGAGATGAAAGACCCGAATATTGAATATTATAGTGCAGTGGATACTAAAGGAGTAATGAAGAAAGCACTTGGGGTAAAGGGAATTCCTCACGTGATTTTGATTGATCCGAAAGGTATTGTTCGTTGGGAAGGGTTTCCTTTCCTGCAAGGACATGAGTTAACAGCTGAGGTTATCGAGAAAATAATGAAGAAATATAAATAGAGGTATTCCTTTATTTTCCGGAATAATTTGAAAACAGGATTTTCGAGAGTCCTGTTTTTTTGTTGGATGCTCATACATGGGAATTTAAGTATTTAACGTGAATTCGATATAACTTACCGTTTTTATATCGAACTCTCGTCAGATATTTATTCGTTACCTTAAAATACCCCTAACCGAGTGTTTTTGTATTCATAGGTTTAGGGATTTTCAACAAAAGATCAGTTTGAATTAATGTAAAATGTTGTCAACAATTTGCTATCATATTGTTATCATATTGTAAGCCGCTCCCATTCCGCTCCCATTCCTCCCCTATTCCGCTCCTATTAAAATAGCAAAATATTAGATTACAATAGTAAATGTTAACATCATGATAAGTCTATTATAACAAATTGATTACAAGATGATAGTTTTATCAGGTAGAAATTTCATCAAAATGCTTAATTCTAACGTGAGTTCGATATAAGATTAAAATTATTTTCCTGGTTATTAGGAGTACAGTGCTCCATGGGTGGTTTTTCGGGTTCAAACTCCACTTGATTATCAATGACAAGGGAGAAATCATGTTATGTAGTTACTATGTTTATGAGGTAGTGAAAGGGGAGAGCAACCATAACGGAAGGATCAACTATTCCCGAACAAAAAATATTTAATTTTTGTCACCCATTTGAGGAGGCTTGTTGTGTTATTGTAAAAATAGCAAAAAATGGATTATAAGGATGATGATATAGAATTTGCCAATAGGTTACTTGCTCGGCGGGAAGAGTTGAATGACGAGGAAGTGACAGCATGGTTGAAAGAGAAAGATCATGTTGAGTTATTGGACGAGATTGCGGCAATCCGGCAAAAGTTGTCGAGACAAAGCCATGGAGAGAGTGGTGAGGAAGAATTCCTGTATTTAGAAAAGAGTATTTATGATCGGAAGAGTCGTCGGATGACTTTGCGCTGGTCGATTGCGGCTTCGATTATCTTGTTGGTGGGTTTATTCGTGGGACGCACGATAAGCGGGGTTCGGGATATACACGAGGAGCAAGAGTTGGCAAAGAGCGTGATGCAGCCCGGAACGTCAAAGGCTATTTTAATGATGGCTGACGGGAAAGAGGTGGTGTTGGAACAAGGGCAGAATTTGAATATTTTGTTGAATGAACGAGTACGGGTGGCTACCAGCAGTCAGGGAATCGTGTATGAAGAGCATGGAAAAGGAATGGTAACAGAAGAGTATAACAAGTTGACAACGCCTGTCGGGGGAGAGTATTCATTGGTATTATCGGATGGTACCAAGGTGTTTTTGAATGCGGATTCCGAATTGAAATATCCGGTAGAATTCAGTGACGGGAAACGGATCGTTGATTTGAAAGGAGAGGCCTATTTCGAGGTACATAAAGATAGCTTGCGTCCTTTTATCGTTCGAATGAACGGGGCGGAAGTGACTGTTCTGGGAACATCGTTTAACGTGAACACTTATGGTGATGACGGGCAGATCTACACGACGCTGGTGAACGGATCGGTTCGGGTGGCATCCATGAAGAACAAGCAGGAAGAGATGCTGAAACCGGGGATGCAGAGCGTGATGAATGTGCAGTCGGGACTATTGACCGTGAGAGAGGTGGATGTGGAGCCATACGTGGCTTGGAGGGAGGGACGGTTCGTGTTCCGGGCGATGACACTGGATTTGATCATGCGCCAGTTGCAGCGTTGGTATGATTTCGAGGTGTTCTACCAGAATTCGGAACTGAAAGATTACGAATTCCGAGGCGTGATTAAGCGGGATATGGATTTGGATAAAGTGTTGTCCGTGATCAAGGCAACGACAAATGTTGATTTTGAAGTAAAAGGAAAAGTGATAACTATTATAAAACGTTAGGAAAGAAAAACGGGGATTGCCGCTAACAACCCCCGTGTTCATTCTCCGAAGAGAATTCAAGTATTAATTCAATTACAAAGTTATGAAAAAAAAACGAGGTGTGTGCATGAACAGCACATTCAGGAAACTTTTTAACCTATTTCGAGTGATGAAGATAGTGATTTTATTCATGCTGATAGGATTGACACATCTTTCAGCGGAGGTTCGAAGCCAGAATGCATCGGTTAGCTTGAGACTGAAAGATGCTACTGTTGAGCAGGTAATTTTGGAAGTCGAAAAGCAGTTGAAACAAGATTTCTTTTTCAGTAAAAAAGAAGTGGATGTGACAAAAAAGATTTCAGTGAATCTGAATCAAGCAACGTTAGATGAACTTGTACAGGTTATTTTCGGGGAGGGATTCGGTTATCGACTAGTGGATAACCTGATTGTAATTACCCCGAAAACAGTTGTTGCTAAAGAAGAAGAGAAAACCGTTCTGATGAAAGGACAAGTGGTGGATAAAGGAGGAGATCCTTTACCCGGAGTTACCGTTCTTGTTGAAGGTACAACGGTGGGATGTGCCACGGATGTGGATGGTAAGTTCAGTTTGCCTTTACCGAAAGAGTTGAAAGGTGTGGTGGTTTTTCGTTTCGTGGGGATGGAGACGCAAAAGGTGAAACTGGCAGATATTAAGGATAAAGAGATTCTAGCGGGAAAGAAGGAGTTGAAGGTTGTGATGGAGGAGCAGACTGAAAAAATGGATGAAGTGGTAGTGACGGGTATTTTTACCCGGAAGAAAGAGGGTTTCACGGGTTCGGCTACACAAGTATCCGGAGAGGAACTGAAACGTATGACATCGGGTAACGTGCTGAAAGCGCTACAAATGCTGGATCCGGGTTTTAAAATGAATACGAGTAATCTGACGGGATCGAATCCGAATGCTATCCCTGATTTCCAGATGCGCGGTCAGGCAAGTATGGGAAATTACCAAAGTGATGACGTGGTCGTTTTGCGGGGTGACGTGAATACTCGTCCCAATCAACCTTTGTTTGTTTTGGATGGGGTGATTGGAGTTGATGCAACTACGATCATGGATCTTGATCCGGAACAGGTGGAATCAATTACTTTACTGAAAGATGCCGCTGCTACGGTTATTTATGGTTCAGAGGCTGCCAATGGGGTGGTAGTCGTGGAGACAAAAGCTCCTGCTCCTGGGAAGTTACGGTTTACATATAATGGAAATTATGAGTTACAATGGCCGGATTTGAGTGTTTATGATTTGATGAATGCGGAAGAGAAGTTACGGATAGAGGAAATGGCGGGATACTATTCTTATAAAGATGATTTGGGATTAATGAATTATTATAATAATCTTCGACAAGAAGTGTTGAGAGGGGTGAATACATATTGGCTTGCGGAACCGGTGCAAACCTCTTTTTCCCATCGGCATGGGCTGACCGTTGAAGGGGGAGACCGGACGTTACGTTATAAAATTTATTTGGGAGCTAAATGGGCACCTGGAGTGATGAAGGAGTCGGATCTGAACACGAAGACAGGGAAAATTGATTTGAATTATCGGGCGAATAAAATATTAATCAATAATTCTCTGTCGGTGGATTATTCTGACGGGGCTAGAACTTCTCCTTACGGGAGTTTTCAAGAATATGCTAGAGTAAACCCTTATTATCGTAAGACGGATAGTCATGGGAATATCCGGCAGTTGTTGGACGATAATCGTACGGGAGATGGGTTTGGTGATGTTGTGGCTTACTACGGTACCCCGACTTTGAATCCACTTTGGAATAAACAATTCGAATCGAAGGACGAGAGCCGGGATTTTGAGCTTCGGGAAGCGTTGAAGGTGGAATATTTACCGATTGATAATTTGCGTTTGAGTCTGGATTTTACATTAACACGGAAAGATGGGACAGTTGAGATTTTCAAATCAGCTCAGCATAATGATTTTTATCAAGAGTCGGATCCCGCTAAGAAAGGGTCATATGATTGGACCAAGAAGGAAGGAACTTCTTATCGTCTCAGTTTGTCCGGGGCGTATAATAAAGCATTTGGTGATCATTTGCTGGCAGCGTATGCTCGTTATAGCATAAACGAAAACTCTACGAAAACAACCACGTTTTCCATGATGGGTTTCCCGAATGATAAATTGAGTGAAGTGCATATGGGAACCGAGTTTGAAGATACGGAGGGTAGTGAGAATGTTGCTCGTGCTTTGGCTTTTATGATGACATTGAATTATTCCTACAAGCAACGGTATGCTCTTGATTATAGTATGAGTGTAAATGCTTCTTCGGAATTTGGTAAAAATAATCGTTATGCTCCTTTCTGGTCTGTCGGTTTACGGTGGAATGCAGATCGAGAGACATTCATCAAGAATTTAGGAATTTTCGAGGAATTGATTTTACGGGGAACTTATGGAATCACGGGGTCACAAGGTTTTACTCCTTATCAGTCCTTGCAGATGTACACTTATAAAAATTTGATGAAGACGTATAAGAGTTCGGATGTTGTAGGGACGGAGATATATGGTTTAGGGAATCCCGATTTGAAGTGGCAGCAGACGAGGAATTATAATGTGTCGTTGGATTTTTCTGTGTTACGTAATATCGTGAGTGCCCGGTTCGAGTATTATGAGAAATATACGAAAAATACTTTATTGGATTATTCTATGGCACCCTCGGTGGGTTTTTCAACGATGAAGGAAAATTTGGGAGAGATTTCCAATAAGGGATATGAGGTGACTTTGCGTTTAATGCCGTATAGTAATCCGGCCAAGCAAGCATATTGGAATATTATATTGAATGGTGCACGTAATAAATCAAAGATCGAGAAAATTTCGAACGCGTTGAAGGTGATGAATGAGAAACAGATGGCAGAGGCGGATAAAGAGGATGATCTGTTGAATAATCCGGGAATGGCCTTGGAAGATAAACGGAAAAAACATCCGTTGCCCCGTTATGAAAACGGTTATTCACAAACCACGATTTGGGCTGTTCGCTCCATGGGTATTGATCCTCAAACAGGACGGGAGGTATTTTTAACCCGGGACGGACAGTTGACCAACCTGTATTCTTCGTCCGATCAAGTTCCCGTGGGAGATACCGAACCTAAGTTTCAAGGAGCAGTGTCAACAACTTTTACTTATAAAGGTTTCAGTTTGACGCTTGCCGGACAATACCGTTGGGGTGGGCAGGTGTTTAACCAAACGTTGATTGATAAGGTTGAGAATGCTAATTTGCGACAAAATGCAGACCGGAGAGCTTTATATAGTCGTTGGCAAAAACCGGGAGACCAAGTCTTGTTCAAAGCTATTGACGGGGATATTTATAAGGAGGATACAAAAGAGAGTTCACGTTTCGTGATGGATGACAATGAGTTTGCGTTTACCACGATTAATTTATCCTACCGGATGGAAGCTTCGAGATATGATTGGTTGAAACGTGTGGGGATTAGTTCTGCAACGATTGGTTTCTATATGGAGGATATTTGTCGTTTTTCAACAGTGAAAATGGAACGGGGAATAGAATATCCATTCTCACGTCAGGCTTCCATGTCTTTAAGTGTGACTTTCTAAAAATATATAGGGTATGAAAAGATATATAATTGTTTGTTTGAGTATATTGTTTTTTTCTTCTTGTTCGAATTGGTTGGACGTACAACCCAAAACGACCGTGGAGGAAGAAGAGGTGTTTAGTCGGGAGATAGGTTTTAAGGAGGCTTTGACCGGAATCTATATTAAAATGGCATCCAAGGATTTGTATGCTAAAAATTTGAGTTACGGCTTTTTGGATATTTTAGGACAGCGTTATGAACCTTCGAATGTGGAAGCTTATCAAGATGAATTGTGGTACACGTTCCCTTCAACGAAGACAGAAAGTTACACGACAACGATATGGGGTAAGATGTATAATATTATCGCTAACGTGAATAATTTGCTGTATTATTGTGATAAGAAGCGGGATGTTTTTACTACGGAAAATTATTATGAGATTATTAAGGGGGAGGCTTTAGGTTTACGGGCATTTCTGCATTTTGATTTGTTGCGGATGTATGGAACTATATACGAACAGAACCCTACGTCCAAACGAATTGCTTACCGGACGGTATTTAACCGGGAGCCTAAAGAAATGCAGGCATCAAACGTGGTGGTAGATAGTATTATTGCCGATTTGAAACAAGCTGAAATATTGTTGACTGATACTGATCCGTTAAACTTTGATTTTCCGAAAGATGAGTATGAAGAGCAGAATATGACAAGTGACCGTTTTTTGTTTTATCGTCATAAACGTATGAACTTGTATGCGGTGAAAGCTTTATTGGCTAGGGTATACTTGTATGCGGGGAATAAAATCGAGGCGGCTAATTATGCGAAACAGGTGATCGATAGCAAACAATTTGATTTCGTGGCCGATGTAGCTGATTTGCAGCGTTCGAAGGAGATTGTGTTTTCGATATACGTGGATGATTTTGATTTACAGGTGAAAGAGGAATTCGGGACTAACGGTTCTTATTATGTTTCGACAATGAATTTTTTGTACGAAATGTTTGATGTCACTCATGATGGTACGAATGATTTTAGAATACGGGAAGGGGTTAGTTTTGACTTTGCTTTAAACGGGATAACAACCCGGAAATATAGACAGGAGAACATGTGGCCTTCTACAGAAGGAACGGTGGTGTTGATTCGTTTGGCAGAGATGTATTACGTTCTGGCCGAGTGTGCAGCGGATGCCCAAACTGCTGCAGGTTATCTGAATGAGGTGCGTGAAGCTAGGGGTGTTGATCCCACGGGTTTAACGGAAGCTACGCGTTTGAATGAGATTGAGAAAGAGTATCGCAAGGAGTTCTACGGGGAAGGACAATTATTCTTTTTCTACAAGCGGCATGGTTACACGACTTTCTTGCATTGTCCGGTGGAAAGGATGGTTGAGAAAAATTATATGTTCACTTGGCCGGAAAACGAGGAGTTATTCGGAATGACTAATTGATGCGATGAATAATGGTTATAACGTAAAATGGATGTTATGAAAAAGAGTAAAAATATAGGGTTGTTGATGATTTTGCTTGCATTTTTTTCGAGTTGCGAAAAATATGATATGGTGGAATTTGGGGAAGGTGGCGAGATTAATTTCAGGGGACGATACTTGAACGGAAGTAAATATTATTGGAGTGATGATGAGAAGTACTTGGAATGGGAAAAGAATTTTGGAATGAATGTTCAGGGTGATTCTTTGTTGCAAGATACGGTGATTGTAGGGGTAAAGATAATGGGAGAGATTGTGAATTACCCACGGAAAGTGGTGTTGAAGTCTGAGGCTCCTGCGGAAAATGCATTGGAGGTGATTTTTCCGGAAGAATATTATGTCCCGGCAGATACGGCTGTTGCTACGTTTAGGGTGATTGTAAAACGTCCGGCAACGAGAAATATTACTTACACGACGAAATTAATGTTTGATTATTCGCAATCGGATTTTGAAGCTGGAACGCGGGAAAGACAGGTGTTTAATTTGAAGGCAGAGGATAAGGTTTCCATGGAATTATGGGGAATTACGCAAGAGGATTGGGAATATGAACCAGTGTTCTTTTTCGGGGAGTGGAGTGAAACGAAAATGCGTTACATGATAACGATGTTAGGATGTGTGAGTTTCATGAACTGGTATTATAATGAAGACAGTTTTTTTGAAGCTCTTATGGGAAATGTGTTGTATGAATCACTGGAAGAGTATAAGGCCGATTCTTCTAATCCGCCTTTACTAGATGAGAATACGGGTGAATGGATTGAATTTCCTGATTTATCCGAAATGATGTGATAATGTAATTAATGATGAAAGTTATGAAACAGGTATTCTATATTTTGATTGTTTTTCTTTTAGCGGCTTGTTATGACGATAAAGGAAATTATGATTACGAGGAAATTAATACGATTACAGTTCTTTTGGATGATGTTTATTCGTATCGTTTGGATGGGGACACGACCGTGTGTATCATTCCCGAGTTAAGTCAATCTTTGCAAAAGAATAGGGATAATTTGGAGTTTATGTGGGTACATTCCGTGATTAATGAGTTTATTGAGGGACACGATGATAACGATACGATTAGCCGAATTGATACGTTACGATTCCATATTGTTCCGGATGATCCGGATTTGGAGTACGAACATTATTTCAGATTGAACGTGTACGATAAGTTGACCGAAATTAATTATCCTTTTAATGTGAAGATAAAACTTGTAAAACCGTATGATGGGGCGTGGATGATTCTGCATAATGAGAATGGGCACGCTGCATTGGGTGCTGTTGAATATATGGGGAATTGCATATTGAAGACACAGGATGCTTATTATAAGGAAACGGGAAAACGTTTAGAGGGAATGGCTCAATGTCTGGGTAATTATATTACTTATTATTATCCATATGGCAGGGGGGAGATGTTTAATTTGTTTTCTGTTATCACGGATAAACCGGAGGAGTCAGGCGTTATGTGTCAGTGGAAGAAGTTTGAGTTAATGAGTCCGTTGACTAAAATGGTGTACTCATCGGATCAAAGTTGTTTTAATTATTCTAACGTAAAGTTGATTGATGGGGAGGCTTCGTGGGGAGCTGTTTGTCTGTCGGATGGAGTTCTTTTCCAAAGTCCGGCAGCAATGAAACTATATAAAGCAAATATAGCTGCAGATTTGGGAGATAATATACGAATAAAGTATGCATCCAAAGCTGGATTTGGTGCGATATTATATGATGAGGCGGGACATCGTTTCTGTTTCTATCAAAATCAAAGTCGATCGACTACGGGAGATCCTAATCGTTTTAATCCGACAAATGAGAATCCATCTAGTTATAGAATTAATCCTGTTCCGAAGCGGGACAATAACGTGACGGATGTTGATGTGAATAATTTGCCTGTAGAGCAAAAAGTTCTTTGGGTAGGGGCTGGTTACGAGTTTGATCCTAATAATAGTCGTGGTTTTTATGCTAACAGCGTTTCCATAAAAGGTCTGGATAGTTGTTTCGTGTATGAATTTAATATGGACGGAATGGTTTCGACTGTTGATGGACATCCTGCTTTTGCCGGTTACTATAAGCTGAAGTTACCTGAGGGAATGGATGAAAATAGTTGTTTTGCTTCTACCATGTCGTACAGCGGTATTTTATTTTACACGGTAGGAAACGTGGTTTATCGTTTGGATTTTAAACAGAGTGGGGGAAAAGCGACTCCGGTGTACACGCATGCGGGAGGAAAAGCAACGATGATGAAATTTGCCAAAAAGGCTAAGATTAACACAAATTATTTGGATTTTACGAATTATGAATTTGATCCTAATCGTAGTCTGGGGATTGTTTTTGACATGGGGAACGGAAAATGTGATTTTGTCGTACTGAATCTTTCTGTAACCGGAGGTGTTGGGACTGATAGTGAAAACTATCCGGCGACTCAAGTTTATACTGATTTTGGTGATGTGAAAGATATTTTGTTCTTGTAGAATAGGGAACAAGTTTTTGATATAACGATGTGCCTGCTAATCCTCTTCGGGGGAGCAGGCATAGAGTTCTCTTTTTGCCTTGTTAATAATTAAATTAATAAAAATTACTGTATGAGAAAAAATTTAATGATGATGGTAGCCCTTCTTCTTTTAGGGATAGGTGCTTGTGCGGGACCGAAGTCCGCTCGTTTACACGGTTCGTTGAAAGAATTCGGAAGTAACAATGTAAAAATGGAATTGGCGGGAGCCGTGGGTGATGTATCGGATATAAATGTAATCCGTATCCCGGTGAATGATGACGGAACTTTTGATTTAGTGGTACCGTTGGAAAAACCGACTTATTTTCAGATTGGACGGAATACGTTGTACTTGTCTCCGGGGGATGATATGGAGGTGAATTTGGGAACTTCTCAGCCGAAAAGTTGGTTCAAAGGGAAAGGTGAAGAGGCGAATAATTATTTGAAAGGACGTTTATTCCCTAAAGCTGGTTCGTTTATGGAAGCTGGACGAAACGTGAAAGAGAATTTTGAGCAAACTAAAAAGTTAATTGATGGAATGGCTCAAAAACGAATAGAAGAGTTGAAAGCGTTGAATAACGTGAGCAAGGAGTTTAGAGAGATGGAAATGATGCGAATTAAGGCAGATTTGGCTAATAGTTATATGGCATATTTATGGTATTCTGATCTTTTGAAAGATTGTAAGACACGGGAAGAGGGAGAAAAGGTTGCGAATGATTTTAACAAGTCTATCCGGGAATACATAAATCCGTTGTTAAAGGAGATTTCTGCTAAGGATAAGTATTTGGAGGTTGCTGTGGTGAGAGATGTGTTGTCGAGTTGTAATGAAATAGACCCTTCTATTTTTGATTTCCCGAAATCACAACGGTTGAAAGAATTGAATGAAATTTATGGTGTGGGGGAACGGATGGACGAGGAAATGACGAAATCACTTTATGATGAATTGTATGCCTACGGTTCCAAGTTGAAAAATGCGGATTTTAAACAAGCATTTTTAGGGCGATTGGAGAAACGGGCAAAGTTGATGGAGGGACGTCCTGCAATTGATTTCACGGTAGTGAATATGGATGGGAAGGAGGGTAAATTAAGTGATTATAAAGGCAAAGTTTTGTTCGTGGATTTTTGGGCTACTTGGTGTATGCCTTGTTTGGGAGAGATGCCTTATTTTAACGAGTTAAGCAAGCAGTTTCCGAATATTCAATTCGTTGGTATTTCTTTGGATGACAATACGGAGGTGTGGTTGAATAAATTGAAAGGAGATGCCGATCATGGAAAGGTGTTAGAGTTGTTTTCTACCGATCCGTTGGTTCGGACGGGATGGGATATTACGGGAATTCCACGTTTCTTGTTGATTGATAAAGATTTTAAGATTATTTCCGCTTCTGCTCCCCGTCCTTCTGAAAAAGATGTGATTGTTCCTCTGTTGGAAAAATATAACAAGAAGTAATGTTATGATGAAGTTTATATGCGTTTACGTTGTAATCTTGTTGGCAAGCATAAGTTTGTGTCATGCTGATGGTTTTAAAATTAAAGGGAAAATCAGTGGGGGTGGAGAGGGGGTGAAAGTTTTCTTGACTGATCTCTCACAATACAGGCATTTTTATGATAGCACCACGATTAAAAATGGTGAGTTTGAATTTAACGGGAAAGTGGAATCTCCTGAAATGCGTTGTATCACGATTTATAAAAATGACAGTCAGCGAGGAGAATGGAAAAGTACGGTGAAGTTACCGATCTTTGTTGATAATTCATCCATGACGTTGGAAGCTCCTTATGATAGTTTGCCTACTAAATCGAGTAAGACGGTTCCGGGATGTATTAAAATTACTGGTTCTCCGGCTAATGATTTGTACATGAAATACGATAAAGGGTTGGAACCCTTGTCCACCTTGAATTCTACATTATTCGAGAAGTATCGAGTGGCTTATTATTACGCGAAGGCCGACGAGTTGGGACGTAAGAATATGCAACCCGCTTATGACGCTTTGGAAGAATTGGAGAATTGTAAAGATGAGATTTATCGTTACAAGGTGAAATTTATTCAAGAGAATTCGGATTCTCCGGTAGCCCTGTATGTTGCTGGTACGTTGGCGATAACCAAGTACGGGCGAGGTGAGATAAACAAGGTGTTGGCTTTGTTGTCGGAACCGTTGCGAAATAGTCCGAAGGGAAAGGCGCTGGAGAAAAGATTAAATAGCATCCCGGTTTACGTAGGGGATCAGTATCTGGATATTGATATGTTGGATAAAGAAGGGAATACGGTGAATTTATCGGATGTGATAAACCCCGGTCAATATACTTTGTTGGAGATTTGGGCTTCCTGGTGTGGTCCGTGTCGGGGGGATATTCCTCATCTGAAAGATGCGTATTCGGCTTATCACGCGAAAGGATTTGATATCGTGAGCGTGTCAATTGATGCTAATAAAGAACAGTGGAAGAAAGCATTGGAACAGGAACAAATGGCTTGGTTGCAGGTGTGCGATAAAGGAGAAGGATTTGACGGGTTTATCGTGAAAAAATACGGAATTAGCGGGGTTCCTAGTTCTTTTCTGATCGATCCCCAAGGTAAGATTATCTTGACAAATGCTCGTGGAGGGTGGTTGGATACGAAGTTGATAGAGTTGTTTGAGAAATAACGAATTGTGTTTGTATAAATGTTTGTAGAGGTTATTCCTTTGGGAATAGCCTCTTTTTTAATTAAATATTTCCGAGGGTTATTGTATAACACGACAAATAGTTTATTTTTGCAGGTAAGATGTCGTGAATAAAGGATAATATGTCGAAAGATTTTTTGGAGCATAAGGCTTTTGTGGAGTTGTTTGATTTGCATTACGGGAATCTCGTGGGATTCGTGTATGGTTACGTGAGGGATGAAGAGGTGGCTAAGGATATTGTTCACGATACTTTTTTGACTTTTTGGAATAACCGGAAACGGTTGGATTTATCCTATTCTGCAAAATCTTATTTGTTTACGTTGGCCCAGAATTATGCGTTGAATTACTTGAGACATTTGCGGGTGGTGGAGGTGAACGAACGGGAGGTGAGTCAGCTACTGGAAGCTGCTTCAGACGAATTAGCCGAGTACGATGAGCGTTATGCTCGTGTGGAAGAGAAATTGGCTCAGTTGCCGGATAAACAACGGGAGGTTTTCTTGAAGTGCGTGGTGGAGGAGAAAAAATATCAAGAGGTAGCTGATGAACTGGATGTGAGTATTAACACGATCAAGAAACATATGTCGCGGGCGTTGAAGTTTTTGAGGGATGAGTTACAGGGCGAATCTATTTTACTTTTCATATTGAGTAATAGGTGATTATCTTTTTATTTTTGATTTTAGATAAAAAAATATCTTTTTTGTCACCCTTTTTTGAAGGGTACGTGTGATAGATGTAAAATGACAATCTATGGGATACACGGATGAAGATATCGAATTTGCTAACCTGATATTGACGGATCGGGGGAATTTGGATGATGCGAAGGTTGAGGTGTGGATGAAAGATCCGGAACACGTGATGTTGCTGAAGGAATTTGCCACGGTTTATCAGAAGCGGATGAATATAGATTTTAACCGGGATAAGAAGGAGGAATTTGCCCGGTTGGAAAACACGATTCAAGAAAGAAAGAGTCGACGGATGACGTTACGTTGGTCGGTGGCTGCTTCTGTTATTTTGTTTATCGGTTTGTTCGTGGGACGTATGGTCAATGAATGGCGAAATTTGGATGAGATGCGGATGCTGGCGGAGACAGAACGGATTGTACCGGGTGTGAAAGCTGAGTTAATTTTAAGTACGGGCGAACGAGTGGTTTTGAATCAACAATGTGTATCAATAGAGGGAGTGAATGAGACGGGAATTCAAAATGATTCGGTGACCGGATTGAATTATACGACGGCAAAGGTGCAGGGGGAAGGGATGATTTATAATACGATGCGTATCCCGGTGGGGGGATTTTACCAGTTGGCGTTGTCTGACGGGAGTAAGGTTTGGTTGAATTCGATGACAGAATTTCGTTTCCCGGTTGCTTTTACAGGCGAAGAGAGAAAAGTGTATTTGACAGGAGAGGCTTATTTCGAGGTGGCTCCTAATTCAAAACATCCATTTATCGTGGTGACGGAGGAAGGGATGGAGGTGAAAGTGTACGGGACAGAATTTAATATGAACACGTATCAACACGGTGTGGTACAGACCGTGTTGGTAAGTGGTAAGGTGGGTATTCGGGTGAATGCTACAGGAAAAGAGGTGATGTTAGCGCCTAGACAGATGGCAGAGTACTCGGAAAAGACGGGTATGGTTCGGGTGGAAGATACTGATCCGTATAGATATATAGCGTGGAAAGACGGGGAATTCGTTTTCGAACGAGAAACGATCGAGGAGATCATGGAACGACTTGGAAGGTGGTATGACGTGAAGGTCTTCTATGAAAACGAGTCGTTGAAACAAAAACGATTTACCGGGGTGATCAGTCGTTATGAAGATATAGAACAAGTACTTCGTTTGATCGAGGGGCCTGCAACACTGCGTTTCGAGGTAAAGGGAAACGTGGTTACGGTGAAATATGGACAATGATGAGTGATGGAAATAAAAAACCGTAAAGTGCGTCAACACGTTTACGGTTTGTCTCGGGATGTTTGCGCATCCGTTAGTTTTAATCGTTAATTTACAAATTTATGAAAAAAAACAAGACGAGTTTTGTTTTTCCCGATTTTTTTAAACGGGAGAATTCAAATCTTTTATGTCGCCGCTGGTTATTGGCGATCGTGATGTGCTTGGGCTTTTCTTTCGGGGCTTTCGCACAACAACAGAAGGTATCAATTCACGTGAAAGATGTGGACGTGTCGGTGGTCTTCCGGCAGATTAAGGAACAGACGAAATTGAATTTCGTGTATGATCCGGATCAACTGGCTTCGATGTCGAGCATTACGATGGATGTGAAGAACGTGTCTGTTGATTCCGTGTTGTCGAAGTTATTCACTGGAACTTCTTTTGAGTACCGTTTCGAGATGGGAGCAATATTAATTAAACGTAAAGAAAAACAGGAGCAAAATGTAGAAATGGTTACTTTGACAGGTTCGGTGAAAGATAAGGATGGGAGTTCTTTACCAGGGGTGACTGTTGTGTTGAAGGGGCTTAGTTTAGGTACAGTTACGGATGTTGACGGAAATTATAAAATTTCTCTACCAGTACAAGAGGGTATTACGTTAGTGTTTTCATTTGTCGGGATGGTTACACAAGAAATAAAAGTAACGGATCAGAGGGTGATAAATGTAGTGTTGGAAGAAGATGTAGAGAAGTTGAAAGAAGTCGTGGTAACTGGTATTTTTAATAGAGCTAAAGAGAGTTATACTGGTGCTGTGACGACGATTACGGAGAAAGAATTAAAAAAATTCGGGAATAGAAGTATAATTACTAATATTCGAAATATAGATCCATCTTTTAATATTTTGACAGATAATTTTAATGGTTCTGATCCCAATAGCACACCTCAAATTCAGATGAGAGGAACTTCATCCTTACCACAAAATGTAGATAATTTGAAAAATAATGTACGAACGAATTTGAATCAACCTCTTTTTATAATGGATGGTTTCGAGATTTCACTAGAGAGAGTATTGGATATGAATCCAGATAGAGTGGAAACAATCACGCTGTTGAAAGATGCGAGTGCTACGGCCCTTTACGGTTCT
>DYVS01000078.1:0-3096 GCA_020743075.1 Butyricimonas virosa | reverse complement strand
GATCTAGGATACCTGTTATTGGGTTTAACTTTAATATTAGGATCTTGTTCTGATTTTTTAGATCGTAATCCTGATCAGATATTGACGAATGACCAGATCTTCAGCGATGCTAAGATGATCAACTCCGTATTAGCCGGTTTTTATGGAAATACAGAGAATTGGGGGCAAAGTTTTGCCACTCCCGCCAGCTTTACCAAAGTGGACGACGGCTGCGTGACCGATGGTGGCCGTGATAACATGCAGGAATATAGTGATAACCAATGGCGAGTTTATCCATACAAATACATTCGTAATTTAAATCAATTTCTGGCCGGACTAAGAGCAACGACCATACTTGAATCTACGGAGAAATTACAATATGAAGGCGAAATCCGTTTCTTACGGGCTTGGGCTTATTTTAGTATGTGTAGAGGTTTAGGCGGCGTACCTATCGTGAATGACAATGTATACGAATATGAAGCAGGAATGGATGTTTCAGGTTTGGCAGTTCCTCGTTCTAAAGAATCGGAAGTATACGATTATATAATCAGTGAATGTGCAACTATCGCAGATTATCTGCCTACGACGCCCACCACTAATGCAGCTCGTGCAACCCGTTGGGCCGCTCTGATGTTGAAAGCTCGCGCTGCCGTTTATGCGGGTTCGCTAGCCAATTACAATAACAAAATGGCTTCACCGATACGAACAGAAGGAAACGAAGTCGGCATTCCGGCGGAAATGGCTACCTCATATTACGAAACAGCATTGGAAACAGCTAAGGAGGTAATAAGCCAAGCTTCTGCATATTATAATCTGAACGTAACGGTTCCCAATGATTTAGGACAGAATTTTTACAATGCAGTCTGCGTCAAGGAGAATAACCATGAGGTCATCTGGGCTAAAGATTATGCATATCCGGGAGCTACCCATGGATTCACACAAAAGAACATTCCCGCTTCTTTAGCAGAAGACCAAGAACGCTGTTATTCCGGCGCTGTATTAAATCTGGTAGAAGCATTTGAATACAAGGACAACCGCGATGGCACAATCAAAGTAAAGGATGAATCCGGAAATTACATCATGTACAGCCGTCCGGAGGATGCCTTTGCCAATAAAGATGCCCGGTTATTGGGAACTGTACTTTATCCGGGAGCAAAATTCAGAGGTAGTGAAGTGGTATTACAAGCCGGACAGAAAATTCCCGATGGAAATGGGAACTGGAAAGAAATCATTGGTAAAGCCGATTCTTACGATGAAAACAATCGCTTGATTACTTCTATTAACGGACCAATGGAATCAAACGAAATCCGTATCAACAAAACCGGCTTCTTTTTCCGCAAGTTCCTAGATGAGACAATTGGCGCTTCCACCAATTCAAAGATGAGTACGATGTGGTATCCACGTTTCCGCATTTCCGAAGCATATATGATAGCTTGTGAAGCAGCATACGAACTCAATAAGACCGGAGAAGATGATCCGTTAAACTACATTAATCCTGTTCGTATACGTGCCGGAATCAGTGAACTTGAGTCAATCACATTTAAAGATATCGTTCGCGAATACCGGGTAGAATTTGCTTTGGAAGATCATCGTTACTGGGATTTGAAACGTTGGCGCCTGGCTCACGAAATTTGGGATGGTAATTCGGAAAATCCGGATGCACAGCTCTACGAATTGTTCCCTTATCAAGTCAATAATCCGGGCAGTGCCAATGACAAAATGTGGGTATTCGACAAAAAGAAAGCCTACATGGTTCCTTATCCCCGTTATTTCCAGATGAAGAATTATTATAACTTCTTCGATAACAGCTGGCTTAATAAAAACCCGTTATTAGTGAAAAATCCGTATCAGTAAAACATAAAACTGTAAGACAATGAAAAAAATAGGAACTATATTTTCTTTGCTTTCGCTTTCCCTACTTGCTGTAAGCTGTGGTTTAGACAATTACGACGAACCGGAATCATTTCTGGAAGGGAAAATCACGTATGAGGGAAAACAACTCGGTTTGAAAGGAACCAATGGGGGGATTCAGCTACAATTATATCAAGATGGTTATGCCAACCATGATCCTATCACCGTGTATGCTACACAGGACGGAACTTTCTCCGCAGTACTTTTTGATGGTCCATATAAACTGGTAACCAAAGACAAAAATGGTCCTTGGGTGAATAAACGCGATACCATATACGTGGAAGTAAAAGGAAAAACACAATGTGAAGTAAAAGTCACCCCTTATTTTACAATATCAGACGAAAATATTACATTGGATAATAATATCGTATCTGGTACATGCAATATCCAACAAATAGTACAGGATGCAAAAATAAACCAGGTAATGTTATTAGTTAGTAAAACTTCTTTTGTAGATGAAAACACAAATATAGGCCGGCAAAATTTATCCAATATAAATCCGGGAACAACAACAATCTCATTAGATATTAGCAGCAATCAGAACGTACAGTCGGCCAAAGCGTTATTCGCTCGTATCGGTGTAAAAGCGACTGGGGCTGATCAGGCTGTTTATTCAGAAATTTTTAGGCTGAAATAATGACTCCGAGAAATAAATTAGAAGCATCTTTGTCAAATAAATATCTAATAGAAATTCAAAACGAAATCACATGATGAATAAGAACATGTTATTAATGGGAACTGCCTCTCTACTATCATTACACGCAGCAGCCCAAAACGATCAAAAGCCCAACATTGTTTTAATAATGGTAGACGACATGGGATATTCCGATTTGGGATGTTACGGAGGAGAAATACCTACTCCCAATCTGGATAATCTGGCAAAAAAAGGAGTACGCTTTACCCATTTTTGTAACACAGGGCGCTCCTGTCCTTCCCGTGCCAGTCTGCTGACCGGACTCTATCCTCAACAAGCAGGTATCGGAATGATGTCCGAAGATCCTCACTCTGCCGAAGATCACGGAGTACACGGATATATGGGATATCTAAACCGTAATTCTGTCACTATGGCAGAGGTCCTAAAAGAAGCGGGATATCATACTTATATGTCGGGGAAATGGCATGTAGGTATGCACGGACAAGAGAAATGGCCGTTACAACGCGGTTTCGATCATTTTTACGGTATTCTGTCGGGAGCTTGCAGTTATC
>DYVS01000077.1:0-19309 GCA_020743075.1 Butyricimonas virosa | reverse complement strand
TATGATAATATAGATACCGTATTAGAAATGATAGGGTTGGTTGCGCATGTAAAATACGAGGTGAAAGGACGGGAGATCGTGTTTTCGTGGAAATAGTCCTGTTGTACTATAATAAAAAACAGAGGGAAACTGGTTATTTCCCTCTTATTCGAAATCTGGTGCAAACAGATTTCTATTGAAAATTTAACACCATAAAATTATGAAAAAAAAAGAACAATTCAGATGCCAAGCAAAGAAAAGTATCTTTAAAAAAACTTGCCTGTTGTTTGTCATGTGGTCCGGATTATTGATTGGAAATCTGAGGGCACAATCCGTGATAGCAGACAATCCTAATGTGACGTTGCAGCTTAATAACGTCACATTAATTGAATTTTTTAATAAATTGACAGAAGTCACAGGAAAAAACTTCGTGTATAGTGCCGATATTTTGGAACAGAAGGGACGGGTTAGTGTGTCGGCAGAAAATGAGCGGCTGGAAAAGGTTTTGGATAAGTGCTTGAAGGGAAAAGGATTAGGGTACACGTTTCAAGATGATGTTATCTTGATTTATCTTCAAAACGAGAAGGTGAACCAAGGAGAGAAGGTGAAGAAAAGACTTGTACGGGGAATAGTAAGGGATCAACAAGGGGAACCCTTAGTGGGGGCCACTGTTGTTTTGAAAAATACCCACATGGGGGTGGCTACTGATGTGAATGGGCGTTTTGAGATGGAAATAACGCCGGAAACCGAATATTTAGTATTTTCTTTTATCGGTAAGCAAGAAAAAGAGGTAAGTGTAAAAAAGCACACGGAACTAGAGGTGGTTTTAGAGGATTTGATGGAAAATTTGGAAGATGTTGTAATCACCGGATATGGTAATATCAGTAAATCAAGTTTTACGGGTAATTCGGTAAGTATTAGGCGTGAAGATTTGTTGAAAGTGTCGAAAAGTAACGTGATTGCGGCTCTACAAACTTTTGATCCTTCTTTTCGGATTCAAGAGAATAATCAATGGGGTTCAGACCCCAATGCGATTCCAGAGATGTATATTCGGGGACGTTCGGGTGTGGGAATAAAGGAATTGGATAAGGATCAATTGAGTAAATCGCAATTAGAGAACAATCCGAATCTTCCGCTTTTTATTATGGATGGTTTTGAAATCAGTGCGCGTAAATTGTATGATTTTGACCCGAACAGGATTGAGAATATTACCATATTGAAAGATGCTGCTGCAACGGCAATGTACGGTTCTCGGGCTGCTAACGGTGTGGTAGTTATTACGACGATTGCTCCGAAGCCCAATAAAATCATGGTTACTTATAATATGACGGGAACTGTTATGATGCCTGATCTTAGTGATTACAATTTGATGAACGCCCGGGAGAAATTGGAGGCAGAGGTGGCGAGTGGTGTGTATCAGGGAACAAATGCTTTCGGACAGGATTTGTTGAATCGAGAGTATAATGCAAAATTGTCAAATGTGTTACGTGGGGTGGATACGGATTGGTTGTCTCAACCGTTGCGAACAGCTTTTAATCATCAACACAGTCTTTATTTGGAAAGTGGTGCGGAGAGTTTACGTTTCGGGGTTGAATTGAATTACAACAATAATGACGGAGTCATGAAGGGGTCGTTTCGTGATCGGACGGGTGTAGGTCTTTCTGTAGATTATCGAATTGGTAATTTTCAAATCCGTAATTATTTTTCTTATACATCGGTAAAATCTAAGGAATCGCCTTATGGTGTTTTTTCTGATTATACTAAAAAATTACCTTATGACGAGATGAAAGATGAATATGGGCAATGGTTGTGGGAAACAACTGCTTGGCACGACAATACCGGTAATACGACAGTTAATCCATTGTATGAAGCCGGATTGAAAAGTTTTGACACGACTGTACAAGAGGAATTTGTTGATAATTTGAATGTGAATTGGTTTGTGACGCCTCATTTGCAATTGAAAGGGCAGCTTAGTGTCATTAAAACTGGTTCGGACCATGAGAAGTTTGTGGATCCGAAGTCTAGGCATAATACTCGACCCTTGTCTAATAATAATGTTTCCTCCGGGGAGTTACACACGACATCGGGAGACGAATTATCATGGAATGCCAATGTATTCGCAGCATATAATTATTTTTTGAATGAGCATAATATTAATTTGAATGTAGGTATTAATATCCGCACTTCCAATACAAAATCTTTGAGTGCTTTTTATCGGGGATTTCCTTCAGGTATTTTGCATTCACCCAATTATGCGCAGGAGATTGTAACTAAACCTACCGCCAATCAAAATAAAACTCGTTTATTCGGAATGGTCGGTACGCTGAATTATTCTTATCGAAATATTTGGTTATTAGATATTGCTTTTCGTTCAGATGGCTCATCTGAGTTTGGTTGCGATCGGAAGTTTGCACCGTTTTGGTCAGGAGGGGTAGGAATTAATTTTCACAATTTTGCTTTTATGCAGCAAACTGGATGGGTGAACACGTTTAGATTGAAGGGATCTTACGGGGTAACGGGAAAGGTGAATTTTGCACCTTATTCCGCTCAAACAATTTATCAGATACAAAATGATGAATGGTATAAAACTGGTTATGGGGCTACTTTGATGGCCTTGGGAAATATGGACTTAGGATGGGAGAAAACTCGTAAGTTGAATATTGGGGTAGATTTGGAATTATGGAAAGGAGTTTTGCAGCTCTCAGCTTCGTGGTATAAGGATAAAACGGTGGATTTAATTAATGATGTAACGATTCCTGCATCTTCTGGTTTCCGAACGTATGTGGATAATGTTGGAGAAGTTGTGAATAAGGGGATCGAGGTTAGTTTGCGTGGAAGGGTTTACCAGAGCCAAGGGTGGATGGTGAATGTGTTTGCTAACCTTGCTCATAATAAGAATGAGATATTGAAAGTTGCTGAAAGTTTGAAGGCTTATAATGAGCGGGTAAATGAATATTTTCGGGAAAATATGTATAATGATACCAGTTTAGAACCTTTTACGCAATATATTGAAGGTGGGTCATTGACTTCTATTTATGCCATGCGTTCTTTAGGTATTAATCCTGCAACAGGGGAGGAATTATTATTGACGAAAAAAGGGGATATTACCACAGTGTGGAATACAAATGAACAAGTGATTGTGGGTAACAAAGAACCCAAAGCGCAAGGTACGTTAGGGTTTAATGTAAACTTCAAAGGTTTTTCTTTGTATGCTACTTTTTTATATGAATTTGGTGGGCAACGTTATAATAGTACATTGGCAGAAAAAGTGGAAAATGTAGATGTTTATAATTGCAATGTTGATAAACGGGTGTTGACTAAACGTTGGCAAAAGCCGGGTGATCACGCTAAATTTAAAGCTTTGCAAGCGAGTGCACGCTATTCTTTAAAAACGAATCCAACGGAGCGTTTTGTACAAGATTATAATGTGTTGTCATTGAATTCATTGACATTAGGTTATGATTTCAAATCGGAGATGGTGAAAAAATGGGGATTAGGGGTTTTGCGTTTTGAAGTGGGCGCAAATGACTTGTTTCGTTTGTCTTCTGTTAAAGCCGAACGTGGTTTGAGTTATCCCTATGCAAGAAATATCAATTTCTCTCTTAGTGTTAGTTTATAATATTTGTTGTTATGAGAATAGTTGGAAAATTTATTATGATAGGCCTGTTATTGGGCTTGGCCGCTTGTAGTGATTGGTTGAATGTTTCTCCGGATGATCAAGTGAACGAAGAGACGTTGTTTACTGATGGTGATGGCTACAGGAATGCATTGAACGGGATATATAAGGATTTAGCGGATTTTGCGTTATATGGGCGAGAATTGACATGGGGGATGAACGAGGTGTTGGGACAGACTTATCATTTGAATTATATACCTTCTGATCATGCTTATTATTATATGGCTTGGTCGATGTATGATAATGATAAAGTTGAAGCAATTTTGTCGTCCTTGTGGGAACAGGCTTATAATGCGATTGCAAATTGTAATAATTTGATTTCCCATATAGCTCATGCCGATGCCGCATTGTTTTCAGGCAAGGATATGGAGTTGAATATGATTTATGGTGAAGCTTTGGCTTTGCGGGCTTTTATTCATTTGGATTTGTTGCGTCTTTTTGCTCCGGCACCAGTTGTGGCTGATCAGAAAAAGTATATTCCTTATATGGAGGATTATGGTACGTTATTCGGTGATTGGGGAAGCGTGAAAGATTGTATGAATAAAATTATCCGTGATTTGAAACAGGCTAAAAAATTATTGTCAGAGGTGGATATTATACCAGAAAATAAGATATGGAGTAAGACTTATTATCGGATAGAAGGTGGACGAGGTGTTGTGGATGACAATATACCACAAGATATATTTTATATGTACCGGGGTTATCGGATGAATTATTGGGCGACAACGGCTATTTTAGCCCGGGCGTATATGTATGACGGTCAACAAGCGCTTGCATGGGAACAAGCTCAAGAAGTTATTGAAGCCACGTATGAAGAAAATGGAAGGGCCTATAACTGTTTTTCTTTTACTTCTCCCGGGGATTATGGCGTGAATCCGAAGTTATACGATGGGGTGATTTGTGGTTTTTCCAAATCTAAAGTAGCCGAAGAATATGCTAACTGGCAAAAAGGAACGGGAGGTTTGTATTTGTGTTCTTATTTAACCAATATGGATGCTGAAGATTGGAGAAAAGATTTGTTCCGAACGATAAATTGGTATTATAGTATTTCCGTGAAATACGATGAGGATAATGGAGATACTTATGGTAGTGATCTTTTACCAGTAATTCGGTTAAGCGAGATGTATTATATCGTTAGCGAATATTTGTATAAGAATGGTGATACGGAAGGAGGAGTGCAGAAATTGGATGAGGTGCGTATGAAAAGAGGTATTGCGGGAGGAAAATTGGATATTCGTTCGGTTGATGATTTTGAGAAGGCGTTGTTGACGGATATGCGTAAAGATTTTTATGGAGAAGGACAAGTGTTTTATCAATTTAAACGCTTGAATCGAGAACTTTCAAGTAATAATAAAACAGAATTTGTTCTTCCTATTCCTAAAATTGAATTAATTTATTAATTTAAAATGTAAGATCATGAGTAGATATATATTGTTCTTCCTTTTGTTAGCCGCATTGGGCAGTTGTGAGAATGATGAATTGATGGATTACAACTCGGGACATTTTCTCCAATGGGAAATGGCTGATAGTGATAGTTTGGAATATTCTTTTTCCCATTATCCGGAGAATGACGAGTTGGAAGTGAAGCTTGTACTTCAATTGAAAGGAGATCTTTTAAAAAAAGCGCAAAATTATCGGATTGAGGTCGTCGATTCGTTGACATCGGCTTTACCAGGAAATTATAGATTACCGGAAAAACCTTTATTTACACCTGAACAGGTGGTTGATACCTTCTCCTTTGTTCTCGTGAAAAGCGATGCATTGAGTACTCCTGTCGTGTTGACCTTAGCTATTGTGGCTAACGATTATTTTATGCCGGGGATGGAGGCTTATAGATATGCCCGAATTGTATTTAATAATGTGCCAACTAAACCGTTGTGGTGGGATGACGAGATGGAGCTTTATTTAGGAACTTATTCTCCCTTGAAATATGAACAATTCATATTATGTACAAAAGTTAATGATTTGTCGGGAGTTGATCCGGTTACCTTGAGAAAATATGCGTTGGAATTTAAGGCATATATTGCTTTGAATGGTATTACGGAAGCGAACGGTGATCCTATGGAAATTCCTATCTATTAATTGTTTTATTTGTAATCTTATGAAAATGATAAATATATTATGGGCGATCGTAGTTGGGTTGTTGCTGACGGGTTGCTATGGAGATGACGGTAATTATGATTATCGTACGATGAACGGTATAACAGTAAATTTTAATCAATCAGTTTATAGTGTACCGATTGAATCGGAATTGGAAATTCGTCCGATTCTCCATTTTGCGATGGATAGCATGGAAGATCATTTGGCTTACGAGTGGTCATTCTTGGAGAAAGTTATTTCTACTGATCGGAATTTGAAATATGTTTTCGATACATTAGTTTCTGACGTGCTTTATCTGAAAGTTACTGATCGAGCGAGTGGTGTTTCTTATTTTGGGAAAACGAACTTAGAAATTACTGCTGAATACGGGCAGAACGGTTGGGTTATATTGTCAGAAAAAGAAGGGAAATCGAGTCTTTCATTCGTGCGAGAATATGCAGATAAGGATCCAGTTAGCGGGGTTACGGTGTATACATACGAAGAATTTCCGAATGTTTGGAAAAAAATGAATCCGGGAGTGGAATTAGGAAAAAGTCCTTTGCGTGTGATTGAACATTTTTGTGCAAATCAGACTGCTTTAAGTGCTTTGTGGGTAATTCAGCGTGATCCGGAAGATTGTGTAGATGTGTCCGGTCAGAGTTTCAAGAAAGATGTTGCATTGAAAGAAGCATTTTATAATCAAGTTTTTCCGGGTGATTTTCTCCCTATCGAAATTATGGAAATGAAAAATATTTCGTTGGCCGTGTCACAAGATGGTTCGATTTATACTCGGAAAAAAACTATTCCGGCATTATTTAATTCCGGTTTTTATTTAGATATCCCGATGAATTATGAAGGCAAAAAATTGAATGGGAAAGGATTGTTGAATAATCGGGTGAAACAGATGATGTTCACCGTTTTGTATGATTATGATCAGCATCGTTTTTTGGCAATCAGTGATTATAACATGAGCGAGGCGGGGAAGGTAATGCCGATTAATGTTAGTGAAAATTTGTATAAAACACCCGGGATGGCTCGTTTGGATAATACGGGAGATATGGAAGTGTTACATATCGGGGCTTGGTATGGAAACGGAAGTATCGAACAGGGATATCAAGCCTTGATGCGTTCTCCGGAGAATGTATATTATTTATATCGCTTTACCTTGAGTTCATTTATGCTATTTGGACCGATGGCGGTCGCTAGTTCCGTTGAGCAACAGGAAGTAAAAGGGCTTGAAAGTTGTATCGGGAATCCATCTTCGTGCTTGTTTCGTACATTGTATTCAAGGAATACACCTTATTTTATAATAGCTAATGGTAATCGGTTGATTCTTTTTGATTGGAAATCTAGTATTTTGCAGACGGATTATTATACGTTTGAAGCTAATATTTCTGCAATAGACACGGAAAGTTTCGGCAATGAATATGTTGGTGTTGGCTTGGATAATGGTTCTTTTTACGTGATTGATTTTAGTCGGGATGCCGTGAACGCTCTGAAAACAAGATTAATTTATAAGAGTGAGACTAATTTCGGTAATATTGTGGATGTATGTTATAAAAAGCAGAAAGGTGCAGATTGGACTTTCTGATGGAGAAATGAATAGAATTGTAAAGGTATGAGCGAAACCATATTGAAAATAGAACATTTGTACCATCGATATAGTCAACAATGGGCGGTGGAAGATATTAATCTGGAGATTGGAAAGCGAGGAGTTTGGGGGTTGTTGGGTTCCAACGGGGCGGGTAAATCGACAACGATGAATATTATTTGCGGGGTGCTGAGTCCTACCCGAGGGAAAGTTTTTATTAATGGCGTGGATTTAGCGGAAAACCCGATCGAAGCAAAAAAATATATAGGATTTTTGCCTCAAACACCTCCCTTATATACAGATCAGAATGTAGATGAATATTTAGGATTTTGCGCAAGGTTGAGAGGAATAGCCAAGAAAGATGTTCCCGATGCAGTGGAACGGGTGAAAGAAAAGTGTGGAATCGCACATTTTAGTAAACGAGTACTTCGTCATCTCTCGGGAGGATATCAACAAAGAGTGGGGATTGCTCAAGCGATTATCAATCAGCCAGCATTGGTGGTCCTGGATGAACCGACTAACGGGTTGGATCCGAATCAAATTATTGAAATTCGACATTTGATTAAAGAAATTGCCCGAGAACGTTCTGTTTTGCTTTCCACGCATATTTTGCCGGAGGTACAGGCAGCTTGTAATGAGATCAGGATGATTGAACATGGAGAGGTGGTTTTTGCAGGAACTGTTGAGGAATTTAATAATTATGCACAGCCTGATTCTTTTGTCGTGACGATGGGTAATCTACCTAAACGAGAAGTGTTGGAAAAGATTCCTGGGATAAAGAGGGTGGAGGTGTTGACGGAGAATTGTTGTCGAATATTTTTTTCCGGTTCGCAAGATATTTTGGAACGGGTGGTTCGGGAAAGTGTACTGCAAGAATGGTGTTTGAGGGAGATTACTTTGGAGCGAGAGTCTTTGGATACTGTTTTTGCACAATTGTCAAATAAAAAATTGAAATAGAAAGCATGATTTACCAGATAGCAAAAAATGAATTGAGGAATATGTTCTATTCCCCGATAGCTTGGCTTGTATTGTTTATATTTGCTGTACAAGCCGGTCTTGAGTTTACGGAAAATATGGCTATGGAGGTTCGAGACAGTGTTATGGGGATTAGTTTATATCGGGTAACGGCAAATTGTTATTCCGGTATAAGGGGGTTATTTTCTTCGTTGCAAGGTTCCTTATTTTTGTATGTTCCGTTATTGACAATGGGGTTAATGAGTCGGGAAAGGAGTAGTGGTTCGATTAAATTGCTATATTCTTCTCCGATTAGTAATAGTTTGATTATTTTAGGAAAATATATTTCTCTGTTAATTTATAATCTAATGCTGATAAGTATATTGTTGATTTATGTACTTGTCGGGTTGTGTGTTATTGAAAATGTAGATTTTTGGTTACCATTTTCGGGGCTTGTCGGTTTATACTTGATCGTTTGTACTTATGCGGCCATTGGGCTGTATATGTCATCTATAACTTCTTATCAAGTTGTTGCGGCATTGGGTACTTTAGCCGTGTTGGCGATTCTGAATTATTTACCGTCTTTAGGTCAAAATATAGAGGTCGTACAAGAGATCACGTATTGGTTTTCAATTTCAGGAAAAGCTAATCAAATGATCGATGGGCTAATCTGTAGTGAAGATCTATTTTATTTTTTTATTGTTATCGGGTTGTTTCTATCTTTATCTGTATTGAAATTACAAGCCGAGCGAAAAGTAATTTCAAAACTTCGTAGTATTGGAATATGTATTGGTATTTTGATGCTTGTCCTTTTATTGGAATATGTTTGTACTCGTCCTGTTTGCATGTGGTATTGTGATGTCACTCAAGATAAATCGAGAACACTTAGTAAGGGAAGTCAAGAGGTTATGAAAGAGTTAGACGGAGGCTTGACAATTACAACCTATGTGAATTTGTTGGATAATCATCGTTGGCAAGGATTACCCGCTAATCGTGTGTATGATGTTCGTAGTTTTCGTCAGTTTACTCGTTTTAAGCCAGAAATTCAGATGCGTTATGTCTATTATTATGATCAAACGGATAATCCGATGCTGGATAAATTGTATCCGAATTTGAGCATAGAGGATCGGGCACGAGAATTGGCACGAATAGAAAATTTGGATTTTGATAAATTCCTTTCTCCTGAAGAGATTCGGGGAAAAATTGATTTAACCTCGGAAGGTAATCGTTTTGTACGTTTGTTAGAACGAGAAAACGGTCGTAAAACATTTTTGCGAATTTATACTGATGGACAAGCTAATCCTGGCGAGAGGGAAATCGTGGCAGCTTTGAAAAGATTAACGATAGTTCCTCCTAAGGTTGGATTTCTGACGGGACATGATGAACGTAGTATTCGGCAAGTGGGCGAATGGGATTATTCGGCTTTTGCTTCAAATATTGGTTTTCGGTATTCGTTAATAAATATAGGGTTTGATGTAGAGGAGGTTGATTTAAGAGATACGATTTCCGGAGATATTCATGTTTTGGTGATTGCTGATTTGAAAAAGCCTTTGACGGATGACGAACAAGTGCATTTACAACGATATATTGATAAAGGAGGAAATTTATTTATTTTAGCGACAGCCACTAGACAAGAACTATTGAATCCTGTTATACGTTCGTTAGGTGTTTATTTTGAGCCTGGAATCTTGGTGCAAAATCATAAACAGCATCAGCAAGATTTAGTTTTAGGAGAAATTACTTCTGAAGCAATTCATTTTTCTCCTGAATTTTTCTCTAATAAAGCTAGAGGGAAATGTATTACGATGCCGAGAGCTGTTGCTATAAATTGCAATGAACCATCCGATTTCCGGGTAACCCCTATTTTGGCAACACCCGCTGAAGGATGTTGGAATGAACTGGAAACGATAGATTTTGTTAATCAGGTAGCGACACTGGGACCAGAAGAACAAGAGAAAAGTTATCCTTTAATGGTTATGCTTGATCGTGAGGTGGGGAGTAAAAAACAACATATTTTAGTTGCCGGATGTGCTGATTGTATCAGTAACGGAGAATTAACTCGTTCTAGAAATGACGTTAACTCTAATAATTATTCTTTAATCATGGAAAGTTTTAAGGTGCTGGGAGATGGCGTGTTTCCTGTAGATGTGAGTCGTCCTGCATCTATGGATAATGCTATTAAAGTAGGTGAAACTGGTTTATTTGTTTTAAAGTGGTTCGCTTTATTCATTTTGCCTTTGGGAATTGCTATGGGGGGAGTATGGGTTTGGAGAAGGCGGCGTAAATGAGTGATAGATTATAATAAAGATTGTAATACTTTAGTGAAACTCTTACCCAATAGATTGAATGTGCATAAAGCTCTTGTTAACAAATAATTATTGATTCGTAATTATATAGAGTAGAGAATTGTCGGTATATAAGTTTGTAAATTATAGACTTGTATACCGATAGTTTTTTGTTTTTAGATATTTCTGGTATTTTTGCCAATTGTTAGCTTCCCAACTTGTAACAATGACGGGATACAGAATGATACAATTCCGATTGCGAGTACCACGAAGCCACCAATAACGAAAGTGTTCGTGATCCCCACGTGATCGGCAAGGAATCCGGTACTCATCAATCCAAACATGGCGGGAAGCATGTTTAGGCTCATGTATATGGAAAATACTCGGCCGAGGATAGACGGGTTAATTTTCGTTTGAATAATGGCCGTGAAAGAAGCAAAATATATTGATCCGATAATACCTTCGAATGCGGTAAAGACGACGAACCAGACGAAGGCATTGGGGGAGAGTAGACCAGAAGCAGTGAATCCTATTCCTAGGAGAATGTACGTTAGGTTGATCAATGTGATTTTATTGATTTTGTATTGCCTGATACTTAAAGCAACTCCTCCCAATAGGGCTCCTACACCCCAAATGGCTTCAATTAAGCTCATTTGAAAAGCATTTCCCGAAAAATGGTTAAGAGTCATTAAAGGGAAGAGTACACTGACGGGCATGATAAAGAATGTAGCTATGATCGAGAGTATTAATAATAACGACATCCCCCGGTGGCTAACTACTTCCCTCTGAGCTTCTTTTAAGTCTTGAAGAATGTTATTTTTTTCTGCAAGTCCACTAGGAGGAGGGTTTGGTATTTTAACGAAAGCTAATGAGGTACATGCAAGTACAGCACCAATTACGTCAAGCATAAGTACGATTGGCATGGCTAGCGTGGTAATGGCCAAGGCTCCCAAAGCTGGTCCGGCTATATTACAGGCGGAATTAATCATTTGGTTGATTCCGGCGACACGTAATAACTGAGATTCTGGAGCAAGTAACGGGATAGATGCTTGCATTGAAGGGGCATGGAAAGCCGAACCTATCGATCGCAGTGCTAACAATAGATATATTTGCCAAACTTCCGCTTGTTCGAAATAAAATAAAAAGGCTAGAATAAGTGTGCAAAATGCAATGAAACTGTCAGACAGGATCATGATTTTCTTCCTGCTCCACCGGTCAATAAATACTCCGGAGAACATACCTAAGATGCCTTGCGGTAACATGGCGGCAATTGTGGCGAATGCCAAAGTTTCTGCCGATTTAGTTTCAAAGGTTAGCCATAAAATGATGGCAAAATTAACGAGAGAACTGGTCAGTATGGAGAAAAACTGCCCTGTCCATATAATTGCGAATACCTTTTTCCAGTTATTCATGGTGATTTTATATCAATATTAAAAGTGAGAAAACAATACCTTGATTCCTCCCGGTTAGGAGGAAAGTTTTAAAAAAGTCCGGAGGAATTTTTCCGGGATTAAATTAAGCACGAACCCGATACGGAATGCCCATGATGGAATTTTGAAATCTCATAAATGGTATTGTATGTAATTTCTACAAATATATGAATCTATAAAGAATAATCCTAAAAAATAATTGAAAATATCAAGAGGTGTACGTGATTGTGTATAGTTGCCGTGATACGAATAGATTATTTTTCTACCTTTGTACAAATTGCGTGTCTGTGAAGGCCGAATAGAATGATAATTCGTGTAAAATCTTGATTCATGGAAAGTAATCCTCAACTGGAATTGGCGTATGACTTTTTGGAATATACAGGAGTGAACGTGTTTCTTACGGGAAAAGCGGGAACGGGAAAAACTACGTTTCTGCGGGAATTGAAACGGAGATCACCTAAACGGATGATTGTGGTTGCTCCCACGGGGGTGGCAGCGATTAATGCGGGAGGGGTGACGATCCATTCTTTTTTCCAATTACCGTTCGGGCCTTATGTGCCGGGGGTGACGGATATCACTGGGCAAGGGGATAAATTACAGTACACGCACAAGTTCAACCGGGAGAAAATTAATATTATCAAGACGATCGATTTGCTTGTGATCGACGAGATTAGTATGGTGCGGGCAGATTTGCTGGATGCGGTGGATGATATGTTGCGGCGTTACCGTTCTAAGAACGAGCCTTTTGGAGGGGTGCAGTTGTTGCTGATTGGTGATTTGCAACAGTTGGCTCCCGTGGTGAAAGAGGACGAATGGGTGTTGTTGAAACAACATTATGCATCGGTATTCTTTTTTCACAGTAAGGCATTAGCGGCAACCCGGTACGTGGCTATCGAGTTGAAACACGTTTACAGGCAGCAGGATTGGGAGTTCGTGGACTTGCTGAACCGGGTACGGGAGAACCGGGTAGATGCTACGGTGTTGAGTATATTGAACCGTCGATATGTACCGGGCTTTAAGCCTTCGGATGACGAGGGGTATATCACGTTGACAACACATAACCATCAAGCACAAAGGATTAACGATGTGAAGATGGCCGAATTATCCACGAAGGCTTATTCGTTTAAGGCGGAGGTGAAGGATAATTTCCCTACCTATTCTTATCCCACGGAGGAAACGTTGGTGTTGAAACAGGGAGCGCAGGTAATGTTCGTGAAAAACGATTCATCACCGGAAAAGCGTTATTATAATGGGAAAATCGGTAAAATCACGGCTATTAATGATCGTTCTATTGAGGTGGTTGGTAAAGAGGATGGGCTGAAGATTCAGGTGACCCCGGAGGAATGGACGAACACGAGATACACGCTGGACGAGGAGACCAGAGAGATCACGGAAATGGTGGAGGGAACGTTCAAGCAGTACCCGCTGAAAACGGCGTGGGCGATTACAATTCATAAAAGCCAAGGATTGACTTTTGAGCGGGCGATCGTGGATGCCAATGCCGCATTTGCTCACGGACAGGTATATGTGGCGTTGAGTCGTTGTAAGACATTCGAGGGGCTTGTGTTGAGTTCCCCGGTAACCGTGCGTTCGCTGGTGAGTGACGGGGCAATAGATGAATTCGTGCGGGAGGTAGGACAGAAAGAGCCGAATAAAGAGGAGTTGCAACAGGCCCGGCAGTCTTATTTCAGGGAATTGTTGTTGGAGCAGTTTGATTACGAGTCGATTCGTTGGCGGTTACATTATTTGTACCGGGTACTGGACGAGCAATTACGCCGATTGTATCCTGATTGGGTGGAACGCTACCGGGTGGCGGGAACCAAGTGTGCGGAGGAATTGTTGGTGGTGGCCGAGCGGTTTCAGAATCAGTTGGAACGTTTGATGCCGGAAGAAGGGAATTACGAGGCGGATTCGGTGATTGCGGAACGGGTGAAGAAAGGGGCGGAGTATTTCCGGGAACATACGGTGTCTATTTTTGGAAAATTCTTGGAAGAGGCTATTCCGGAGATTGATAACAAGGAGGTGAGGAAGTTGGTGGAACAAAATATGGAGCGTTTTCGGGGAGAGGTGAATTTGAAACTGGAAACGTTAAAAGTGATCGGGAACGGTTTTTCTGTAAAAGATTATTTACGGGCCAAGGCGAAGGCGTTAATTGATGTCCCGAAGGTGAAGATTAAGGCGAAACGTGCCGGAACGGAGAAAGTGGAGATTTCTCCTGATATATTACATTCGAAGTTATATGAAACTCTTCGTGCTTGGAGGAACAAAGAGGCTGAACGATTGAAATTACCCGTGTACACGGTATTGCAACAGAAAGCTTTGTTGGGAATCAGTAACACGCTGCCCACGAATTCAAAGGAATTGCTGGCAGTTCCCGGGGTTGGGAAAAAGATCGTGGAACGTTACGGGGCAGTGTTACTGGATATGGTGGATGAGTTTCGTTTTCTGCAGAAGTAAGGATATTGATAGGGAGTCAAATTCGGTCATTATTTTATAGTGTATTTCTATATTTCCGGGATTTTTCATTAAGTTTGTAACGGGTATGGTAAGTTGTGGCCAAGCTCTTTTAGGAATGGATCAAAAAATTCAAGATTTTATCAAGGGTATCAACACGAAGGATGCTAGGGCATGGGAGAGAATTTACATGGATTATTACTCGCCTCTTTGCCATTATGCCATGAAAATTTTGAATGATCAAGAGCAGGCGGCGGATTTGGTGCAGGGGGCGATTATCAAGTTGTGGGAGACACCGCTTCATTTTAATGATATATCCGCATTCAATGTTTATCTTTACCGGATGGTGAACAATAATTGCCTGAAAGAGATTCGGGATAAGGGACGGGAAGATCAACGTTTGAAAGAATGGGCTTTTTTCACGGAAGAAATGGAATCCGAATCTTTGTCTGCGATTGTTTTCGAGGAAGTTATACGTAAGTTGCGACACGTGATCGATGAAATGCCTCCGAAACGTAAGGAAGTGATTTTGATGAGTATGAAGAAGATGAAGAATGAGGAGATTAGCGAGGAACTGAATATTTCGTTGAACACGGTTAAGAAGCACAAGAAAGAGGCTTACGCTGTTATAAAGAAAGCAATACAGTCGGACTTTTTTTTATTTGCCATCTTTTTTTGTTAAAAATGTATATTTGAGGTACCCGTTTTTGTTTTTTGGGATTTATAGGTAAAGTAAGTTTCAAAAGATGATAAATGATTTGAATATATACAGGAGGATATCCGATTTACTCTATAAAGATATGCTTGGATTAGCTGACGGGGAAGAAAAACGGGAGCTGGATTCTTTGTTGGTTACTTATAAACTGAAAGGTCTGGATCGGGAGAAGATTATCGCCCGGTTACAGGAGCAGGAGGTATTTGACGGGAAGGAAGCTTATCGGGAATTCAGAGCGTTGGAACAACCGGGAGGAAGAAATCGCCGTTTGATCTGGTGGACTTCGATCGCAGCCTCTGTTGTCGTGCTAGTTGTTGCCGGATGGTGGTTCGGGTGGGAACCTAAGCCGAAGGGCGGGAACGTGCAAATTATGGCAGAGACGATCCAACCGGGACAAAGTCGGGCAGTGGTTACGCTGGCAGACGGGCAGCAGATTGTTTTGGAACAGGCTAATCGTAAGATCAAGGAGTGCGACGGGACGGTGTTACATTCCGATTCCGGGGCACTTGTTTACACGGCAAATGCAGAAAAGACGGTGACAGAAGCGATGTACAACACGGTGTCGATCCCGCGGGGAGGTGAGTACAGGCTGGAATTAGCCGACGGGACAAAGGTGTGGTTGAATGCGATGACGGAATTAAGGTTTCCTGTTAATTTCACAGGTGATATACGAGAGGTGCATCTAAAGGGGGAGGCATATTTTCAAGTAAAGCGGGATGAAAAGCATCCTTTTATGGTGCATACATCCATGGGTGTGGTATAGGTGCTGGGAACGAGTTTTAATGTTCGGGATTACGAGGAAGAGCGGGAAGTGGTAACCACTCTGGAGAGCGGGAAGGTGATGTATGTTTCGGGGAACACGAAGGAGAAAGTGACTTTGAACCCGGGCTACCAGGCTCTGGAAAAAGAAGCATCCTCGGTGGAGGTGAGAAAAGTTGATCCGGTACAGTATATCGGGTGGAGAGAGGGAAAATATGTATTTGAAGATGTTGCTTTGGAGGATATTATGCGAACGTTGTGCCGATGGTATGATATAGACGTGTTTTATGCTGATCCTGCCGTGAAAAAGTTTCATTTCACGGGTGATTTGGAACGTTATGAAAGCATAAATGTATTTTTGAATTTTATTGAAACGGGTGGAGACGTAAAATTTAAGACGGAAGGAAAAACAATTATAATTGATAAAAAATAAATACGGGTGTTTGTTGGCACTGGACCCGTATTTATCGGTTGAACATTAATAAATTAATGAAACATTACAAAGGTATGAAAAAAAATTGTTTCTATGGGCGAGGTGTGCCCTTTCATTTGAAAAAATGGTTGAAAGTCATGAAACTATGTTTGTTTTTTATGTTTGTTTTGCATTTAGGTGTGTCGGCTTCGGGATACGCCCAGCAGAAAGTGTCCTTGTCCATGGAGGATGTTACTCTTGAACAGGTGTTAAAAGAGTTAAAGCGACAAACAGGTCTTCGCTTTTTTTACAGCGTGGAAAAAGTGAGGAATGAACAGAAAAAAGTGGTAAATATTAAGAATGATGTTCTTGAAGATGCTTTACGGAACGTGTTGAGTGGTACTGGATTGACATTCACGATTATGAATGACGTGGTGGTGATTAAGGATGAGATGCAGGTTGTACTTGACAGTATTAGGAAAGAACCTGTGATGGTAAAGGGTATTGTTAAAGATAAAGCGGGACTTCCTTTACCTGGAGTGACGATTGTTATAAAAGGAACTCAAGTCGGGTGTGTGAGTGATGTTGATGGAAAATTTAGTTTTTCAGTTCCTGAAATTAATAATTTAGTCCTTCAGTTTTCTTTTGTCGGGATGATTACGAAAGAAGTAAAAGTATTAAATGACAAACCTTTGAATGTAGAGTTGGAGGAGGACATGCAGAGTATGGATGAGGTGATTGTAACAGGATATTTTACGAAATCCAAAAGTTCTTACACGGGATCTGCCGTTGTCGTAAAGGCTGAGGAGTTGAAGCGAATCAGTCCTACAAATTTGTTTAAAGCGTTGTCTGCTTACGAACCCTCTTTCCAGATAGTGGAAAATAAAGAAGTCGGAGCTGACCCGAATGCCGTACCGGAAATATTAATTCGTGGAAAATCAAGTTTTGAAGGTAAGTCTAATCAGCCTCTTTTTATCATGGATGGTTATGAAATATCTATAGAGCAAGTATTTGATACTGATATCGAACGAATTAAACAAGTCACGATACTGAAAGATGCGTCTGCAACCGCCATATATGGTTCGAGAGCGGCCAATGGTGTTGTCGTGATAGAAACTAAGATGCCGGAGCAAGGAAAATTATCTGTGAGTTATTCCTTTAATGCAACGATCGAAGCCCCGGATTTGACAGATTACGATTTATTAAATGCTTCCGAGAAGCTTCAGTTTGAAGAGTTAGCCGGGGTGTATAAAGATCCGGAAGGGAATGTGGTTAATCAAATGAAGCTGGATAAGTTGTACGAGCAGAGACATAAAGAGGTGGAGCGTGGAGTGAATACGTACTGGTTATCTCAACCTTTACAGACCTCTTTCCGCCACACGCATTCTTTATCTTTGGGTGGTGGTAACGAGAGGTCACGTTATGGGGTGAATTTGAATTACGGGGCTAATCCCGGGGTGATGAAAGGATCAACCCGGGATCGGTTCGGTATAAGTTTCACGTGGACTTATAATATTGCTAATAAGTTTCGTATCGGAAACGTTTTATCTGTAAATCAGATAAAATCGGAAAAGACGCCATACGGGGAATTCAGCACGTACACGAAGATAAATCCGTATGAACGGGCAAAAGACGAGAAGGGGAGATGGATTTATCTTTTGTCGAACGGGAATCCTAATCCATTGGTTGATGCTCATTTGAAGAGTTATGATAAAACGGAAAGTACGTCTTACACGAACAATTTTGATATTGAGTGGTATATTATTGAAGGGTTGCGTTTGACGGGACGTTTTTCGTATTCTTTTGGAAATAATGATGCGGATAGGTTCATTTCACCGAAAGATAGCCGATACTTGCAGAAAGAAAATAACGAGAAAGGATTTTACTCTTCAACATCTGGAAGGACGAATTCTATGGATGGTAATTTTGTCTTGAATTTTTATCATCAATGGGATAGGCATATGGTGACCGTTGTCGGTGGTTTGAATATGCAAAGCAATAAAAATAGTTCAACTTATTTTTCAGCACAGGGTTTTTTAAATGATAATCTGACGAATCTGGATTTTGCATCACAATACGAGGTAAACACAAAACCTTCCGGAAAAGTGGAGGAGGACCGTTTAATCGGTTTCTTTGCTAATGCGAGTTATGCTTACGATAACCGGTATATGTTCGATTTATCTTATCGTACGGATGGTTCTTCTAAGTTTGGTAAAAAAGATCGTTTTGCACCTTTTTGGTCAGCAGGTCTTGCTTGGAATATTCATAACGAACATTTCTGGGGAGAACAAGGTTTGCTAACACAAGCAAAGATTCGAAGTTCTTTGGGATATACGGGGAACGTGGAGTTTAGTCCTTACCAGTCACAAACGATGTATATATATAACAAAGATAATATTTATATGCATGGCGTTGGGGCTGATATAAAAGCTCTTGGAAATGATAATTTGAAATGGCAACGAAAGTTTAGCTTTAATTTGGGGGTTGATCTTGATTTTTGTGAGGGACGTTTTTCCATGTCAGCAGAATTATTCCGTGAAAAGACGAAAGATTTGTTGTTGGATATGAGTATTCCACCTTCTTTGGGTTTTGCAACTTACACGGAGAATATCGGAGAGATGGAGAATCAAGGTTGGGAGTTGAGTTTACGGACTCAAATTCTTCGAAATGCGAAGCGGGATTTATACTGGTCATTAAGTTTTGGTACGAGTAATAGTAAAAATAAGATCACGAAGATTAGTAATGCTCTCGGTAAGAAAAACGAGGAAAATAATCAAGAGGAGACGAAAAAACCGGTTCCTTTGTACGAGGAGGGGGAATCGACCGAGGCGTTGAAAGCTGTACCTTCATTGGGGATTGACCCAGAAACGGGAAAAGAGGTCTTTTTGAAAAAGGATGGAACGTACACGACGGTTTGGGATTACCGAGATAAGGTGGTTTGTGGAAGCACGGTGCCGGATTTTCGGGGAAGTGTC
>DYVS01000076.1:0-52566 GCA_020743075.1 Butyricimonas virosa | reverse complement strand
TATACGGGTACTGATAATAAACCGCATGAGCAAGGAGTTTGGATTCCAAATCCGTTTTGGCCGGGGGAGTTTGGTTACATGTTAGCTCCAACCTTTTACACGGTGGAAGGCGTGAACACGGAGGAACCGATTTATATTACTCGCGTAGGGAAAGTGGAAGCTTGTCCGGATACTATTTATTTTGATCCGATAGTATTGAGTAATGAACGGAATATTACATCCGACTTCAAGATGGCCATACAACGTCGGTACGGATTTACGGATCAGACTGATGTACAAAAGGTTGATTTCGATCATTTTATTGATACCGTGAGATGTTTGGAATTCGATTATGACATTAGTTCGTTCGAAGATATTCTTTATTGCTCGAAATTGGAAAAGATTGTATTGGGAAAGAACCGTTATCTCGATCCGACGAAATCTTCAGCGGCAGATGCGAGTATCCTTTATGATGCGACTCGAAGTGTTAATGTTCTGAATGCGGCTAATAAATTGTTGGGATTAAAAGTTGAACGTTACAATAATCATTACGATTTTAAAAAGACACTAGCTTACGTGGAGTCTAAGGGTAATCCTATTTTACCGGATGATTTAGAGTATATTCCGGAGTCGGAGATCGATAAGATTACGTGTTCCGTGCAAGATATTGTAGAGCATGATTCTCATTTGGAAGCATTGCTTGATAATGATCCCGCAACATTCTGGTATCCTTTCGAAGCATCTTCCGTGCGTACATACGAAATTGTAATTAGTTTTAAATCTCAGCAATTCGTGCGCGGATTTAAAGTGAAACAAGTGGAAGATGAAAAAGTGCAACATTACTTCCCGAATCAGATTAGGATACAGGTATCTAATGATCAAGTTATTTGGAAAAGTGTAACTCATACACTGGAGCATCCACTCGGGCGGGGTGTTGGAGAAGTCACGTTACTTCCTATGGCAGAACCTGCCGAGGTGAAATATGTGAAGATAACCTTGAGTGACCAAGCTTACGTGAATTTGTTCAGTCTGCGATTGGCAGATATTGTGCCGTACAAGTAGTTGATATTTCTTAGATATAAATTCCCTTAGACGGCTCCTTCTGTGGAGCTGTCAGGGAATTTATTGAATAGTTATAATGTTAAGAATTTGAGCATGTGAGCCGTTTTTCGTGAATGTTTTATGGGTATGTCAAATAATTAAAATATAGGCGATTATGAAAAAGTTGATCGTGTTTATCTTTTTCGTGGTAATGGTAACTATTGCGGGGAAAGCCCAGAATAGTTATCGAATTAGTGGGAAAATAACCGGGATACCAGATGGAAAACTTTTGTTAATAACCGAAGAGAGTGGTAGACCAGATACATTAGCAAAAACTAATCTTGTAAACGGGGCTTTTGTGTTTACCGGGAAAGTGGAATCTCCGATGGCTGTTTATATTACGGGAGCCGGACAAGAAGGTACAATACCTTTGATTCTGGAGAATGTTAATTACATGATGAACGTGGGAAAAACAGGAGCGTTGATACAAGGGGGCAAGCAACAGGAAATCTTTAACTTGTTCAGTCGTAATAATATGAAACTTTTGCAAACTCAAAACTGGATTCAGCAAGAATTTCAGCAAGCGGAGCAAACGGGTAATAAAAACGGGATGCAAACGTTGAGGAAACAATTTGAAGAAGCGATTATTAACGCTCGACAAGAAGAAGAGGAGTTATTAAAACAATATGCAGATTCGTATGTTGCGGCTTATGTTGTAGCGGCCGGAGCGAGACAATTTGAATTGGAATCTTTGAAAATTCGGTACGGGTTATTGGGTGATGCTGCGAAAGCCACGGAACCCGGGCGTTTCGTGGCGGAACTTATTGCTGACATGGAAAAATTTGTGGAAGGATACGTTGTGCCGGATTTCACCGTTGCCACGCAGGCCGGGGATTCTCTTTCCCTGTATCCCGTAAAAGGTAAGTTGAAGCTGGTTGTTTTCTGGGAGTCCACGGATCCTCTTTGTCGTGAGGAAAACGTGAATCTTCTTGATATTTACCAGAAATATCATCTGCGAGGCTTGGAAATCATGAGTATTTCTCGGGATCAGAATGTACAGGCTTGGGAAAAGGCAATCAATATGGATGGAATGTTTTGGAAACAGGGTATTGATCGAAATTCAGTTGTTTTTAACCGTTATCATGTGAAAACAATCCCTTTTACGGTCTTGCTGGATGGGGAGAATAAGATTATCGCCAAGAATTTGAAGGGGACAGAATTGCGAAAGAGAATTGGCGAGTTATTAAAAAGGAAATGATTTTTTAGGTGCGTGCAAAAGAGGGTATTAATTTATGAATAAATTGTACCCTCTTGTTTTTATTTTTCCGTGGATTAAAAGATTATAACTTAAAAATTTACCCCAAACCCGATTGTATACGGGTGGATTTCCGGAGCTTTATTCTTTTCCATCATGTTAGTAAGGGTATAGCTTCCCCATAATGCTAATTTGTAATACCCGATACGAACCACGGCATCAGCTTTCACCGGATTCATGCTATAATTGCCGGAATTTTTCATACGACGGGTGTTTCCGTTTTCATTCTTGTAAACGACTTTTGTTTTGGTATGTAATCTTAAACCACCCATCACTCCGGTTGCCACGTAGGCACGTTGGTATTTCTTAGCCGGGAATTGCCATTCAAAGATAAGAGGTACGGTTAAGTAAAGGTTCTTAAAAGAGCTCTTTTTGACATTTTCGACTTCCATCGGGTAGATTTGCCCGCCTTCGCCTCGTTCGATGCTATTTTTGTTGGCGAAACGGAATCGTTGATATTCTAATCCCAGACCGGTAACTAAACCGATGTTGTTTAGTTTATTGAGGCGCATACTATACTGGAACATGTTGAATTGCATAACGAGCGAATTCTTACGTTCCAGTTCTAAATAGTCTCCTGCCCCATTTAGTCGTTCGTTACTGATAGAGAAATCGGCAAAGCCTAGGTTGAAACCACTCCAGTGGCCTCGAAAACGTGGATTTTGGCTACGTTGATAAACCCTACTATGGAGAGGATCACTTAGTACTTGCGTTTTCCAAACTTCTCCTTTTTCCTGAAGATGTACGTTCTTTATGGTATCGGCCTGATTTTGTTTTTCTGCTTGAGAAAAAAAGGGAAAGCTGCATAATAATGTCAAGGAGATGATAATACTTTTCATGATATTATATTGTAATCTGTTTATTTACGCGTGTTTTGGTCAAATTTGACAGAATTGAAAAACTTATCTCGTTGACTGTTAAGTTCTTCCAAGTCCTCGGTTTTGCCACCTATGGTGAGTTGGTACATACAGTTATCCCGGAAGATGAATCGTTTGAAATAGGTCATTTCTTCCCCGTCTTTCATGATCGTGTATGATATTTCCCGGATGTCTATGTCCGCGTTGGGAATCCTTTTCTCCCCGGTAAGTTTTGCCGTGGGCATGGAAACGGATTCTTTTTTCATGGATATATATAGTTGGTTGATCGTGTACTCGTCCAGCACTCCTTTTTCTTTCGTTAGCTGGGTACAAACGGCACCGAACACGCAGGTAATATTTTTGGTTTGGAATATCCATGATCGCATATTGTTTACCTCTTTCTTAAAGCGTTCTCCGCGACTGGGGAACGAAAACGAGATATAATTATCCCCGTTTATTCTTACCCAACCGTCTTTTTCCGGAGCTAGGCAGAGGATCCCAATAAGTATAATTTTAAGTATCGACATATCCATTCTCTTTATTTCGTGAGTTAAAGATAGAAATTATTATTTTTGTGGCAAAACTTATTTAATTGAAGATGATTGTCGGAGGAAAAGATGTAGGAGATCGGCCGTTGATTTTGGCCCCGATGGAAGAGGTTACCAATCCCCCTTTTCGGAAATTCTGTAAACGTTACGGGGCTGACTGGCTCTATTCGGAATTCGTGTCGGCAGATGCATTGGTGCGCTCTATAAACAAGACGGTTAAGAAGTTGACGATAGAAGAGAATGAACGTCCGGTGACGATACAGATTTACGGGCGGTTTATTGATTCCATGGTCGAGGCGGCAAAAATAGTTGAAGAGGTTCAACCTGATTTTATCGATATAAATTTTGGTTGTCCGGTGAAACGGGTGGCGGCAAAAGGAGCTGGGGCGGGAATGCTCCGGGATGTACCTTTGATGGTGGAGATGGCCAAACAGATCGTGCAGGCCGTGAAAATTCCGGTGACGGCAAAGACTCGTTTGGGATGGGATTGCGAGAATATTATTATTGATGACGTGGCGGAACGTTTGCAAGATGTCGGGATTAGTGCGTTGGCTATACACGGGCGTACTCGTTCGCAAATGTATAAAGGAGAGGCTGACTGGGAGCCTATTGCCCGGGTAAAACAAAATCCTCGTATCAAGATTCCAATTATCGGGAACGGGGATATAGATTCACCCCAGAAGGCCAAAGAGGCTTTCGAGCGTTATGGCGTTGACGGGGTGATGATCGGACGAGCCACGATCGGGAAACCTTGGATTTTTGAGCAAATCAAACATTATTTAGCGACAGGAGAGGTTTTACCGGAATTGTCTGTTCCGGCCCAGATAGAGATTATCAAGGAACAGATTCTGTTGTCCATGGAATGGTTGGATGAGGTGAGAGGTTTGTTTCATATGCGGCGTCACATGGCTTGTATGTTTAAAGGCTTGCCTCATTTCCGAGACTTGCGGATTCAAATGTTGCAAGCTCCTAATATTGAAGAGTTGTGGGGTGTGTTCGACCAGATTGCAGAGCGCTATGGTTCGATGGATCCCAACGATAGGATGGAAGAGTAAGGTTCATAAAGTTTTAGTATGTTTTATTTTATGAACCTTATAGCCCTTATAAACTGATATACAGGAGTGCAGCAACGAGGGATCCCGCTAATGGTCCTACGACGGGAATCCACGCGTAATCCCAGCCATTATTGCCTTTGCCCGGAATGGGCAGGATGGCGTGCATGATTCTCGGGCCGAGATCCCGGGCGGGATTGATGGCATAACCGGTGACTCCCCCTAAAGAAAGACCGATGACCCAAACAATAAATGATACGGGAATGGCTCCGATGGAACCGAGTCCGATCGGGGTGGTTGAGTTCACGTCTGACATAAGTTCTGCCCCGGTAATATAGAAGACGGAGAACATGAGTACGAACGTGGCAATCAGCTCGCCTCCGAAGTTCACGATATTATGGCGGATTTCAGGAGCGGTGCAGAATACCCCTAGCTTGACTCCGGAATCTTCCGTGGCTTTAAAATGATCGTAATAGATGATCCATACCAGAAAAGCTCCCAGTGCGGCACCTAGCATTTGGGCGATGATATAAGGCCCTACGCTGGCCCACGGGAATTTTTCGGCGATAGCAAAACCTATCGTGATGGCAGGATTCAGGTGAGCACCACTGTAAGGGCCGGCGATCACTACTCCTGTAAATACGGCAAGCGCCCAAGCTGTGGTGATGGTGATCCATCCGGCTTGGTATCCTTTGGTTTTCTTAAGTACGACGTTAGCTACTACACCGTCTCCCAAAAGGATCATGACCATTGTTCCAAGTAACTCTGCGATAAAAGGGGACATGATTTAAGATAAAAGTTAAAAACTAAAAGATAAAAGTTTGAAGTTAAAAACTAAAATATTATTCTTCACCTAGTTCTTCCCAGGCTCTTGCACGCTCGACGGCTTTATGCCATTTGTGGAGCATGGCGTTCACATGTTCTTCCGTGTCAATGGGGGTAAATTCCCGATCGATACTCCATTGTTGGCGTAATTCTTCCGTGTCTCGCCAGTATCCGGTGGCTAATCCGGCCAGATACGCGGCTCCTAGAGCTGTTGTTTCAAGAATTTTTGGACGAATCACGGTTTCCCGGCAAATGTCACTTTGGAACTGCATCAAGAAGTTATTAGCCACGGCTCCTCCGTCTACTCGCATTTCCGGAGAGGTACGTTTCGTATCGTGTTCCATGGCTTTCAAAATGTCATAGACTTGGAAAGCGATGCCTTCAAGAGTGGCCCGGGTTATATGTGCGGGAGTTGTTCCTCTCGTGAGACCCAACATAGCTCCACGGGCGTACTGGTCCCAGTAAGGAGCTCCCATTCCCGTGAGTGCGGGGACGAAATAGACTCCGCCGTTATCCGGAACAGAAGTTGCTAAAGCCTCACTTTGAGCGGCATTTTGAATTAAGTTAATACCATCGCGTAACCATTGTATGGCAGCACCTCCCACGAAAACACTTCCTTCGAGAGCATAGGTCACCGTATTTCCGATCTTCCAAGCAATCGTGCTCAATAAGTTATTTTCGGAAGTGATCACCTCGTTTCCGGTGTTCATCACCATGAAGCATCCTGTTCCATAGGTGGTTTTCGTCATGCCCGGTTCGATACAGAGTTGGCCGAATAGGGCGGCTTGTTGGTCTCCTGCGATGCCTGCGATTGGAATTTTAGTTGAAAATAACGTAGTTGCGGTTTCTGAATAAATCTCACTACTACTTTTTACTTCCGGTAACATGGATTCCGGGATGTTGAACAGATCAAGAAGTTCTTTATCCCATTTTTGGGTATGTATGTTGAAAAGCATGGTACGCGATGCGTTGCTGACATCGGTAACGTGTACTCGTCCGTGAGTGAATTTCCAAACTAGCCAGCTATCAACGGTTCCGAAACATAGTTTTCCTTTTTCGGCTCTTTCCCGTACTCCTTCGATATTGTCGAGAATCCATTTGATTTTGGTGGCGGAGAAATAGGCGTCAATGATCAAACCTGTTTTCTCACGGATCATGTCGGTATATCCGTTTTCTTGTAATTCACGGCAAATATCCGCTGTACGTCGGTCTTGCCACACGATTGCACGATAAACCGGAAGGGAAGTCTCCCGATCCCACACGATGGTGGTTTCACGTTGATTCGTGATCCCGATACAAGCAATGTCAAGTCCTGTAAAGTTTGCTTTGGCAACAGCTTCAGCCGCAACAGACGATTGCGAGTACCAGATCTCGTTCGGGTCATGTTCCACCCAAGCAGGGTGAGGATAATGTTGCTCGATCGGTTTTTGAGCCATGGCGATGATATTGCCATCATGATTGAATAGCACGGCCCGGGAAGAAGTTGTTCCTTGGTCTAGTGCAAGTACATATTTGTCTGCTTTCATTTGATAGTTATTATAGTGTATACTTTGTGTTTATTTACTTTGTCACATTTCAAATGGCTTGTGTTTAGTACTTTTTTCAAACTTTATACATACAAAAAGCTAACCAAAATAACTAATTCAAACCTTAATTCAGTATACGATTTACAAATAGAAATGTTTTTTATATAAATTCAAAAATAAGGGGAAGAGTATTTTTCTTATCTTCGAGGTAATGAATTTAGAATGAAATTTATATTGAAGAAAATGAAGAAATGGAATACCTTTTACCTGTTGCTTGTCGTAGTATTGGCAATTGTAATTTTGAAAACATCGTGTATGGAAGATCAGAAACAAGATGAGGCTACTTTGAAATCAAAGGCTGTTCTGGAAAATATCTCCGAGCGGAAAAGTGTTCGGAAGTATTTGAGTAAGAGTGTAGAGGAAGATAAGATCGATGCTATGTTGAAGGCCGGAATGGCGGCACCTTCTGGCATGGATAGACGTCCGTGGGAATTTGTTGTCGTGACGGATCGAGTGGCACTTGATTCCATGGCAGCGAAATTGCCTTATGCTAAAATGTTGACAAGTGTTCCGTTGGCTATTGTTGTTTGTGGAGACACGACGCTTTCTTCCTATTGGTACTTGGATTGCTCGGCGGCAACGCAGAATATATTGCTGGCAGCTGAGGCTTTGGGGCTTGGTGCTGTGTGGACGGCGGCTTATCCTTATGAAGATCGAATTGATGTTGTACGACAGAATACGGGATTACCAGAGAATATAGTGCCTCTTTGCGTGATTCCGATCGGTTATCCGGATGGTCCGCAAAAAGCAAAAGATAAATTTGATTCGAAACGGGTACATAGGAATACATACTAAACCTTTGCTTTATCATTGCGCTAGGATACATACAGATTTCTTACCTTGCATAGATAAAGCATGTACATACATGAGTGTTTATCCTGTGTTCTTGCTATGTTTATGATATGTACATGATCAAAGGAGGGGATAGCTTAATGTTAAATCAGGGATAGGTTATTTAATAAAAAGAGAGCAAGTCAAAACGACATGCTCTCTCTTTGTTTTATTGTCTTCAGAGTTATTTCAGTGTTGATATAATACGATGAAGACGTGTTAAAGTTTCTTCTTTTTCTAGAATTTCAATAATATCAAATATATGCGGGCCATCGGCAGAACCGATAATGGCCAGTCGGAAAGGATTCATGATTTTACCGAACCCGATTTCTTTGCCTGCAACCCATTCTTTCACGGCTTCTTCCGTGTTGGGAGAGGTGAAATCAGTCACTTTTTCCAGCACTTCGATCAATTCCTGCATGAGCACCGGAGTTTCTTCTTTCCAGCTTTTCTTCACGCCTTTTTCATCGTAAGCTTGAGGGGCGTGATAGAAATACTGGGATGAATTGTAAATGTCTGCAACGAAGTTGGCTCTTTCTTTCAAAAGGCGACAAATCTTTTCCAGTTTCGCTATGTCATAAGAAATCCCGTCTTTTACTAGGAATTCATTTAACTGAACGGCTAGTTCCGTGTCGCTTTTTTGTACTAGATATTTGTGATTAAACCATTTGGCTTTATCCGGGTTGAAGCGGGCTCCGGATTTGTTCACACGTTCTAGCGAGAATTGATCACACAATTCCTGTAACGTGAAGATTTCCTGTTCCGTTCCGGGATTCCATCCTAATAGAGCCAGCATATTGATGAACGCTTCTGGCAAGTAACCGTCTTCCTTGTACCCGTGCCATTTTTCTCCGGTTTCGGGATCTGTGAATTCCATCGGGAATACCGGGAATCCCATTTTGTTTCCATCGCGCTTGCTTAGCTTTCCGTTGCCCACGGGTTTCAGAATTAATGGTAAGTGAGCGAATTCAGGCATTGTATCTTCCCAGCCGAAAGCACGGTATAATAAAACGTGTAATGGGAGAGAAGGTAGCCATTCTTCTCCGCGGATCACGTGGGATATTTTCATCAAATGATCGTCAACGATGTTTGCCAAGTGATAAGTAGGCATTCCGTCAGCCTTGAACAAAACTTTATCGTCAAGTAGAGAGGTGTTAAAATGTACTTCACCCCGGATAATATCATGTAGATAAAGATCTTCGTTTTCCGGCATTTTGAAACGAATCACGTAGTTTGCCCCGCTATCCAACAATGTTTTCACTTCTTCAGCGCTCATGGTTAGCGAGTTCTTCATGTTTTTCCGGCTGATGGCGTTGTACATGAATGTTTCGCCTTTTGCCTCGCAGGCTGCCCGTTGTGCGTTAAGTTCTTCTGCGGTGTCAAAAGAATAGTAAGCATTCCCTGATTCCACGAGTTGTAGGGCGTATTGTTTATAAAGCGGTTTACGCTCGCTTTGACGATAGGGGCCGTATTCTCCACCCACGCCGACACCTTCATCGACGGTGAGACCGCACCATTTTAATGATTCGATAATATATTCTTCGGCACCCGGCACGTAGCGGGTTTGATCCGTGTCTTCAATTCGTAATAAAAAATCACCCCCGTGATGACGGGCAAATAAATAATTGAAAAGAGCTGTTCTCACACCTCCTAGATGGAGGGCTCCTGTAGGACTGGGAGCAAATCTTACTCGTACTTTTCTATCCATTGTTTATTGATTTTGAATATTATGCCTGTTCGTTCGTTTCCTGTTTGTTGTCGAAATCAGAATCCTCGTCTGAAGATGCTTCCGTATCTTTCGGAGCTTTTTCCTGTTCTAGTAATTGATGTAACAGGTCTTTGGCATATTTAATGGCATAACGTTCCGCCTCACTTTTGGAGTGTATGCCACTCTTTATTTGTTCCGCATAACTGAACGGGCTATCCGGCCCTTCTGTAAGAAGATACAGGGTAAAATTACTATGCCGATCCCGACTTTTACTGGTCAGTCCAAACCACATTTCGATCGTGCGATCTTCCAAATATATGTTGCGCTTGAACTTGTACATTACCTTCTGTTTTTAGGCGGATTTTTGAAATTCAGAATACCAACGGCTACAGCTAGAGAAGCCATGGCTCCCACGTTAACATATACTGCCGTGCGATCTCCACCATGATACATGCTGAGTACACTGGAAATCATGATCAAGAAAGCGGCTAGAATTAATAAGTATCTGGCTATTCGCATATTGGTGATGAATAATTGTGTTCAATGGAGTTTTTAACCGGGTTGGCATAAATTTCAAGGAAGATATTGTTCAGGATAGAACGGTTCCCTTCTAATTTTTCCAATTTTTCTGCCATCACACGAATAAAGTTTTCTTTTTCTTCCTCGTTGTATTTGGAAGCGAATTTATTCGTGCTGTGAAGTAAATCGTAGGCGATATAATTGTTCGGCCACAATTTGAAATTACCTTGAATGCGAGCATCCATGAATGCGGCTAACTCTGCGATCCGGTCTCCGTTATTGGCTTGTTCGTCGATCTCGATTAGTTCGTGATCAATGGGAGGGGTGATGGCAAAATGAACCCGCCCTTTGAACCCGGATAAACCTTGTTGCATACTTCGCATATCGGCTGCCGGGGTTTTCACGTATTCACCCACGGTTTTCTGGTATAATTCATCTGTTTTCAGATCGTCACAAGGTTCCCATTCGTAGGAAATAGACACCGGAACAACCCGGAGTTCTTTAAAGTTTTCCACGAAATCTTTGGGACCACTCATGCGGAACATTTTCAACAGGCTATGTTGTGTCCGGTCATCACCATTCTTTGTACGTCCTTCTTTTTGTGCAATCCAGACAGAATCTTTATTTTCATAAATGACATCCCGCAAGTAGTGGGAACGTAGATTGGCGCTGGTAATCATATCTCTCACCGGAAGGCCGCGTTCAATGATGAAACAAGCATCCAGTTTAACCAAATCGGTCACCCATTTATTGATCAATAGATTACTCCCGATGGCAGCCTCGCAGTAATGGCAGCCTCGCTCGCACAATAGCACGTTGAGGATGGCAGAGTCTAGGATGATGTCCCGGTGGTTGGATACGAAAAGATAACTCTTATCTTTCTCAATGTATTCCAATCCGGTAGCTGTAACTCCTTGGGTTGTTCCGGCGATTAACCGTTGAATCGTCGGGCCAAAGAATTGAGATTGAAATTGCTCTCTGCTCGTGATGCCTTTTAATTGTTCTTGTATTTTGCTTTTATCAACCCTTGTCATTTGGGAGAAAAGAGTCAAAAATTCTTCTGCTTGGCTCAGGCGCTCTACAGCTGCTGGAATTTCTTCTCCGATATAGGGTCTGATTGCGTTAAATTGGGAATCCGAAGTCATGTCGTAATTTTAGTTATTAGAAATCACGAAACAAAGATAGACAAGAAAATTGACATTTGAAAATTGACGGTTGAAAATGAGGGGGGAAAGCCCTAGTTTATATGGGTTATCCATTGGGATATAAATAAAAACTGTGATTTAGCCGTTCTTGATGTCAAGGTTTAATGGCTAAATCACAGGATTTTTAGCTTATAGTTATATTATACTCTTCCGGGATATACCTCGAGTGCTTTGGCTAATGTTTCCATGGCACCTTTCAACTCCTCGATTTTGAGTACGTAAGCGATACGAACTTCATTTTTCCCAAGTCCTGGGGTAGAATAGAATCCACTGGCTGGGGCAACCATTACGGTTTGTTTGTTGTATTCAAACTCTTCCAGTAACCATTTTGCAAATGTATCGGCATCGTCCACGGGAAGTTTTACCACGGCGTAGAAAGCTCCTCTGGGTTTCGGGCAAACAACTCCCGGCATTTTGTTTAGGGCTTCCACCATGAAATCTCGTCTTTCGATATACTCGTTGTACACGCTTTCGAAATATTCGGCCGGGGTATCCAGCGATGCTTCGGCAATGATCTGTCCGATAGCCGGGGCGCACAGGCGAGCCATACCGAACTTCAAGGCAGCAACCATAACATCTTTGTTGCGGGTTACTAAAGCTCCCACGCGTAATCCACATTCGCTATATCTCTTTGAAACGGAATCCAATAGGATAACGTTTTGCTCGATACCTGCCAACTGCATGGTCGAGAAGTGCTTGTACCCGTCATAACAGAATTCACGATACACCTCATCAGCATACAAGTACAAATCATGTTTTTTCACGATAACCGCTAATTGTTCCAATTCTTCTTTGGAATACAGGTAGCCTGTCGGGTTATTCGGGTTCACGATCACGATACCTTTCGTGCGGGGAGTGATTACTTTCTCGATTTCACTGATTGGGGGCAAGGCGAAGTTATTCTCGATAGAAGAAGTAACTGTTTTTACCTTTACACCGCACATCAAGGCGAAAGCCGTGTAGTTTGCGTAGAATGGTTCGGGGATAATAATTTCGTCACCCGGGTTCAATGTAGACATGAAAGCGATCGTAATGGCTTCAGAGCCTCCGGTCGTGATCATGATGTTATTTTCATCGATGTTGATACCGATGTTCTGGTAATATTTGGCTAATTTTTTTCTGTAAGAAATATTTCCTGCAGAATGTGTGTATTCGATCACTTTTTCGTTACAGGTTTTCAATGCCTGCAATGCAACATCGGGAGTCTGAATGTCCGGTTGTCCGATGTTCAAGTGGTATACTTTGATACCTCTTTCTTTAGCTTTGTCCGCGAACGGAACGAGTTTACGAATGGGCGAAGAAGGCATCGCCATTCCTTTTTCTGAGATCTGTGGCATAAGTTATTTGAGTTTAAATTTATCCTGTACAAATATAGGCATATTGAGTGATTTTAAATCAATATGCCTATATTTATTTGTTGAAAGGTAATGTCTAATTTAAAATAAAGAGACTAAAATATAGAGCCAATGTGCCGTGACTCCTGCGACGAGACCTCCGACAGTGTGCGACAAGATGGCTTTTGAGGTAAGTTCTCGATAGCCAAGCGAGTCGAGCATGGCTGTATGAGTACTGAGATAGCCACTCCAACACATTCCGATGGCAGTAAATACAGCAATGGCGTTTCCGTCTATCCAACCTTCCGTCAAAAAATTGGGGACTAGACCGAGGGCGGCTCCTACTGCACCCAAAGCCGTAATGGGGAATGCTACTAAGTGTGGATCTGTGAATCCGAACAGCCAGCGGAAAATGAAATCAACTTTATTTGCTAACCAAGGGAGGGCCTCAACTCCTTGGTAAGCAGCACCCGTATATCCGTCGGTGCCTGGGCCGAAAGTCAAGATCATTACCAGCGTAGAGATGATCAACACTCCCGGAATGATGGCAATACCGATGTCAACCCCGGTTCGTCCCCCATCAAGTAATGAGTTAAGGATTCGTAAAAAGAGGGTCTTTTCTTCTTTATGTTCCACTTCTACTACGATTGTTTCGTTGCAGGCATTTTCTTCCGCGTATTGTGGGTATGATTTCAGAATTGCTCGTTGCATTAGGCGAGTGGAAACAATACAACCTACAAATGCTCCGAATAGTCCGATAAATGGTTCATAATAAAACCCTTGTCCTACCATGAAAACAATGACTAATAATCCCATACCGAAAGCGGTTCCAAAGTTAGTTAAGGAGATGAATTGGTACTTTTTGAAATAACTGCTGAAGCGTTTGTCTTGGGACAAGGAAATGATGGCCGGGTTGTCTGATAGGAATGTCATCACGGCTCCCAAAGAAGCCACTCCCGGTAAATTGAATAACGGGCGCATCAATGGGCGTAACATTTTTTCAAGCAAGTTGACAACGCCAAATTCGACAAACAATCGTCCAAGAGCACCAGTTATGACACAGATACCCATCAAATAGAACACGGTATTTAGTAATAAATCATGGGCCGTTTTCATGATGGTGTTCAGCATATTCGGAGTCCCCATGACAGAAGCAATATACCCGAACAGGGCAAAGATTACGGCAAGGCAAACGATTCCGCTAGGAATAGCTTGCCAGCACCGGCGAAGAAAATTTACAATCATATCTATATACTAATTAAAATTTATTTTTTTATTCTTGAGAGAGAGGAAGTCGACTTTCCATTTTATTCCTATATTTAGGATATTTTGCTCGGGGGGAATGGCTCCTTCCGTATTCCCGTTATGACCGAAAGCATAAGAATAGAATGCGTGTAAACGTAGATTCTTGTTGTTTTTTAGCGGGTAAAATTCTACCCCACCGCCCACGTGAGTAAGTTCCGTGCCGGGATGCACACAATAGTCTGCCTTCACTTGGGTCCTGTTTACGTCATAGGTCACTTTCCCGAATAAGTTGAAGCTTTCCGATGGACGATAGGAGAGTTCACCCATTACCGAGCAATTCTTGAAAAAGTAAGTTTGATGATCGGCAGCCCGGTTCATGAAATCGAGTTCCAAGGCGGTTTTCCCGAAGTCCAAATGATGGCCTAAGGCGATGTAGTTGATATATTTGTCGGGTTGATACTCGATCATATTCACGGAATAGATGGTATTAAACCAGCCGTGAGAGCCGTACCACATAAGATTATAGGAATATATATCGTCTGCGTCGGCACGGAAGGGGCTTTGGCAGAGTTGAAACATTACCTTGTCTTTCTTGCGGTTAAAGGTGTAATCTGCGCTAATTCCCATTTGATAACAGGGAATGTTATTCCAATATTCCGAACAGAAATAGAGATCTATAGGAGCACGGTCATATTCGTAGCCCCCGATGCCTACAACCTGTTTACCGACCGATAGGCCCCAGTGTTCATCGGGACGATAGGTTAAATACAGCCAATCCGTGGCATCAAAAAAACTTTGGTCCGAGTGAGCTTTGTTTAGACGTTGCCTGTAGGAATAGGAAAACTGTTTTGCGATAGTTCCGCTGATAATGACATTTAAATATTTTCCTTTGAATCCGGAATTAGAATGGATAGACCTTCCGTCTACGTACTCGCGCTGATAGTCTATACGCGTTTCTGCCTGTAACTTTAGTAACTCTTCTTGAGCTTGTACAACAAAAAAACAAGTACCCCAAAGTAAAGTGAGGAGTATTTTCTTCATACCTTTTAAATAGTGATTTAATTTGGCGGCCAAATAACAAAAAAAGAGTAAATTTACCAAAGAAAAAGAGAAAAAAACAATTTTTGTATACGTAATGATTATCAGCTGTTTATGATTTGTTGTAATTTATCTCGCTGTAATAATTTTATTTTTCTCCCTTTTATCTCGACGAGTCCTTCGTTTTTTAAGTCAGAGAGTAGCCGGATAAGTGTTTCCGTGGCAGTCCCCACGAAATTACTCAAGTCTTCTCGCGAGACGTTGAGTTTTAACGTGCCGTCTTCTTCAACCCCAAAATCCGAGGCTATTAGTAGCAGGATTTCTGCCAACCGGGCTTTCACGGATTTTTGGGCGATATCCCGGATGTAGTGATTGGCAGCCCCCAGCTCTTTGCAGGCAATTTGCATCATTTCGTAAGCGAAACTGGGACTGTGGGTAATCATGTGCATTAAAGAGGCGTTGGGGATATAACATAAGATACAGTCAGACATGGTTTCCACGGAAGTACAGGCTGCTTCATTGCGGATGACAGAACGGAACCCGAAAATATCTCCTTCTTTCCCGAAGCGGATGATCTGGTCTTTTCCGGCAACTCCGGTTTGAAAAATCTTCACGATACCTGAAAAAAGGAAATAGCAGCCCTTGATACGGGCTCCCTCGTTATAGATATAATCTCCTTTTTTGTGAAATTTAATGGTAGTGTCGACAAACAAGGCCTCGATTTCCGAGTCGATCACGTTTTTAAATGTCAGCTTGAATTTACTGATACATTCGCTTACGTCTGGTAATAAAGCCTCTTCTTTCATAATAAATCTGCTGTTTTTATATCGAACAGATTGTCTGATAGATCGATTCACAATCATACCCGCATTCGTGATAAAGCTGCTGTTGGCTTCCATGTTCCACGAAATGATCCGGAATACCGAGCCGCACGATTTTAGCCGAATAGCCGTGGTCTGCCATAAATTCGACAACTGCACTACCTAGCCCACCGACAATAGTTCCGTCCTCTAAGGTAATGATTTTTTTGAATTTATGGAAAATTTCGTGAAGTAATTCTTCATCTAACGGTTTGAGAAATCGCATATCGTAAAAAGCGACGGATCGGCCTGTTGTTTTTTGTATCGCTTTTAAGGCTTCGTTCCCGATAGCTCCAATAGAAATAATGGCAATGTCATCACCTTCAATGAGGCAACGGCCTTTGCCGATGGTTAATTCTTTAAAAGGTGTACGCCATTCTACCATGGTTCCACAGCCTCTCGGGTAACGGATAGAAAAAGGTCCCCGGTCCGGTAGTTGGGCCGTGTACATCATATTTCGTAACTCTTCCTCGTTCAGAGGGGAGGCGATCGTCATGTTTGGGATACACCGGAAGCTTGCCAGATCAAATGCACCGTGGTGCGTGGCTCCGTCGGCTCCAACCAAACCGCCCCGGTCGAGACAGAATACGACGTTAAGCTTTTGAAGAGCCACGTCATGAATGACTTGATCGAATGCGCGTTGCATGAAAGAGGAATATATGTTACAGAACGGGATGTGGCCTTGTGCGGCTAACCCGGCTGAAAAAGTAACAGCGTGTTGCTCGGCAATCCCCACGTCGAAACACCGATCCGGCATTTCTTTCATCATGATGTTCAAGGAACATCCGCTCGGCATGGCTGGTGTTATACCCACGATTTTTGGGTTCCTGTGTGCCAGTTCCAGTATGGTATGTCCGAACACGTCTTGAAATTTAGGTGGAGTGTTGGGTTTACTCTCTTTGATGATTTCCCCGGTTTCTTTATTGAATTTCCCCGGGGCGTGCCATGTTGTTTGGTCTATCTCAGCCTGTTTGAAGCCTTTTCCTTTCACCGTGATACAATGTAAAAGTTTTGGGCCTTTTATATCTTTCAGATCTCGCAGGACTTTGATAAGGTGGTTCACATCGTGGCCGTCCACGGGGCCGAAGTACCGGAAGCCAAGAGCCTCGAACAGGTTACTTTGACGTAACATGAGTGATTTGATACTATTATCTATTTTCTGGATAAAATTCCGGGCACCCGGACTGATCTTGTTAATCCGTCCAAGAATGTGCCAGATGTCATCCTTGAGTTTGTTGTAAGTCTTTGAGGTCGTGATGTCCAGCAAATACTCGTTTATTCCGCCTACATTCGGGTCGATGGCCATGTTATTATCATTTAGAATGACTAATAAGTTGGCGTTGTTAATGCCGGCATTATTCAAGCCTTCAAAAGCCAATCCTCCGGTCATGGCGCCATCTCCGATAATAGCAACTGACTGTCGGTCTTCCTCCCCGTTCATCTTGGCTGCAACTGCCATACCTAAAGCGGCAGAAATAGATGTCGAGGAGTGTCCTGTTCCGAAAGCGTCGTATTTACTTTCACTTCTTTTCGGGAACCCACTAAGACCTTTATATTGTCGGTTGGTAGAGAAATTATCCCGTCTTCCGGTCAGAATTTTATGAGGATAAGCCTGATGGCCGACATCCCATACGATATTGTCATAAGGGGCATTAAATACGTAGTGTAATGCTACCGTCAGTTCAACAACTCCCAGTCCGGCACCAAAATGTCCCGGGTGTTCCGAACACTCGTCAATGATTTTCTCTCGTAACTCCTTGCATAATTGAATCAGGTCGTCTTCCGGCACCTTTTTCAAATCATCGGGAGAATTTATAGTGTTTAGTATATTTCTTTTTTCCTCACTCATGATTATGTATTGAAAACGATAGGGGAATTTGTCTTCTTAATTCTCCATTTTCAATTAGTACACGATTGTTCCTATGTTTTCTCCCAGAATGACCTTTTTAAGGTTTCCCGGCTGATCCATATTGAATACGATGATCGGTAAATGATTCTCTTTACACATGGTTGTTGCTGTCAGATCCATGACTTTAAGTCCCCGGTTGTATATTTCATCATACGTGATCTTGTCAAATTTCGTTGCCGTCGGATCCTTTTCCGGGTCTGCCGTGTAGATTCCGTCCACGCGGGTGCCTTTAAACATAGCGTCTGCCTCGATTTCGATTGCCCGTAAACTACTGGCCGTGTCTGTCGTGAAGTAAGGATTTCCCGTACCCCCGCTGATGATTGTCACGTGTCCGGATTTCAAATATTCCATGGCTTTAGCTTTCGAGTAAAATTCCCCGATAGGCTCCATGCGAATGGCAGTTAGTACCTTGTTTTTACAGCCTTCATTGTCCAAGGCGGAGCTTAAAGCCAAACTATTGATAACGGTTGCCAACATACCCATGCTGTCGCCTTTTACCCGGTCAAAACCTTTATTTGTTCCACTCAGTCCTCTAAAAATATTTCCACCTCCGATGACGATTCCGATCTGGATTCCCATCTCTGCGATTTCATGAATTTGGCGGGCATAGCTTTCCAGACACCGGGTGTCAATACCATATTTTTGTTCGCCCATTAAAGATTCTCCACTGAGTTTTAACAAAATTCGGTTATATTGCATATCTTTGTTCGTTTAAATTTTATAACAAAAACCAGAAAAAAACGTTGTTTCTGTACGTAAAAACGTAACAACAAAGCTAGTGATTTTTGTTATAACTATAATTTAAATTCATAATATAAATTTTTCGGCAGATGAATAAGACCGCAAACTATCAATTAACTATCATTGTTCCAGTGTATAACGAAGAAGGGAATATCTTAAGGTTAGAGAAAGAATTGGGAGAGTTTTTAAAGGATGCGAAGGTGTCTTCTTGCGTGTTATTCGTGAATGACGGTTCGAAAGATGATAGTGAACGTCTGATTCGGGAAGTTTGTGGGCGTAACAAGGCATTTTTCTTTTTAAATCTGGCTCGAAACGGGGGATTGAGTGCTGCTATGAAAGCTGGAATTGATAATAGCTTTTCAAGATGGGTCGGTTATATTGATGCTGACCTCCAGACTACTCCACAAGATTTTAATAAATTGTTGGAATTTGTGGGGCAATACGAGATGGTCATGGGCATTCGTACCGGGCGGAAAGATAGTTTTGTCAAGAATATGTCTTCTCGTATTGCGAATGGATTCCGCCGGATGATGACGCATGACGGGGTTGAAGATACAGGTTGTCCCCTAAAGGTTTTAAGGACGGATTATGCGAAAAGAATTCCTTTCTTCACGGGAATGCACCGTTTCCTACCGGCTTTGATTCAATTGCAGGAAGGGCAAGTGAAACAGGTTCCGGTTCGTCATTTTCCCCGTATTGCCGGAAAGTCGAAGTATAATCTGGCCAATCGCTTGGTCGGTCCTTTTAAAGATTGTTTTGCTTACCGTTGGATGAGAAAAAGGTATATCAACTACCAAGTTGCCGAGAATAATTTGAATTCTTGAGATATAGTTTCTGGTTTTTATCTTTAAACTTTTAGTTTACAAAATGATTTATGTTATAGGATTTCTTGCTCAGGTGTTTTTTTCTGCCCGGATTCTTTTACAATGGATCTTATCGGAGCGGGCCAAAAAAGTGATCTCTCCGGCTATTTTCTGGCAGCTGAGTATTGTGGGTTCCTACTTATTATTTGTATATGGGTGGTTGAGGGATGACTTTGCGATTATTTTGGGACAAATCATATCTTATTATATTTATATTTGGAATCTGGACAAAAAGCACCAATGGAAGAAATTACCGTTTATTATCCGGACGCTATTACTTCTGACCCCTGTGGCAGCGATTTTATACATGCTTAAAGATGCAAGCGCTTTTGTCGATCAGTTCTTTCGGAACGAAAAGATACCTTTGTGGCTCTTGATCTATGGGTCGATGGGGCAGATTATTTTTACCCTGCGTTTTGTTTACCAGTGGATCTACTCCAAGCGAAAAGATGAATCGCTCCTACCGATAGGCTTTTGGGTAATCAGCCTATTTGGTTCTCTGATCATCGTTTCTTATGCTATCTATCGGCGTGATCCCGTGTTAATTTTAGGGCAGTCAACCGGGTTGATCGCATACAGTCGGAATATTTATTTATCCAGAAGAACCGGAAACTAAAACAGGTTGTAAATACCTACCTATTTTTAGGAACTAATAATTTACAACCTGTAAGAAAAAATCTAGTATGAATTTTATGGTTTCAATTCATTCATTTTTTCAATGATTTGTTCTCGTTCGTTTTGTAGTTTCTGTTTTTGAGAATTATCACTTGATTTTATGGCCCGGTCAATCCATTTCAGTGCATAGCTTAGAGCCTCGTAATTATCCGAGTACCAGCAAATTTGTCGGGACATCATAATCATGTAAGTTTGTTTATCCTTTCCTTTGGGAATATTGAAGTCAATGGCGTGGTCGATAGCCTTAACCATTGCCATCCAGTCTTTGAATTTATACTGGGCGGGCATCAAGTAAATAAGCCATTCGGTAGACTTCGGGTAGTCGGTATTTTGAAGGCATTCTAAAATGTCTCTATACTCTTTTGATTCAATGGGAGGTGTTTGCCCGTACGTGTATGTGCGGAGTTTCCCGTTAAACATTTGGTCAATTTTTCCATTGACGATTTGTTCTCCAAACAATTTATAGAATTCTTCTCGATGTTTGAATACATAACTTCCTTCCCGGCTGACAGGAGACTCGTTGTAGCGTAAGAACACATTCCAGTATTTGGGTGTTTTTAAAGAATCTACATGAAACGAGAGCGAGAAAATATTATGCAATACTGAGTCTCTTTGGGTTCTTAAACCAGCAATATGCAGAGTTTCCAGATAGTTGATCAGGAATTCTGAAGATCGGTTCCCGTTGTCATACATTAATTTTTGTGCGGTTAGATTATTTTTCACGTCTAGGCCTTGGCGTAGGCGGGCCATCATTTCGCCTGCGGTACATTTTCCTTCCATCCGGTGCATGACCTTACCATTCGCATCGCAGATCAGAAGCACGGGTTCCGTGTAGACCTCGTAAATCTTACTTAGTCGTTTCTTTTCGGGGCCTTCGGTGTAATCAACGCTCACGAAACGTTCGTTGATAAAATCAGCGATACTATCGATCGTGAATATTTTGTTTTTGATAAATAGGCAAGGAGAACATCTTGGAGAGCCGAAATCCAATAATACATGTTTCTTTTGTTTTTTCGCTTTTTTTAGAATGTCCTGTAAAGGGATATTTTGGGGTAAATCCACTTGTCGGTTTTGTCCGAGTACTCCCGTTAGCAAGATGGCTGCTAACAGGAGTAAGAAATACTTTTTGATCATAACAACATTATTTTTGGAGGCGAATTCCATCTAGACAGAACCAGGCGGGGATCAAACTCTGCTGGTTGTTATCCCGGTATGAGCACTCTACGTTGAAAACGACCTTGTCAACAACTCCCAAGGATTGCAAATCGGCTTTTATCCAGTCTGAACGGAGGAAATTGAATGTTGGATTTGCCGGATCAGCTCCTTTACGGCAGCACAAGTAAAATTCCACCGTTCCCGTGTGGCTATCTCCCAAAAAACCTTTAATTATCAGTTTAAAATAATCTCCGTCAAGGTTCAAGGCTCGCTCCACTCCGGGAGCATAGGTTTGCCATATACCTTTGGGAGCGGAAGGGACATTGGGATTTGCGATAGGAGTGGGGCCTGTATCTTTGCCATAATTCATCGTGAAATAAGCATAGGTCGTGTTTGCCACTAGGATATGCTCGACAACAGTTGCTTTATCTAGCGTGAAATAAACATCATCATCTTTCACACACGCAACAGCATATACTTCCGTCTGGTTGGGACGGGGCGTGTAAACGCTGAAACGGTTTGAGTCTAAGGCTGCGTCAGAACCACTCCAGGTAAATGAACGATTACTTCGGCGGGAATATGCGAATCCGCTAAAAGTTCCGTTTGAATTCTTTTTTGTATTGAATGTTATCCCTCCGGATTTGAAACCGCCATCCGGGATGACATGAGTAAATTTTTCTAGTTGTAATTCATTCAACGTAATGTCATTGGGCTCTTTGACCAGTTTGTCATAGTCATCTTCACATGCTGTAAAAAGCATTATAACCCCTGCGAATAAAATATAGATTAATTTTTTCATCATTTCAAGTCTTTAATTATCGAAACCGGGATTGGGTTTTATTTGGCTGTTCACGTTGGTTTCCACGGCAGGAATCGGCCAACAATATTTATTTGTACTGACCTCAGATACATCTGGCTTTAATGTTTTAAACCAGGGATTCCCCTCTTTTTCGAAACGCAGTGAAGCAAACCATTCACTGCCGTTCTCTACAAATAATTCCAAACAATATTCTTTAAAGATAATATCCATCAATTCATCTCGGGTTGCAGGTTCTGGGATTTGAGGTAATACGGGATTGGTCCGGTTATTTCGGAGTGTATTAATCGGGGCAAGAGCTTCAGCGATAGTAGCTCCTGTTCTGGCTCTTAATTCAGCTTGCATTAACAGTAACTCCGGGTAACGGAAATAATATGTGGTGAATTTGTCATTCATATCGGCCCGTCCGCCTCTGGCAACTTTGGTCGGGCAAAAATATTGTTGTCCGGTAGCATTTAGGCGTCTGGCCCACCCCATCGTTACGTCGTATCGAGGATCAGCCTCTAGCCATGAATTGAATTCCGGATAGAATGATTTCAGGGACGATGGTTCTTGACCAACTACCAAAAGATCTCCCGTTTGTATGATAGTCTGCGTGTATGCGAATTCGGAGTATGCCCGTCCGCTACCGTCTTCAAGATAACGGGCCCATAAAACTTCTTTTGAATCCCATGCTTCTTCGTACATATTTTTCATATCCGGGTCCATCTTGAAATCGGCCGGAAGAGAGGCCATCGTTTCATTCAGTAACAATAAAGCGTTTTCGTAGTCGCCTTTCCAGCCTCGGTTTAGCAATAATTTGACTTTTAATGCCTGTGCCAGTTGACGGGATAGGCGTTTGGAGGTTGTATAATCACCCAGGTCTTTGATCGCCGCATCCAGATCATCAAATATCTTTTGATAACTATCCTTTACGCTCAAGCGATCTCGATGCACGTTAACCATGTTGCTCAACTCTTCTCTATACAAAATCCCGTATTCATCATCTGTTTGGAAATGCCCGAAACACCATAACAAGTGGGCGTTCACCCATGCTCGGAAACAATGGGCTTCTGCAATCATTCGACTTTTTTCTTTTGTATCGGGGAATTTGTTATCTGCTAATGCCGAGATAGAAATGATAGCGGCGTTTGCGGCGTTCACGCAGGCATACCATTGTTGCCAGTAAGTAGCAATTCCATTCGTCGTAGAAGTATATGACATTGAATAAAATGTTGTTCCCCCGGCACGGGATACTCCTGCCTGAGAGGATAGGGCACAGGCTAGGCTACCTCCGAAAAAGTCACTTCCGGAAGTGCCACTTCCCAGTGTTAATGAGGCATACATTCCATTAATAATGTTTTGTGCCCCGTCATAATCCACCACGGCATTTTCGAGGGTTTGTTTATGCACGGGCTCTTCTGTTAGGAAATCATCACAGGATGATAGGATGAATCCAAAGATCAAAATATATATGATTCTTTTCATGGTGCAGGATTTATTTGAATGTAAATTTAATACCAAGGCTATAAGTTCTCGCTGATGGATAAGTGCTGTAATCAACACCTTGTGCCACAGTTATCACGTCATTGGCTGTTGCGGACGTCGAGGTCGAACCGAAGTTCCCTTGTGGGTCAAAGCCCGGATATTTCGTGATGGTGAACAAGTTGGATGCGGAGAAAGACAATTCCACGTTATTCACGAACGTTCCGGTAAACCAGTTTGCTGGTAAGCGATAATTCAAATTCAAAGAATTCATCCGTAAGAACGAAGCATCATGAATATACAAGTCGCACAATGCATTGGCCACGGTTCCCGCATAGGCTAATCTTGGGAATAAAGCATCTCCTCCTTTGAAATTATAACTATCAAATATTGAGTTGTACACGTTGTAGGTTCCCACGCCGGAAGTTTTCTCGTATTGATAATACCACATTCTTTTTGCCCCGTACGAGTAAGTGAACACGGCGGTTGCGTATAGATTTTTCCAACTGAGAGAAAGGTTGAAACCACCAAAAAATTTCGGATTAAAATTACCCAGTTTTACTTTGTCCTTTGCTGTAATCTTTCCGTCTCCGTCTTGGTCAATTAGATATGCGTCACCCGGGGAATCATAACTTCCGAAATAGTTTTCTTGTACTCCGGTAGATGACACCGGCTTCTGTGCGATAATTTCCTCTTGGGTCCGGAACAATCGACCGGCGTATTTGTAACCGTACCAGTCTCCGATGTGTCCGCCTTCAACCAAACGAACATATTCGTAATAGTAAGGCATTTTTAACTCCTTCACGATACCATCCAGTTTTTTTACTTTTCCGGAGTTCGTGGCGATATTAAAGCCGATTTCAAAGTTTACTTTATCCGTTCGGATAACGTCACCCCGAATATCAAATTCCCATCCGACATTGGCGATTGTTCCCACATTTTGGTTTACCGTTTTGTAGGATGAGTTTGCGGGAACTGAACCGTCGTAAATCAAATTATTGATCTGTTTATTGTAATATCCGATTGTTCCGCGAAGGCGTTCGTTGAACAAGCCGAAGTCAAGACCCACGTCGACGGAAGTTGTTTCTTCCCATTGTAAAACCGGATTTCCCAGGGAAGTAGGCTTTGTTCCCGGTTGTCCGTTATAAGAGGCAGCTCCCATGAGGGATATGTAGTCATAATTGCCTAAATTCTGAGAACCGATCTTTCCGACAGAAGCCCGTAGTTTCAAATAAGGAATATACAATTTCAAGGGGGCCATAAACTCTTCTTCAGAGATCACCCAAGCGAGAGCCCCGGAAGGGAAATATCCCCAGCGCTTGTCGGGTCCGAACTTCGAGGAACCGTCTGTCCGGAAAGTAAAGGTTGCCAGATAACGGTTATTGTATTTGTAATTCACGCGGGCAATGGCTGATACGAGCGTGTTCCCGGCTTCATCACTATCCGCCCAAGAGTCAGCTCCGCTGCCTAGGTTAATTAATACTTCTTCATCCGGGAATTCTTCCGCACCACCGGAAAGCATTCTGGATTTGTATTTTTCGATTGAATGTCCGACCATGGCAACCAAATTGTGTTTGCCGAAAGTCTTCATCCAAGTTAGCGTGTTATCCCACACATAAGTGTTGTTCTCGCTATTACCTAGATTACGGCTATTATAGGCCGTGGCATATCCTCGTGTCCCTTTTTTCGAGAATACATCGGTTTGCGAATTCGTGTAATTGACCGTTCCGGTAGATTTGAATTTCAAACCATCCAGAATTGTCCATTCCAGAAAGGCAGAGCCTGAGAATGTTAAACCTCGTCCATCGTTTCGGTTAGCCAAAGTTAAATGCGGGTTTTCGATCACCGTACTTGTCGTTACCAAGTTTATACTTCCGTCTTCATTATATGCCGGAAAGTCCGGGCGGAATCGGATGATATTGTCAATAAGATTATCCTTATTATTGGTTTTTCTAGACGATCCGGACAGATTGACTCCCAGTTTAACCTGTTTCCCGATTAATGTTTCGAAATTCAAACGTCCTGTTAATAACTTACTGCGTCCTCCCTTTACAACACCTTTTTGATCATTGTACCCGAAAGAAATAAAGTAGTTCGAGTTCTGCGTACCACCTCGCACGGAAATGTCACATTGTGTAGTCAGGGCGTTTTGGGTCATTTCGTCCCACCAGTCGGTATCTCCGTTCATAAAAGCATCGGGAAGCAATTCCAGCATACTGCCATCCCATTGGCTTGTGTTTAATTGATTGAATTTAGATTCATTAAAAAAGAGTCGAGTGTTGTAATCGAAGCCGGCAATTTCAATGGATTGACGACCGACTGTCTCCACGAAACGTTTATATTCTGCCGCATTCAAGGCGTTCAGTTTATTTGAATTGATAGTCTGGATTCCGGCTCGGAGAGAAAAGTCTACGGTCGGCTGCATCCCTAACTTACCCCGTTTCGTGGTTACGATGATGACGCCGTTGGCAGCTCGGGAACCGTAGATTGCTGTTGCAGATACGTCTTTTAATATATCAATACTTTCAATGTCTGATAAATTCAAGTTGAACAAAGCATTGGTTACATCTCCTGTGGAACTTTGTGAATAGTCGGGAACCCCATCAATAACCCATAACGGTTGAGTGTTTCCGGTTAATGTTGAAATTCCTCGAATCATAACGTTTACTGGGGAAGTAGGGGAGGCTGATTGAATCATGACATTTACTCCGGGTGCCCGTCCTTGCAACATGCTTTGCACGCTCGCTCCTGCCGGGGACATGGCAATATCCTTTTCTCCGAGTCGAGACACGGCTCCGGTAGCATCTTTTACCTTGGTGGTCCCGTAACCGACAATAACGACTTCGTCCACGAAACTCACGCTATCTTTCAGTTGAATAATATTCAGTTTATCGAAAACATTCGAGTTCAATGAGAATCGGTATTTAGCATAGCCGATACTACTGATGACGAGTGTTTTCGCATCTTTCGGAACGTTGATTGAAAATTCTCCTTCCACGTCTGTGGCAACACCTAGAGTCGTACCTTCTAAGATAACTGTGGCCCCGATAATGGGTTCTTTCTCTTTTTCCGAAATCACACGTCCTTTCACGACCAGTTGTTTTTCCTCTTCAGCTTTCACCGTATTATTTTTACGTCTTAGCACAACGATCCGGTCTTCTTTTATCTGATAAGCTAAAGGGGTATCTTTAAATACTGCATCCAAGATTGTCACAATGTCTGCATCTTTCAGCGAAACCGATATTTTAATACCTTCCTTATCCGTGTCGTTGTACACGAATGTGTAGTCCGTTGCCGATTCTAGATACTCGATAACAAAATCAATCGAGGCATTGTTGAAATGAACATCCATCTTCTTGTTTTGTCCTACTCCGTACGAGTGAGTACAAAATATCATGAAGACAAAAAGGGCGAATAATTTCCCGAACATTCTCGGGTTAGGCCGAAAAAGTTTGAATCCCATTTTGGGGATTAATGAATTTTTTTTCATGGTTATTGATTTTTAAACGTACTAAGGTCTTTGTTTTTATTGTCTCTTTACATGTATAACAGAGTCTTGTTGTATAAAATCGATTTTTCCTGTAGCTTTTAATATTCCTAAAATGACATTACCGTTATCGTATTTTTTCATCTTTCCGGAGAAGATCAAGTCTTTTAACTCTTCTTCTTCGTACTCGAACTTGACATCATACCAACGGGATAATTGTTTAAGAACAATTTCTAAACGGGTGGACTTAAAAATTAACCGTCCCTCTCTCCATGCCGTGAAGAGTTCCGTATCAACCATTTCAACTTGTGTCTCCCGTGTCGTTTTATTATAAGTGGCCTGTTCCCCGGGGTGTAGAACAGTTTTGTTGGCTGATAGTTGCACGGCACCTTCGACTAGAGTTGTTATGATTTCATGCTCGTCGGAATAATTCTGGATATTAAACTGAGTACCTAATACCGTTAAATCCAAATCCTTGTTCCGAACGATAAATGGTTTTGTTTTATCTTTTCTGACATCGAAATAAGCCTCTCCGGTAACTAGTTCAACTTGTCGTTTATCTCCGGTAAAAGCACGGGGGAACTTTAATTCTGTTTCTGAATTCATCCAGATGCGTGTCCCGTCGGCTAACACAAGTTCGAACTCTCCTCCTTTGGGGACATAAATTCGCAGAATCTCAGATGTTTCAAGTTGCTTTTTATGACTGGTACTATCTTTTATTGAATAGCATTGACCCGGCAGGGATATGCGTACATCCTGTTCGTTTTGTAGAATAGCCTTGGGAGAAATGGGTTCTAGGAATAATTCGGCAATTTCGATTTTCTCTTCCGGCTTATTGGGGTATAGGAAATATACGCTGACACTGATTAAACAAATGAATACGGCGGCATACCGTAAAATTCGAGTATATCGCATTTTACTCTTCCGGTAAGTCTTTTGTGAAATCTTTACCCAAGCTTTTTGCTGGTTGAATAATAAAAATACCTCTTGTTCCGAGCGAATACGTTCGTGATCCATGATTATCCGGTGTAAATCATCGTGATGCTTGTCCTCTTTCAGCCAGCAGGTTAACTCTTCTTGCTGCTCGGAAGTTATTTCTCCCGTGTAAGCTAGGAAGAGTAAATGGGCGATATGTTCGCAATCTTTAGGTGTCATTGTTATCTCTTTTATAGTATAACAATCGACTCACTCTAACGTACTATGCGGGATATATTTTTTTGTAAATTATTTTACACTAAGTGCTATAAAGATGTAAAACAAGATTGTAAGGTATTCATCCTTGTATAGTTCCTTGAGAATTTTAAATCCCTTAACCTTCTGATTTTTTACCGTGTTTACGGAAATGTTCAAGGCTTTAGCAATTTCGTCATTTTTCATTCCGGAAACAGACATATCGATAATCTTGCGGCATTCCGTGGGCAAGGACTCCAACCAATGGTTTAATTTCTGGTCGAACTCGGCCATGATGATATAGTCATCATACACGGCTTCATCTGTTTGTGCAACAAATTCTTTCAGTTTTGCCGCTTTCATTTGTTCATGTTTGGAATGATTCAGACAAGCGTTACGTGCGGAGACAAAAAGAAAAGAACTGACTTTTTCGATACAGTCAAACTTCTCTCGTCTGTTCCATAGGGCAACGAAAATGTCCTGTACGATATCGTCAACAGCATAAGGAGTGCGGATAAAATGGTAGGAATAGGAACATAAAATCTTATAATAGTGATCGAATATGACCTTGAAAGCCATGGGATCCCCTGCATTGAAAGATTTGATTAATGTTGTGTCCTTGATTGTTACCATGGGGCAAATATAAGGAAAAATGTTTCATCTCTTAATCGTATTTTTCAAGATATGAAGATAAAGTATGTGAATGGCCAAAAATGCTTCTAAGGTTGGTCATATAAAGACGATGTATTTAAAGTGGGGTGAACAAGATAAAAGTTGCCGATCTTCTCGTGATGGGTTTGTTGAATCCAGTTGGAGAGCGCCGGGGAACGCGTAACGTTCTTTTCTTTGACAAAAATCATGCAGTCGCCTTGTTGGTAGATATTAAATAATGAATCCTCGTTCGAGATCTTCATGGCCTCTTCGTGTAAATAAACATCCATGTTTTCCCCGCTGCGGAACTTGTAATAGTAATAATGATCAATATTCTCTTCCTCGCATATGTGATACGCTTCGGTAGCCATAGCTGTAAAGCCAATGTATGGATTGATCTGGGGTAAAGAGAAAGCTCCCGTGAACAACGTGGCTAGAATACCCAGTGCGGCACAATTAATAGCCCGGGATATTTGCTTGCGATATAGTAAATAACAGGCCGTTAAACTAAAGATAAACAATGTTATGATGGCGACATAAATAAATGGCGAGTCGGGAACATTGAACTTGTTGCGGATAAAGAATGCCACGATGGGAGCGATGGCAAGAGCTGTCACGGGAATATACACGGAAAATGCAATCCATCTCTCTTTGATCTTGGGAAGTAACAGGATCGTCAGGTAAGTGAAAAATGGGAACAGGGGCAACATATAAATGTCCAGTTTTGCGCTGAACATGGAAAGGATCACGAAAGTAGAGACGATTGCCGAAAGGAAAAGTTTCTCTTTATCTGTCGTGAGCACTTTCTTTTTTATTGCGATAACGATTGTCGTGATGTACAGGATTGACCAGGGAGCCACGGAGTACCAGAACGTCACCCCGTAGTACCAGAATGCTTTTTTATGGTCGAACGAATCAATGGCCCGGTTAATGGTTTGGTGGAAAAGAAGGTTGTTCAAGTAAGTTGACCCACCCTCAAGATAAATACAGAGAAACCATATTGCACAAAATCCCGACAAAACACCCCATTCCCGCCAGCCGAGATACTGCCGGAAGGAGCGGATGTCTCTTTTCACCAGCAAGAAGACTAGTATAGTTATCAAGGGAACGATAAACCCGATAGGTCCTTTCGAGAAAATAGCCATGAAAATATAGAAAGGCAACAAGAAACGGTCTCTCCGTTGTCCCTTGCCCGAATAGCGTTTATAAAACGTGTACAGGGCAAGAAGAATAAACATGCACATTAACATATCCATCCGTAGCACGAGCCCCGAACCGATAAAGAATGCGCTTGTGAAAAGCATCAGCGAGCCGCTCCATCTCAAAGATATGGTGGTATCTTCTGCAACCCATTTATTCATGATATAAATGGAAATCAAGGCGGGAATGATGGAAAAAAGTGAGAGGCCAAACATATTATGTTCTCCCCAGAGCCATTTGCTCAACATGAGCAACCAAAAATAAAAAGGTGGCTTGTCCGCGTAGAGTTCTCCTTGGTGATAGAAGGTGAAAAAATGTCCGTTACGCAGGGCCTCGTCAACGATACTAAGGTATTTCAGTTCGTTGTTTGGAGTGAAATCCCGTAGGATCAACACGGGAATCACCAAAATAAGCAATATCAAATATCGTCCAATTTTCATGATTATAGTATGTAAATCCTTTTCGTGCAAAAACACATCCAAAATGTATACCAAAAATGTTTCTTTTTTGTTACATCCGGGGAGAAAAATTCTTCCTGCATTATTTGAAGGATATGCTCTTGAAAATAGTTTTATTATTATAAATTTGCACCCTAATCTAAACGTGTACATAAGATTATGCAGAAAAACTATATCCATTATCTTTTTATTCTTATTGTTTGTTGGTTCGCTTTTTTCGTGAATAATGGTTCTGTTTATGAGGATATTATGGAGTCCCGTAATTTGGTTACGGCGCATGAAATGATTGAATATGACAACTGGTTGGTGCCCACGATGAACGGTGAATTACGTTTGGAGAAACCGCCTCTTCCGACATGGGTAGCTGCGGGAATAGAGTATTTACAACCGGATAATATATCTTTGCAGCGTGCTGCTGCTGGAATCATGGCCACATTGATGGCTTTCTTCCTCTACTTCTTTGCTTCGGCTTTAAGTGGTAACAGGCTATTGGGGTTACTTTCCGCGTTGGTGTTGGCAACTAGCTTTAATGTCATCATGGCGGGACGGGTAGCGACATGGGATATTTATTGCCATAGTTTTATGCTGGGAGCTATATTCTTTTTTTATCGGGGAATAAAGAGCGTGCGAACGAGTTGGGCTAATTTTATCTGGGCCGGGATATTCTTAGGCCTGTCTTTCCTTGGTAAAGGGCCGGTGGCATTCTATGCTTTATTATTGCCTTTCTTGATCTCTTATGCATGGGTTTATCGTCCTTCTCTCAAGGGAAAAGGTTGGCCTATCCTGGTCATGTTGCTGTTATTTATCGTTATTAGCTTTTGGTGGCCGCTTTACTTGTATGTATTCCACCGGGATACAGCTTTGTTCGTACTAGCGAAAGAATCGACGGCATGGATCGAAAGAAATGTTCGTCCTTGGTATTACTATTGGTTGTTTTTTGCCGAGTCGGGAATCTGGGCTTTATTCCTCTTGACCGGGCTATGTTGGCCGTGGTTAAGGAAGAAAGTTAGAATGCGTAAGGAATACACGTTTGCTGTTTTATGGACCGTGGTTACCCTGGTGTTGCTTTCTCTTTTCCCGGAGAAAAAAACTCGTTATCTGTTGCCGTTATTGATTCCGGCAGCGATGGTTGTGGCACATTATATCGTTTATATATTCACGGCGGCGAAAGAGAAAACGCTTACCACGAGTGATCGTGTCGTGTTTCGTGTAAATGCGTTTATCCCGGCGTTAATTGCTTTAGGAATGCCGGTTGCCGTCTATCTTTTATTTTATCGGGAAGGAAAAGTCGGGTTGACTCTTTTGATTATCGTTTCGATCCTGTTCTTGCTTGCATCCTATTCTATTTTTGCGGGAGGGGTGAGGATGAAATCAATGAAAGTATTCACGGGGGTGGTATTACTGTTAATTCTTGTGGAAACTCTATTGATGTCTCGCGTTGCTAATATGTTCAATAACACGGAGATCAAGAGTATCAAGGCTGTTCGCCAGATTGAAGAATTACAGCATGTACCGTTCTATTATCCGGCCGATGAGGAATTGAGAATCGAGCTGGTGTATGAGGCAGGCCGTCGCATATTACCTTGGGATGTGAAGAGCGATACGACACTTTTGAACTCTCTGCCTATCGTGTTGGTTTCCGGTAAGCCTGCAACAGAGGTTCTTCCTACTGTGATACAAGAGAAAGTGAATCTACGTTTAATAGATGTCTACGACAATAATAATCGTCCGAAAACAGATAAAAAACGCTATTCCCCTAAATTCGTTCGCTACGTGACAATCTTGGAGAAGAAGTAAAGGGGGGCAGGCCATATCAAAGATGTGGAAACGAAGATAGATTTTATTGATTATACCGAGGGTTTTGGGGTAATAACGCCTGTTTTAATTCCTCTACGGATGCCACAATCTGTTTAGCTCCGGCTTGGGCTAATTCCTCCTGATCCCCGTAACCGTACAAAACCCCGATACAGTCAATTCCGGCATTTCGAGCCCCGATAATGTCGTGCTTCCGGTCTCCAACCATGACCACTTTACTCAAGTCCCGGATGTCATTATTTTCCAGTACGTGGCGGATTACCTCTTCTTTATGGGACAACGAGCCGTCAAGCCCGCTTCCCCCGACGAATTTGAAATAATGACTCAAGTGGAAATGATCAAGTATCTTTTCTGCGTAATAAGCTGGTTTTCCGGTAGCCAGCATCACTTGCTTTTCGGCCTCGTTTAATTCTTGCAGGAGACGTTCCATTCCGGGATAAACAGCGTTTTCGTATATACCCGTGTCGGCGAATCTTTCCCGGTACTTCCGGATGCCTTCCTCGGCCTGATCTGCGCTGAAATGGCAGAATTCCATCAAGGATTCTTTCAACGGGGGACCCACGAATTTACGTAGTTCGTTTAAGTCATTCACTTCTATTCCGAAATATTTCAAGGCGTACCGGATTGATTTGGTGATTCCTTCCATGGAATCGGTGACCGTACCGTCGAGGTCTAAAAGAATGTGGGTGTATTCTTGCTGCATATAGTGGGTGTGAGTGGATAAAAAAACAGGCCTATTACTAAGCCTGTTTCTATATTTCAAAGATTTATTTCCTGTATTAGGCATTCAACGTGAAACGTAAGAAAGCGGTAACAGTTAAATCTTTATCTACGCTCTTCAAGTACTCTTTTACAGACATTTTACCGTCTTGCTCGAAAACTTGGTTTAACAAGGTAGACTCTTGGAAGAATTTGTTCAAGCGACCTTGAGCAATTTTATCCAACATGTTTTCCGGCTTACCTTCTTCACGAGCTTTTTCGCGACCGATCTCGAATTCGTGATCGATAACGTTTTGAGGAATACCGTCTTTATCCACGGCAACAGGAGCCATGGCAGCCACTTGCATGGCGATATTTTTCTTCACTTGGGTATCAGCTGCTTTGTTGAAACCAACAACGGTTGCCAACATGTTTCCCGGGTGAATGTAGATCACGCAATCTTCTGCTTTTACAGAACCGTAGTAGCTTAATTCCAGTTTTTCACCGATAACACCGGTTTGTTCTGCAATCTGGTCTGCGATGCTTCTACCATCCAGTTGGATAGCCAACAAATCTTCGGTAGTTGCGGGCATGTTAGCTAAAGCGGCGTCAAGAATCTTGGTTGTGAAAGCAATGAATCCCTCGTTTTTAGCCACGAAGTCTGTTTCGCAGTTCAAGGAAACCATAACTGCATTCTTACCATCGGTTTTGGCCAAAACGCATCCTTCTTTTGCTTCTCTGTCTGCACGTTTGCTTGCAACAACAAGACCTTTCTTACGGATAATGTCAACGGCTTTGTCGAAATCTCCTTCAGCTTCTTGTAATGCATGTTTGCAGTCCATCATTCCGGCATTTGTTGCTTTACGCAACTTCATCACGTCTGCTGCTTTTATTTCCATATTCTTTAAACCTCCATGTTAATTCAATTTCAGAAGTTAGATCATTCAATCTAAAATCTGAAATCTAAAATCAAAAATTAATCTATTCTTCAGAAGCGGTTTCGCTTACTTCAGCTACTTCATCCTGAGCTTCAGCTTTCTCGACACTTTTTTTGTCTCCTTCTTTCTCTCTCTCGGCTTTTCTTTCAGTCAGACCCTCTTTGATGGCTCCGGCTACCTTGTCGATAATTAAAGAAATAGAAGTTGATGCGTCGTCGTTAGCCGGGATTACGAAGTCAATTCCTTCCGGGTTTGAGTTCGTGTCCACGATAGCGAATACTGGAATTCCCAGCGTGTTAGCCTCTTTTACTGCGATGTACTCCTTCATCACGTCAACCACGAAAAGAGCTGCCGGAAGACGAGTCAGGTCAGCGATGCTACCCAAGTTCTTTTCCAATTTTGCTCTTTGACGAGAAATCTGAAGTTTTTCCCGTTTTGAAAGGTGAGAGAAAGTACCGTCTTTTTCCATCTTGTCGATGGTGGTCATTTTCTTCACGGCTTTACGAATGGTCGGGAAGTTGGTCAACATACCACCCGGCCATCTTTCAGTCACGAACGGCATGTTGATATTAGAAATTTTTTCAGCAACAATGTCCTTAGCCTGTTTTTTTGTTGCAACAAACAGAATTCTTCTACCTGATTTAGCGATCTGTTTCAAAGCTGCACTTGCCTTGTCCAACATGATGGCTGTTTTGTTCAGGTCAATAATGTGGATATCATTACGCTCCATGAAAATATACGGAGCCATTTTAGGATTCCATTTACGGGTAAGGTGTCCAAAGTGACAACCTGCATTTAATAATTCGTCGAAATTTGTATTTGACATTTTGTGTCTCCTTTAAAGTTTACATTCTTAAATTTAATCAATTGCCGGGTAGTTCTCCACAGAAGTCCCGTCAATTTAGATACTAAACTCCTATTAACGTTTAGAGAATTGGAATCTCTTACGAGCGCCAGGACGTCCCGGTTTCTTACGTTCCACTTCACGTGGGTCTCTGGTCATGAACCCTGCTGCTCTTAATTTTGATTTATCCTCTGCGTTTACTTTCACCAATGCTCTGGCAATTCCTAAACGTAAAGCTTCAGCTTGTCCGTTGAAACCTCCACCTACAAGGTTTACCTTGATGTCATATTGTCCCAACACACCTAATAATTCAAGCGGTTGTTTTACAATATATTGGAGGGTAGGCAATGTGAAATATTCTTCCAGGCTTTTCTTGTTGATCGTAATATTGCCTTTTCCTTCGTTAAGATAAACGCGGGCTACCGCTGTTTTTCTTCTACCTACTGCATTTACTACTTCCATACCTTGTTATTTAAGTGCGTTTATATCAATTACTTTAGGCTGTTGTGATTCATGGTTGTGCTCCGGTCCTACGAACAGGTGCATGTTCTTGAATACAGCTCTTCCAAGGCGATTTTTAGGAAGCATACCTCTAACAGCATGTTCCAGAATTCTTTCCGGGAATCTTTTCATTTCTTCTGCCGGGGTAGAAATCCGTTGACCTCCAGGATACTGGGTATGTCTACGATACTGTTTGTCTGTTAATTTGTTACCTGTGAAGATAACTTTTTCTACGTTGATAATGATTACATTGTCTCCACAATCCACGTGGGGAGTGTAACTGGGTTTGTACTTGCCTCTCAATAGTTTCGCAACTTTAGCGGCAAGACGTCCCACAACTTGATTCTCTGCGTCAATCAAAACCCATTCTTTCTGTGCAGTGGCTTTGTTGACATAAGTTGTTTTGTAACTAATCTGATCCACTTTTTTTTTAATTAAATATTAAACTTCTGTTTGTATTTCTTCGTGGGGGCTCTAGGCATTCTGTCCGGTTGAAAATAACGAGGTTTATCGGGCAAACTGATATGATTTTCAACGGAGACAGGTGCATTGTAAAGGGCATGGCTAAGGTATCCCTTACAATTTAGCGAGTACTCCACTCCAAAATGAGGGGCAAAATTACACATTAATACGTGAATTCCAAAACATTCCGCAAAAAGATTTGTTCCAGAGCGTTTTGATAGGTTTCTGAATCATGCGTTTGGGGGCAAATGGTAGGTGTATATTTTCCGATGGTATGGGTGTTCGTACCCTGTTCTTGCTGTGGAACTAGGGTAATGAGCTGATAATTAGTTAATTTATTCGGATCATATCCGGACCACTTCCGTGTAAAACGCTATTAGAACGCTATTAAAACTCTATTAAAACGCTATACTTAAAATAGCGTTTTAATAGCATTTTAAAAATACTTTTTAAACTTTTTATCCGGATTTGATTAGGAAGTGATTATGAAGTAATCAGCAAATGATGACTTAAATCAGCTTGACATCCTGATTTCTTGGGTTAAAAGAAACTTGTGAGATGGGATATATTATTGGAAATTTTTGCGGGACACGAATTTGTAATCTTCCGTGTAGCAGGTGAATATTCCTAATGCTCCCTGTATATTTCCGATGAGCGGGACCGGCGAGGTGATGCTGCCTTGGTTGGCGCTGTTGGCTTCGTAGAGGGAGATTTGGTAGTTGTAACAATCTTCGGTGATACGTAAAAGGAGAATGACGATGGCTTCCGCCTCTTCGATTTCTTGGCATTTGATGGTTCGTTCGATCGTGGCACCTCCTGTATGGTGGGACAGGTCAAGATAGCTGGTCTCTTTTTTCAGCAGGTTATCATCCCCGGCCCCTTCTTTTCTTGCCTGCACGCTGTATATGTAGTAATTCTGCATGGGATTGGGTGAGGTTTGGAAACTGATCGTGACGGAGTTTGTCGCTTTGGAAACGAAATAGGAAGAGATCGTTATATGGTCCGGTATAGCGGTTTTGGCCGTGATGTGTTCTTTCTCGGGCGTGTATATGCTTAAGTAAAGCGAGTCGAGCCCGAATTGATTGAACTTGGTATCGTGCCTGAAATTTCCGAGGAACGAGGGACTGAACGTGGGGATAAGTTTGATGATAGAGTCTGCTTTTATGGAAACATCCAGATTGACAGGATCATTCAAGTCAATGATCTCGTGGATCGGGGAGACTTTTGCCGCGTTCAGCGTGTAGAATTCACCCGGTTTGCAGTAGCATTCGATGAAGTAACCGGAGATCTCACCCATGTCTTTCATGGGAAGTTCCTCTTCCGGCATACAAGAGAAGAGCGTGAAGTATAGGAGGATTAATATTCCATTTTTCATGTGGTTACCAGTTTATTCGAAGTGAAACATACGGGATGAAGGGTAACATGACTTTAGATTTCGGGATAATCTTGGTCAAGTTGTCCGTGCTTTCTGCTTGAAAGTAAACGAACGAGGGATTCGATTGGTTGTATACATTGTATGCGCCGACGCTGAGTTTGAATAAAAGGTTCTTGCCGCCGAATTTATAGTCAAGGCTGGCATCCAGCCGGTGGTTGTTGGGTAATTTGTAGTTATAGCGATCCGTGTACACGGGGATAAGAATGGGGCTGTCATCGTTGAATTCCGTGATGTTTCGTGCGATGACCATTCCTTTGGGGAAGGTCGTGTAGACCCCGGACGAGAAAGTCCAAAGGGTGTTCAACAGGAGGCGGGGTGAAATCTGGTAGGAAAAGTTGATCACGACATTGTGTTTCACGTCGTACGGGGGATTAAAGGCTTTCCCGTTGTTGATCTCCGCGAATTTGCGCTTGGATTCGGAGAGCGTGTAGTTGGCTCGTATGTAGAGAGCGTGATGATTGAGCGTGAGGTCGAATTCCAGACCTTTGGCGTGGCCCTTTCCTTGAATCTGGCGATTACTCAAGGCAGAGTATTCGGTTTGAATGTCCGAGGCGAAGTCTTTCACGTTACGCATATCCTTGTAAAAAATACCCGCATAAAAAGATAGTAATTGCCCGATCTCTTGGTTTATCCCGATGGAGTACTGGTGGCAAGTGGCGGGTTGGGTTCCTTTTGCCAGAGGGTACCAGATGTCGATCGGGGTTTTAACCGTGAAATAGGGATAAAGGCTTAAATATTGAACCGTCTTGGCGTAATCTGCCCAGATAGAGAATTTGTTGACCGTGTAGCTGATTTTCGCCCGGGGTGAGAAGGTGTGTTCACGGGTTTCTCCCGAGTAGAATTGATAATTCCCTCCCACGTTTATGGAGAAGTAGTGATTCAAATAGTAGGCTATATCTAGGTATAATTCATATAGGTTGAAGTCTTTGTCCGAACTTTTTATTAGGAGATTTTGGCTTTCGTCGCTTTTATTGGCCGTTTCAAACCGGGAGTATTCGAATTTCACCCCGCTGTTCAGGCTTAATTTGTCCGAAAATTGACGGGAATAGGTTGCTTGCCCGAGAAGGGCGTAGTTGCGGTTTCCGCCTCCCATGGGTACGCTGCCGAAGGCGTCGCCTTCGCTGTACGTGTTTTTCCCGCCAAATTGGAAATCCCATTGCTCGTTGGCATCGGGTGTGTAAGAGGCATTCACGTTACCGGAAAAGGTGTGCCAATCGAAAATGTATTGCACGTGTTCGCTGATTTTCATTTTCATGTGATCGAGAGAGAATAACCCGAAGGCGGTCATTCTCCATTTGTCGGAAAGACGTGAATCAATGGTTGCGGTAATATCGCTAAACGAGTACTCCGGCATGTAGTTAGGATTCGTCTTGTCATCCATGGATCGGTTGTATAACCGGGAAATGTGTTGTAAGTAAGAGGTTCGGGCAGAGGCGGCAAAGGAGGTGTGATTTTTGATGATCGGGCCCTTGGCTTTCAGAGCGGAAGAAACAAGTCCGATGGTCAGCTCTCCTTCGTGTTCGTGCTTGTTTCCCGGTTCGGGACGCATGTTGATGTAGGAGGATAAAAAACTGTTGTACCGGGCGGGGAAGCCGCTTTTAAAGAGGGTGGAATTGTTCAGTATGTACGGGTCGAACGTGGACAGTATTCCCGTGAGGTGGTCCGGGTAGGCGATGGGCATGTTGTTGATGAGAAAACCGTTCTCGTTGCTGTTCCCGCCACGGACGTAGATGCCGGAATTGAGGGCGTTCGTGGTCACGATGCCGGGTATGGTGGCCAGGTATTTCAGCACGTCCTGTTCGCCGAGGATGGCTGGGATCCGTTCGATTCCTTTGATGGAGGAGAGGATTCGCCCGCTGGCCGGGAGGGCCGTGACGACGACTTCTTTCAGGTTGTTCAGTTTGTTGCGCAGGGTGATGACGAACGGCGCATCGCTTTTGTTGAGCTTGTAAGTTTCTTTTTTATAGTTGACGTGTGAGAATTCCAATGTACAGGGAATAGGACATTCCAATCGGAAGAGACCCAGGGAGTCGGTGGTGGTGCCTTTTTCGCTCTCGATGCAGTAGATGTGTACCCTGTTAACCGGTTCGCCGGAGTGGGCAATAACTTTCCCCACGATGACCGTTTGGGCGTCAAGTGATATGGAGATGAATAAAAGTAAGATTGCAACCAATTTACCCATATACACGCATTGTGAGTTCGAAATTTTACAAATGTAGTAAACAAATCCCGTTAAGCCTTATGGTTCATGTGAATAATTGTTGTTATTTTGCAGGACATCTATTAAAATTTAGTTATGGGAATCTACGTGCATGTACCTTTTTGCCGGAGTAAATGTTTTTATTGCGGGTTTTATTCGGTCGCTTCGTTGAAGTTGAAGGAGGCGTATCTGGGGGCTATCGAGCGGGAGATTGATTTGCGTCGGGGATATTTACAGCAGCAGGAGGTGAATACCTTGTATTTTGGAGGAGGTACTCCTTCTTACTTGGAACGTGGGGAGCTGGAACGAATCATACGGAAATTGGAGGAAAATTATTCGTTCGTCCCTGGTATGGAGCGAACCATCGAGTTGAATCCCGAAGATTTGGTGCCGGAAAAATTGCAAGGAATAAAGGATTTAGGCTTTAATCGGTTGAGTATCGGGGTACAGTCTTTCTCGGATGAGCAACTGAAACGAATCAACCGGACACATTCTGCCCGTCAGGCGATGGATGGAATCACGTTTGCTGCTGGCATGGGATTTGATAATATAAGCATGGATTTGATTATTGGCTTACCGGGACAGACAGAAGCTGAGTTGTTAGATGATGTAGAGAGGGCAAGTAGTTTGCCAATAGCTCATTTATCCGTGTACATGTTAAGTATTGATTCAAATACAGTATTCGAACACATGGTGAAACGGGGAGAGTTCCGGTTGGAGGATGAGGAGGTGATGGCCGGACGTTATCAGCGGGTGTGTGAGCGGTTGAAAGAGTTGGGTTTTGAACATTATGAAATTTCCAATTTTGCCCGGAACGGGAGATACTCCCGGCACAATACATCTTACTGGCAACAGGAGCCATACATCGGTTTCGGCCCTTCGGCCCATTCTTACGACCTGCATTCCAGGCAATGGAATACGGCGAATTTGAAAATTTATATAGATTATTTAAATAATGGGATGCTTTCATTTGAAAGAGAGGAGTTAGCACCTGTTGATTTGTATAATGAATACGTGATGACGAGTTTGCGGACGATGTGGGGGATGGAAAAGCAAAAATTGGAGGGAGAGTACGCCGAGTTTTTGGAACAGGTGCGGGAGCAAGTCCGGAAATACGAGGATTCCGGGGATTTGATTGAGGAAGGAGGGAGATGGAGAATTAGCGAGGCCGGATGGGTAATTTCAGATACGATTTTGAGTGATTTATTCGTGGTCTAGTTTTTTACATGAAAAAATACTATTTTTGCGGTTGTAAGTTTAATAATTAAATGTTTTTCAGATGAAAACGAGTAGAATGTCAGTCAAAGAACTGTTGCAGTCAGAAGATTGCGGTAAAGAGGTTGAGGTTAAAGGTTGGGTAAGAACCAAACGCGGTAATAAACAGGTGAATTTTATTGCCTTGAATGACGGCTCTACGATCAATAATATACAGGTGGTGGTTGATATGGAGAAGGTGGCCGAGGAGGTGATGAAGAAAGTTACGACCGGGGCGGCTGTTCACGTGAAAGGATTGCTCGTGGAAAGTACGGGTAGTGGGCAGGCTCGTGAGATTCAAGCGAAGGAGGTGATCGTGACGGGAGAGGCTGATCCGGAGAAATACCCGATACAACCGAAAAAGCACAGCTTGGAGTTTTTGCGTGAGGTGGCTCATTTGAGATTCCGCACGAATATTTTCGGGGCTGTTTTCCGTATTCGTCACGCGATGGCTTTTGCTATTCATCAATATTTTAACGATCATGGGTTCTATTATTTACATACCCCGTTGATCACGGCTTCGGATTGCGAGGGAGCGGGTGAGATGTTTCGGGTGACGACGCTTGACCCGAAGAATCCACCCTTGTTGGAGGACGGAAGTGTTGATTTTAGACAGGACTTTTTCGGAAAATCAACCAACTTGACGGTGAGCGGTCAGCTCGAAGGTGAGCTGGGGGCCATGTCGCTGGGTAAGATTTACACGTTCGGGCCTACTTTCCGGGCAGAGAATTCAAATACTACGCGCCATTTGTCGGAGTTCTGGATGATTGAGCCGGAAGTTGCTTTCAATGATTTGGAAGATAACATGGATTTGGCGGAGGACTTTTTGAAATATTTGATCCGTTACGCTTTGGAGCATTGCATGGATGATTTGTTGTTTTTGAGCAAGCGTTTGCAGGAGGAGGAGAAGGACAAGAAAGCCGAGGAGCGTTCCATGGAGTTGATCGAAAAGTTGCAATTCGTATTGAATCATGATTTTGAACGGGTTACTTACACGGAGGCTATTGATATATTGAAAAACAGTAAGCAAAATAAGAATGGTAAGTTCCAGTATCCGGTGACGGGTTGGGGGGTGGATTTGCAGAGTGAACATGAGCGTTACTTGGTAGAGAAGCATTTCAAGAAACCGGTGATTTTGACGGGTTACCCGAAGGAGATCAAGGCTTTCTACATGAAACAGAACCCGGACGGAAAGACGGTTGCCGCGATGGACGTGCTTTTCCCGCAGATCGGAGAGATTATCGGGGGATCGCAGCGTGAGGAAGACTATAACAAGCTGGTGACTCGTATGCAGGAGGTAGGAATACCGGTTTCAGCGATGTCTTGGTATCTGGACACGAGAAGGTTTGGTTCTGCGGAGCATAGCGGATTCGGACTTGGGTTTGAACGTTTGTTGTTGTTCGTGACCGGAATGGGGAATATACGTGACGTGATCCCGTTCCCGCGGACACCGAAAAATGCCGAGTTTTAAGAATAATTTGAAATAAATAGAAGGATGCTCAAGCAAAATTTACAACAGAAATTGGGATTGAAAATCAATCCGTTGCAGATTCAGCTGATCAAGCTGCTTGAGCTTCCTACCTATCAACTTGAACAGAGGATTAAGGAGGAGCTAGAGTCAAACCCGCTTTTGGAAGAGGGGGAGGAGAAATCGGAACCGGAAGTTGATATTAAGGAGGACGGGGATGAGGTGGATTATGATGAGAATTCGCAGGAAGAAGATAATTACGAGTCTTCGGAGGATGAATTTTCTTTAGACGATTACATTAGTGATGAGGATGATATCCCGGATTATAAGTTGACGGCCTCGAATGCTTCGAAGGATGATGATGCGCGGGAGTTCGTGCTTTCCGGGGGGATTTCTTTTCGGGAGAATTTGGTGGAACAGTTGGGGACGCAGCACTTGGGAGAGATGGATCGTAAGATCTGCGAGTACATCATTGGTAATATAGATGATGATGGTTATTTGCGTCGGGACGTGGAGAATATCGTGGATGATCTCGCTTTTGGGGCCGGGATCGAGGTGGATGAGGAGAAGATTGAATCCTTGTTGCGTGTCGTGCAACGGTTTGATCCGGCAGGAGTGGGGGCGAGAGATTTGAGGGAGTGTCTGTTGCTGCAGGTGAAACGACGCTTGGCGGAGGTTTCCACGCCGGCTTTGATAAATGCCCGGATCATATTGGAGAGTTATTTCGAGGAATTCTCGAAGAAACATTACGAGAAGATTTCCAAACGGATGAGGATTTCAGATGAGGAGTTGAAAGAGGCAGTGGACGAAATTTTGAAATTGAATCCCAAGCCGGGCGGACAGATTTCCGATTCTTCGGTTCCGGGAGCCGAGAAGATTATTCCTGATTTTAACTTGGATATTGTAGACGGGGAGTTGCAGTTGAGCTTGAACACGGGGGATATTCCCGAGTTGAGGTTGAACAAATCATACGTCAATATGTTGGAGGATTACCAAAAGAATTCGAATTCTCGCGAGAAGAAAGATGTGGTGTCTTTCGTGAAATATAAGCTGAGTTCTGCCCGTTCGTTTATTGATGCCGTGCAACAGCGAAATAACACGCTGATGCTGACGATGACGGCTATCGTGCAGTTCCAGAAACCATTTTTCCAGACGGGGGACGAGAGCAAGTTGAAACCGATGATTCTCCGGGATATAGCCGATATTACCGGATTGGATGTTTCTACTATTTCGAGGGTTTCTAATTCTAAGTATATACAGACTTGGTTCGGTATCTACTCTTTAAAACAATTCTTTTCGGGAAGTATGCCGACGAGTAGTGGAGAGGAAGTTAGCACGGGCGAGTTGAAGAATGTGTTGAAGGAAATCGTGGACGGCGAGGATAAACGCAAACCTTACACGGATGATGAGTTGGTGGAATTAATGAATAAAAAAGGTTACCAGATTGCCCGCCGGACGATTGCAAAGTATCGTCAGTTGCTGGATATTCCGGTGGCCCGACTTCGTAGAGAAGTTTAAAAGCCATAATTTTAAAATATGAAAGTACTTGCTTTTGCCGTATCCATGCTGTTTCATCCTTTGTTGTTGCCTTTGTACGTGTTGTTTATCACATTTAATACAGGAACTGTTTTTACTTATATTCCGGCGTATACGCAAAATATGTCTTATTTGTTGACCCTGCTGGGGGTAACGTTAATTCCATTGCTTTGCTTGCCGTTGTTGAAGTGGTTGGGGTTGATTGAAGGCTACCGTCTAGCGCAGAAACAAGATCGGGTATTCCCGGTGCTGGTGACGATCGTGGGGGCTTTTATTGTGTTTTATTTTTCACGTAATTTGCCTTATTCTAATATCGTGAGGCAGTTTTACCTGATTATGGTGATTATGCTCTCCGGCTTTATGATCGTGACGATTCGCTGGAAGATCAGTATGCACATGACGGCTATCGGGGCTTTGTGTGGCTTCGTTTTTATTCTGGGAATGAAGTATTTGGGGGATGTGATTAACTTGTTGCCTTTGCTGATTTTGGTTTCTGGCCTTGTGGCCTCCGCCCGTTTGTATCTAAAACAACACACCCCTGCCCAAGTATATGTCGGGTATGTTTATGGTGCTGCAGCCGTGGTGGCTATCATGTATTAATAAAGCATGATCCATATATCGCTTTGTCCCAGTTGGGTGGCGAGTAGATCCCTTTGTTTCGTGGCCTCTTGTTTATCCGTGTAATTTGCGATACTGACACGATAACGTTGATCTTTGGTAATGATCTGTGCCTCCGGGAAACCTTTGGCTTTTAGTTGTGTCACGTCTTTTTCTGCTAGATTTTCCCGGGGATGGCTGGCCACGATGATATGGTAACTTTTTGTCTTTATTTTCTTGGTGCTTTGTTCCGTTCCTTGTTGCTTTCCTGTTTCTTGCCGAGATGGGGAAATCTTCACGTTTGATGCAATAGTTGTGTTATTGGCATTTTGCGAGGGATTTTGCCTAATGGTGTCAAGGGAGACATGGTTTTCCGGAAGAGAGGCCGGAAGGCTCCTTTTCACGTTGGCGGTGGTTAGGTTCTTGGAATTCATTTTATCCCGTTGACAGCCGATGAACGGTAACATCAGGACGAATGATAGGAACAATACGAATTTCATGTTACTTGTGTTTATTTTATTTGATAGATCCAAGTCTCTTCTTTACCGGGGATTTTATGAATTTTTCTTACGGCTGTAATAGCTTCTTTTTCGGTTTTGTATCCTTCGTAAGCGACGAGGTAAAGATCTCTGCTATAGGGCATGATGATGGCGTTTGTATAACCTTCTTTGTGTAATTTGTCATACATACGGTCTGCATTGTCTTTGATGCGGAAACAGCCACCAACAAGGATATATTCCGGAGCTTCTTTTACCACGGTGGTCTCTGTTGCCGTTTTTGTTTCTGTTACTTGAGTAGTGTCTTTTGTAAGGACAGCCTTGTTTTCTACTTTAACTGTTTCTTTTTGCGTATAGGTGTTTCTTACTTTCTTTTTATCTTGACATCCGGAGATTGCAACCGCTAGGATGACAAGTGTAAATAGTAAAATCGTTTTCATGTTTGACAACGTTTTGGTTAATCATGCCAAGATACAAACAAATTTATTGTTAGTAAAGTATTTTCTTCTATTTTTGTGGTGAAAGTGTCGAATTGTAACCAGAAAAAGAGTTATTATGAATAAATTTATCGGAGTATTATTGATTTTGGTGCTTGCTGCTTCGTGTAAAAATGAAACGGAACCTATCGTGAAAATTACCACGGAGTACGGGGATATAAAGATTCGTTTGTATGATAAAACACCCAAGCATCGGGATAATTTTTTGAAGTTGGTGGATGAGAAATTTTATGACGGTTTGTTGTTCCACAGGGTGATTAATCATTTTATGATACAGGGGGGAGACCCAACGTCAAAGAATGCCGGGCTGGACGTGATGTTGGGTGAGGGAGACGTGGATTATCGGATAGATGCGGAGTTCGTACCGGAGTATTTCCATAAGAAAGGGGTGCTTGCAGCAGCACGGGAAGGAGATGACACGAATCCGGAGCGTAAGTCTAGCGGGGCGCAATTTTATATTGTTCAAGGACAGGTGTATACTCCCGAACGTTTAGAAGCAACCGTGAAGAGTATCAATGAAAGGCGTAAGATGGCGCTGTATGGGTGGTTGAAAAATCAATACAAGGATGAATTTGCCCGTTTACAGGAGGCGAATGATTCGGAAGCTTTGAATGAATTGTCGGAGAAATTGACCCGGGAATGTGATAGTTTGTTCGTGAATGAAGAGTTGGTGCTAACAGAGGCGCAAAAACAGGCTTATACTACGGTTGGTGGAACTCCTCATTTGGACGGACAGTACACGGTGTATGGGGAGGTGATTGAAGGATTGGATGTGCTGGATAAGATTGCTGCGGTGAAAACAAATTCTTTCGATAGACCGGTGGAGGATGTTGTGATTGAGAAGATTAGAAGATAAATAGTTGTTTGTAACGGGAATTTATAGATTAAATTCCCGTTATTTTTTTTATCTCATTCAGTTTGTTCAAGGCTTCAAGTGGGGTCAGGCTGTTGATGTCCAGCCCGGCTATTTCATCCCGAATCTGTAATAGCACGGGGTCTTCCAGTTGGAAGAAACTGAGTTGAATGCCTTCCCTTTCGTTTCCTATTTTAGCGACGTTCTTTTGTATGGCTCCACTTGAATTACGGTCGTTTTCGAGTTGCTTTAATATCTCGGATGAACGTTTGATGACGGATTGCGGCAAGCCTGCCATTTTACCGACCTGTATACCGAACGAGTGGTTGGAACCTCCTTTGACTAGTTTGCGAAGGAACACGACTTTGTTATTCACCTCTTTTACCGACACGTTGAAATTCTTGATTTTCGAGTAGGTGTGTTCCATTTCGTTCAGTTCGTGGTAGTGGGTGGCGAAAAGGGTCTTTGCCCTGCTTTTCGGATTTTCGTGTAAAAACTCGACAATGGCCCAAGCGATGGAAATACCGTCGTACGTGGAGGTGCCTCGTCCAAGTTCGTCGAATAATACAAGACTTCGATCGGAAATGTTGTTCAGGATGTTGGCCGCCTCGTTCATCTCAACCATGAAGGTGGATTCCCCCAAAGAGATGTTGTCGGATGCCCCGACACGAGTGAAAATCTTGTCGACATACCCGATCTTTGCCGAAATGGCAGGAACAAAACATCCGGCTTGTGCCATGATCACGATAAGTGCAGTTTGGCGTAAAAGCGCTGATTTACCCGCCATGTTGGGTCCCGTGATAATGATGATTTGTTGCTTGTCGTTATCGAGGTAGAGATCATTGTCGATGTAGTTTTCTCCCGGAGGTAACTGGCGTTCAATGACTGGGTGGCGTCCTCCTTTTATGTCGATTACGAAGGATTCGTTGATCTCCGGTCGATGGTAATTGTTCGTGACAGCAATGTTGGCAAACGAGATTAGCGCATCAATGTGGGAGATGATACGGGCATCCAACTGTATCGGTTTGATATAAGAGGCTGCCGCTGCCAGCAAGGTATTGTATATATCGCTTTCCAATTCTTGAATCCGGTCTTCGGCTCCGAGAATCTTTTCTTCGTATTCTTTTAGTTCGGGAGTAATGTAACGTTCCGCATTGACAAGGGTTTGTTTACGAATCCAGGTGTCGGGAACCTTGTTCACGTGAGTTTTGGTCACCTCGATGTAATAGCCGAAAACATTATTAAAGCTAATCTTCAATGTAGGTATTCCTGTATTCTCTATTTCACGTTGTTGCATCTTTAATAGCAATTCCTTCCCGTGAGAAGAGATTTCCCGTAATTCATCCAGTTCGGTGTTGACACCGGGGGCGATGACATTCCCTTTGTTGAGCATCGAGGGGGCATCTTCCCTGATCTCGTGATCTATTCTTTGGCTTAATACTTCGCAATCATCCAATTGTTGCGTCCATTTGGCAAGAACTTCGTTTTCGGTAGATAAACATTGTTCTTTTAATGGCTTGATGGCTTGTAACGCAATTTTTAGTTGTACCATTTCTCTTGGAGAGATACGGCCGACGGCAATCTTGGAGGCTAGGCGTTCCAGATCTCCGATGGTACGGAGAATTTGTTCCAGTTCCAAGCGTTCTGTTTCGTGCTGCCCGAAACATTCCACGATGTCCAAGCGTTCGTTTATGTCTGCCGGTTTCTTCAAAGGCATACACAGCCAGCGACGCAAGGTACGTGCGCCCATTGGGGTAATGGTACGATCAATAATGTCTGCTAGGGAGCGTCCTCCCTCGTGGAGAGTATCCAAGATTTCAAGGTTACGTAACGTGAAACGATCCAGCAGGACACAGGTTGACTCGTCGATACGGGAGATCGAGGTGATGTGTCCCACGAGTTCATGTTTTGTCATGTCGAGGTAGTACAAAACAGCTCCTGCGGCGGAAATCCCGCAGTCCATTTTATCAATCCCGAATCCTTTTAATGATGATACTTCGAAATGTTTTTTGAGACGATCTGCCGCAGATTCTGTCTCGAAGAACCATTCTTCGATCGGGTAAGTATAGTATTTTGTCCCGAAGAGTTCGTTAAATCGGGCTTCCGAGCCTTTAGGGTAAAGTACTTCTTTGGGTTGGAAACTGTTTAATATTTTGTCCATGGTAGCGGGTGTTCCCTCTGTTGCCAGGAATTCTCCCGTGGAAAGGTCCAACAGGGACAACCCGGCTTTGGTTTTCGTGAAATACACGGCGGCCAGAAAGACGTTGTTTTTATTGTCGATGGTGTTTTCGTTATAGGAAACACCGGGGGTGACGAGTTCAATAACCCCTCTTTTTACCAGTTTCTTGGTTTTTTTCGGGTCTTCCAGCTGTTCACAAATGGCTACCCGTTGACCGGCTCGTACCAGTTTGGGTAGGTACGTGTCGATGGCATGATAAGGGAAACCGGCAAGTTCCACGTCTCCGGGAGAGCCGTGGGAGCGCTTGGTAAGCGTGATGCCTAGTATTTTGGAGGTTAGAATGGCATCTTCGCCGAAGGTTTCGTAAAAGTCACCCATCCTATATAATAAAATCGCATCGGGGTATTTAGCTTTTGCCGAATAATATTGTTGCATAAGCGGTGTCTGTTCTTCTGACTTTGTTGCCATTATGTTGTATTTATTGTCTGTTATTAAATTTTAATTACGTGTTTTCGCCTCCCAAAAATAAATATTTTGATCGAGATTTGCTTTAAAACTTCGCAAACATTGTGTAATTTTGCCTAGGCTAAAAAGGGGAATGACGAAATTTAGTGAGTGTAGAAGAATAACCTGTCGTGTATTTTTTTCGTATTGAATATGGAGATGGGTAGGGGGATAGCCGATTAATAAAATAATGTATATGGAAAATATATTGGATGCATTGGCAATTTATGGGTATTCAAATTTAGAGGATCGGATCGAATTTGAGCTGGATGGGGTGATAGAGAAGGAAATTGCTCCGGCTTATTGCAATGAAAATTTTGAATTGTGTGTTTCATGCATGGATTATACTTCGCTGAAGGTGACGGATACGGAGAAATCAATCATGACTTTCGTTTCTGAATTATTGAAGAAATTGAAGAAAAACACGTTGCCGGATGTGGCATCAGTATGCGTGTTTCCCCGGTTTACTTCTCTTGTGAAGGAAAATCTGGTCGGAACACAGATTAAAACGACGGTCGTGGGAGCTTGTTTCCCGGCTGCGCAGACGTTTTTGGACGTGAAGTTGGCTGAATGTAAGGCTGCTATTGCGGCGGGAGCGGATGAGGTGGATGTCGTGATTTCCGTGGGGGATGTCTTGGAGCGTAATTACGAGAAGGTGTATAAGGAGTTGGTTGCTATTCGCGAGGCTTGTGCTGGGGTTATTTTGAAGGTGATTTTGGAAACGGGTGAGCTAAAGACTATCGAGAGCGTATTCAATGCTTCATTGATTGGGGCTTACGCGGGTGCTGATTTTATTAAAACGTCTACTGGGAAGGTTCCGGTAAATGCTACGCCGGAGACGGTTTACGTGATTTGTGAGGCCTTGCGTCAGTTCCATGCACAGACCGGGAAGATGGTCGGGATTAAGGTGGCCGGTGGTATTACTAAGATTCAGAACGCAATTCGTTATTTGACGATCGTGAAACATATTTTAGGTGAGCAATGGCTTACACCTGCTTATTTCAGAATCGGGACATCTCAATTACTGGAAGATGTTCTAAAAGAGATGAAAACGGTGAAAATTAATGGCTGAAAGTGAAAGCTTTCAGCTAATTATTTGCTAAGTGAGAGTGATCTTTTAAGATGGTTTCCACAAATTCCAGTGGAATCATGGATGTCTCAATTCCTGTTACTTCTTTAATCTTTTTCGTGAGGGGGGCCAGCAAGGCGTAAGTGTTGTTTTTGTATACTTCCCGTAGCACCTCCTTGATGATCTTGATGTCTTTATCGGACAATAGAGCGGCTTGCTGAAAGACGACCTGATATTCTTCCGGGGTCTCGAATTCACTGATTTGTTTTAATGTAACTGCTTTTTCGAGTTTTATTACAGTAGTTCCTGCCGCCATGTCTCCGAGTCTTTGCATTCGTTTAGAGGCGATGATCGAGATGACAGCGACGGCACCGCTTGAGATGGAAATGTCTATTAAGCGGAAGACCCAACGGAGCATACAGTCCCAAAAGGTGAGTTTTTTGCCGTTTAGTTTCACGACTTGGATACGCATGGTGTATTTGCCAAGGCTACGGCCGTTAAAGACGGCTTCGCAGAATAGATGGTAGGAAGCGATGATCACCGCAAGAATGACGAAAAGCCAAGTCGGGGAGCCTACCATGCTGAAAAGGCCGATAAGCATGAGACCTAACATGAGTAGTCCGAACTGAAAGGCACTATCAATCAAGGTTGCTAGGATGCGGTCTAGAACGCCCGCGGGAATATAATCAATGTCAACGTTGTGAGCTGTACTGATAGAAATGTTCATAATAAGTATAAATATTTCCACAAACATACATTTTTTTTGAATAAATGCATTATTTTTATCACAGGAAAAAAGTGTGGTATTTAGAATGAAAGAGGCTAGATTTGTAAGTCAGAATAAGGAGAAATGGGAAAAAATGGAAAGTGTAAACCATCTGGATACAGATACTCTTGCCTCTAATTACGTGATTCTTTCTGATGATCTCTCTTATGCCAAAACGTTTTACCCAGGCAGTGACGTGGTGAAGTATTTGAATCAGTTGATTTCTGTTTACCAGATCAATATTTACGGGCAGGAGCGGTCGGAAAAAAAGGGAATTCTTTCCTTTTGGGTGCGGGAGTTTCCGCTGTTACTCTATCGAGAGAGGCGGACGTTGTTGTTTGCTTTTCTTTTTCTTCTGTTTGCTGCTTTGATCGGGATTTTCTCCACGGCAAAAGATGATACTTTCGTACGTTTGATTCTGGGTGATGCTTACGTGGACAAGACCTTAGAAAACATTGAAAACGGAACGCCTATGGGGATTTATTCGTCCTCGAACGAGGTGGATATGTTTTTTATGATTACCGCGAACAATATTAAGGTGGCTTTCGTGGCGTTTGTTTTCGGAATCTTTTTTTCTGCGGGAACTTTATGGATTCTTTTCTCGAACGGGGTTATGTTGGGGGCTTTCCAATACTTCTTTTTCCAGCACGGGCTTTTATTACATTCGGTAATGTCCGTGTGGGCGCATGGGACTTTTGAGATAACATCTATTATTATAGCCGGGGGAGCGGGGCTGGTGATGGGAAATAGTTTCCTGTTCCCGGGGACGTACAAGCGCTCGTACTCGTTTCGGAATGGGGCCTTGCGGGGTATAAAAATTGTTACCGGGCTGATTCCGTTTTTTATTATCGCTGGGTGGATTGAAAGTTTCATCACGCGTTATGCCGATACTTACCCGGTGGTAGGGGCTGTGGTAATCATCCTTTCGCTGGGAGGCGTTATCGGGTATTTTGTTGTTTATCCTTATTATTTACATAAAACAGAGACCAATGGAAAAGATTAATTTGAGCGTGCAGCGTTCTTTTTCGGATTTGATTACCGTGACGATTAATTTCATGAAACAGGAGTTTGTTCCTTTTATCCGGGCTTTTGCCGTGATCGGGTTTCCTATGATTTTGCTGATGCTTTTTTTCATGAAGGATCTATTGATGGGGGTTTTTGATATGTCTTTGCACCCGGAGGCTTATTACGACGTGAATAATTTTGGAGACACGATGTTACGAACCCTGTTCACGTCGCTGTTCGGGGTGCTAATGATGCTGTGGGTGCAGCTGTTTGCTATTTCTTATTTACGGGTTTACTGGGATCATTATCAGGCGGGAGTCGAGGAACGGATCACGATTGGCGAGGTTTTTAAAGTTATGTTGAAGAAGTTCGGGGTGTATCTTGTGTGGTCTGTTTTCTGTGGTTTGGTTGTTTTTATCGGTTTCTTGTTCTTGTTTATTCCCGGAATATATATTGGAATTTCGTTTACTTTCGGATCATATTTGTTGATATTAAGGGATAACGGGCTCGGAAAAATTATCACGGAATCAATGGCTATGGTAAAGGGGAATTGGTGGAAGACTTTCGGGTTTATTCTTGTGATGTACTTGTTGGTTGGTGTTGTGGCTTATCTGTTTGGCATTCCCTATATGTTCGTGATGATGTCGTCGGCTTTCACGGGAGCGATTCCTAATATTTATGAGATTACTTTCTCGTTGCTACTTTCTTATCTGGGACAATATACGTTATACACGGTTTTGTTTGTCGGGGTCGGAATGCTTTTCTTTTCCCGTTCGGAAGAGATGGAACACACGACTTTATTAAGCCAGATTGACCAGTTGGGGGTTCAACCCGAGAAAAAGGCGGATGAAGGGGCTAATTAAATATATTATTCTATTCGTGTTTGTTTGTGTCTGGAACGTGACATGGGCGGA
>DYVS01000075.1:0-5283 GCA_020743075.1 Butyricimonas virosa | reverse complement strand
AGTAGATTGAAGGGTACTCTCGTTAAATTCTCATGCATGGATCAAACCAAGATGAAGGATAATTAATCCTCTTCGTTGATTTCCGGTTGACTTTCCGTTGACTAATTAACGAGATTCCGGTGCGAGTATACTGAGATACCCTATTATCCCCAGGTTATTACTCCGAAAACCGATCACTTGCGTCGTTCCCTATCGCTTGTAATGGTGGCGAGAGATCAACGATTCTATCTTTTTTATTGTAACTTTGCGGAATCATTTTCATTAATTTTCAATTAAAACATGATACAGATAGGAGATACGATTATAAGTCTGGATATTTTCGAGAAGAAATTTTGTTGTGATTTAGCAGTTTGCAAGGGAATTTGCTGCGTGGAGGGGGATTCTGGAGCACCTTTGGAAGAAGGGGAGGCGGAACAGATCCGGGAGAATTATAGGAAAATTAAACCTTACATGAAACCTGAGGGGATTGCAGCCGTGGAGGAACAGGGCTTTTCCGTGGTCGACATCGAGGGTGACATGGTTACGCCGCTAATCGGGGGACGGGAGTGTGCGTATATTATCGAGGAGAACGGGTGTTCGTGGTGTGCCATTGAAAAAGCGTGGAGCCGGGGTGAGAGTTCTTTCCGAAAACCGATATCTTGCCACATGTACCCGATTCGGGTGAAACAGTACCAGAATTACGAGGCGATGAATTATGACCAGTGGACGATTTGTGCTTGCGCCCGCTTAAAGGGTGAGCAAGAGGGAATTCCGGTGTACGTGTTTTTGAAAGATGCTCTCATTCGCAAATACGGGGAGGAATGGTACGAGCAGTTATGTTACGCTGCACGGGAGATTGAGACGGGAAAAATCAAGTTCGGACGCTAATTTTTTTGGACTTTTCTTTGCGGAAAAAGAAAGTTATTCTATCTTTGCAGCGCAAAAGCAAAATGGTGGATGTAGCTCAGTCGGTTAGAGCGTCGGATTGTGGTTCCGAAGGTCGTCGGTTCGAGACCGATCTTCCACCCCGCTGGAACGGAGAATTGAATTTCGATTCTCCGTTTTTTTATTTCTTCTCGGTTGGGGAGAATGGGAATTCGGATGAAAATCAAGTGGTCTCTTGTAATATAACACGGTGAAATCCCGTTGTATTTTCGATGAAGACAGGGAACATTTTCGTTTCATCTTCGGAACACCTTCGGTGCTCCTTCGCTCCCGGGCGTCTGTGCAGCGAAGGTGTACCGGGAACGTTCCGGGAAAGAATATTTACTTGAATGTTATTTCAACGGGATTTCACCCGTTTTTCACTTTGCTATATCTTCTTTGAATAAAGGATATATTCATGGTAATATCTCGGTAAAATTTTCAATCGTATTTGAAAATACTTGTGTTTGTAGGAAAATATTCGGTTATGATTGAGTGATTATTCCTGTGCTGTTTTTTTTGCAAGGACGAGAATTATGTCTATTTTTACACAATCGTTGACGAAACGGTGTAATTGAATATAAATCATTAATAATTAGAATAAATTACATGGCAACAGAGAAATTTTTGTGGAGACACATAGGGCCGCGTCCAGAGGATATTGAAAATATGCTCAAAGTGGTTGGTGTTAGTTCACTTGATGAGTTGATCGAACAAACCGTACCGGAGTCCATCCGTTTGAAAAAACCGTTGGATTTGCCGGCTCCTCTTACCGAGTTCGAGTTTATCTCCCGGATGAAGGCGGTAGCTTCAAAAAATAAATTATACAGAACTTTTATCGGTCAAGGGTATTATGACACGATTACCCCTGCTGTGATTCAACGGAATATTTTGGAGAACCCGGCTTGGTACACGTCATACACTCCCTATCAGGCAGAAGTTTCACAAGGTCGTTTGGAGGCTTTATTGAATTTCCAGACGATGGTGGTGGAACTTACCGGGATGGAAATTTCTAACTGTTCGCTACTTGACGAGGCCACGGCTGCTGCAGAATCGATGACGATGATGTACGGTTTGCGTGGTAAAGAGATGAAAAAAGCGGGAGCGAATAAATTGTTTGTTGATAATCAGATATTCCCGCAAACGAAAGACGTGTTAATCACCCGTTCTGCCCCGCAAGGAATCGAGTTGGTGTACGGTGATTATGATACGTTCGAGTTTACCCCGGATGTGTTCGGTGCTATTATCCAGTACCCGGCTGCTAACGGTGAGGTACGTGATTATAAAGCATTCGCCGATCGGGTACACGCTAATGGGGCGTTGTTGTCGGTTGTGGCTGACATGATGAGTCTCGTGTTGTTGACCCCTCCGGGAGAATGGGGTGCTGACGTGGTTGTCGGAACAACCCAACGTTTCGGTATCCCGATGTCTTACGGTGGACCTCACGCTGCTTACATGGCGACGAGAGAGGAATATAAACGTAACATCGTGGGACGTATTATCGGTGTGACGATTGATGCACAGGGAAATCATGCATTGCGTTTGGCTTTGCAAACCCGTGAACAACATATCAAACGGGAAAAAGCTTCTTCCAATATCTGTACTGCCAAGGCTTTGAATGCCACGATGGCCGGATTCTATGCTGCTTATCACGGTCGTGAAGGATTGGAGAGAATTGCCCGTCACATTCATTCCGCTGCCGTGATATTGGCAGAGGAAATCCAAAAATTGGGTTATAAACTGAAAGTAAATAAATTCTTCGATACATTGCGTTTCGAGTTGCCGGAGGGTGTTTCTCAGGCTGCCGTGCGTGATGCTGCTTTGGAGCAGGAAATCAACTTGTTCTACTGTAACTGTGGTTGCGGTAAGGTCGTGGGGTTGTCAACGGACGAGAAGATTAACGAGAAGGAAATTAACACGTTGATCGGTATTTTCGCTAAAGCTGCCGGAAAGACGGCTGCACACGTGCAATTCCTTGATGACCGTACGGTGCTTGATCCGGTGATGTTGCGTGACGATGAAATCCTGCAACAATCCGTGTTTAACATCTACCATTCTGAGACTGGAATGATGCGTTACATGAAGAACTTGGAGAGAAGAGATATTTCTTTGGCTACTTCCATGATTTCTTTGGGATCTTGTACGATGAAATTGAATGCCGCTGTTGAGATGTTGCCGATCACTTGGCCGGAGTTGGGTGCAATCCACCCGTTTGCCCCGATGTCTCAAGCAGAGGGTTATCAACAAATGATCCGGGAAACCGAGGAAATGTTGTGCAAGGTGACCGGATTTGCCGGATGTAGCTTGATGCCGAATTCCGGTGCTGCCGGAGAATATTCCGCTTTGATGGTGATCCGTCAATATCATATCTCTCGTGGAGAAGGTCATCGTAACGTAATCCTGATCCCGGCTTCCGCTCACGGAACGAACCCGGCTTCCAGTTCTATGGCAGGTTTCAAGATTCTTGTTACCGCTACCGACCCGGAAGGAAATATCGATGTGGAAGACTTCCGCAAGAAAGCTATCGAGAACCGGGATAACTTGATTGGTGCGATGATTACCTACCCGTCAACTCACGGTATTTTCGAGGAATCAATCAAGGAATTGTGCAAGATCGTTCACGAGAACGGTGGACAGGTATTCATGGATGGTGCTAACATGAACGGGCAGTGTGGTTTGACTAGCCCGGGAGAGATTGGTGCTGACGCTTGTCACTTGAATTTGCACAAGACATTTGCTATGCCTCACGGTGGTGGTGGTCCAGGTGTCGGCCCGATCTGCGTGGCGTCTCATTTGGTGAAATTCTTACCGTCACACACGATGGTGAAGACCGGAGGCGAGGAAGGTATTCACGCCGTGGCTGCCGCTCCTTACGGTTCTGTTGGAATGTTACCTGTAACTTACGGTTACTTGTTAATGTTGGGTGGTGAAGGTTTGGCTATGGTGACGAAGATGGCTATCTTGAACGCGAACTATCTGGCTTCATCTTTCGAGAAATTGGGATTCAAGATTTTGTTCAAGGGATCGAAAGGTCGTGTAGGTCACGAGATGATCTGGGATTGCAATATGTTCAATAAAGAATACGGAATTTCTGAGTTGGATATTGCCAAACGTTTGATGGACTTCGGTTTCCACGCTCCTACCTTGTCATTCCCTGTTCACGGGACTTTGATGGTTGAGCCAACGGAGAGCGAGCCGAAAGAAGAGTTGGATCGTTTCATCGAGGCATTGTCTACTATTCGTCAGGAGATGATCGAAGTTGGAGAAGGAAAAGCTGACAAGACGGATAACGTTTTGAAGAACGCTCCTCACACGCATAAAGTGTTGACGGCTGACGAGTGGTCTCATGCTTATCCGCGTAGCAAGGCGGCTTACCCGCTGGCTTGGGTGGCAGAGAACAAGTTTTGGCCACAAGTGGGCCGCGTGGATGATGGTTATGGTGATCGAAACTTGATGTGTACCTGCGATTCGCTTGAGTCATACACGGACGAGAAATAAATTCTTTTAAATTATATTGGAAAGCGTTTCATTGTTGAGGTTTGAAACGCTTTCCTTTTCTTATTTTCCAGGGAGAAAGATATGTTGGAGCAAGATGTTTTGTTGGATTTATTGGCACGTAAGGATAACCGGGCCTATCAATATTTGTATCAATGCTATTACGTGGCGTTGAAGGCTTTGGCAAATTATTACGTGAAAGATAATGATGTGGCGGAAGATCTGGTGCAAGACGTGTTTATTTCCTTGTTAGAGAGTGGTTATAAGTTTAAAACAGAGAATGGCATTAAGTATTTTTTATATAGTTCTCTGAAAAACAGATGTATTAGTCATTCCCGGAAACAGAAAGTTCGGGATAAATATTACCGGGATGTTTTGTCCTCGCAAAATGAAGAGGAACATTTCTGGGACAAGGTGCTGGAAGAGGATGTTTATGCCCGATTGATGGCAGCTATCGATGCCCTGCCGTCTCAATGTAAATTAGTCATGATGATGACTTTGGACGGTTTGAAAGCATCGGAAATAGCTGAACGTTTACATATTTCCGTGGATACGGTGAAGGGGCATAAAAGTAGCGGGAAGAAGAAATTGACCGCCCGGTTAAAAGATACAGAGTTGCTCTGTCTGATAGGATTCCTTTGGGTGTGACATTCGTCAATAGGTGTTATTTTTTTAAGTGTTATTTTTTTAAAAGGATACCCCCCTTTTTAGAAGGTTGTGCGTTTTATTTGTAGAACGGAGAATGAAATTATCATTAAACGTTCCTTTATTACGAGTATAAAGGTGGTTTAATAACGAGAAATCAATTAAATCATTTTAACTGGGGAAACGCTGATTACAAACGCTTTAAGGGGAAGAGAAATTCCAACGTAAAAAAGGAAAATC
>DYVS01000074.1:0-3763 GCA_020743075.1 Butyricimonas virosa | reverse complement strand
TCTGCTGCTAACGAGTAGATTGCTTTCCCGTGCATTATGGTAGTTTGTAACACCTCCAAGGACGAACTCATGATAGAAGAAACCCACGAAGGTTGGGCTTCGGCTCCCGCCATGTTCGTTATCTGTTGAATCTGGGCAACCAAGCGCTCCGGTGTAAACATAACTAACTGGAACAAATTGTTAATTAAGCCCCAACCACTACCAATAAATGTTAAGATGCAAAGTACGGTGAGAAAAGTCGGTCTGACCGGTTTTTCTACGCTAAAGGGATTTTCCATAATTAAATAAATTTTATACACAACAAACGTACACAAATATTCGAAAATTAAAAAACAAGAGATGAAAAAAAGTTGACAAATACTTTGTTTACATGTATGATTAGTATAATTTTGGCCTAGATTTATAAACGTCTATAGTATTAAAAATCTAAATAATGAAAAGAGACACTCAAATTTTCGACCTGATTGACAAAGAATGTCATCGTCAAAAAGAAGGACTTGAATTAATCGCATCTGAAAACTTCGTGAGCGAGCAAGTAATGCAGGCTATGGGATCTTGCCTGACCAACAAATATGCAGAGGGATACCCCGGAGCCCGTTATTACGGTGGTTGCCAAATCGTTGACCAAACGGAACAACTGGCTATCGATCGGGCTTGCCAATTATTCGGTGCTGAATTCGCTAACGTACAACCGCACTCCGGCGCACAAGCTAACGCTGCCGTGTTCTTCGCTTGTATGAAACCCGGCGATACTTTCCTAGGTCTTGACTTGGCTCATGGTGGTCACCTTTCACACGGATCACCTGTGAATCTTTCCGGTATTAACTATCACCCGGTCGCTTACCACGTGAAAGAAGAAACCGGAATGGTTGACTATGACGAGATGGAACAATTGGCTTTGGAACACAAACCAAAATTAATCGTGTCCGGAGCATCCGCTTATTCTCGTGACTGGGATTACAAACGTATGCGCGAAATCGCTGATAAAGTAGGTGCTTTGTTAATGTGCGATATGTCTCACCCTGCCGGTTTGATTGCCAAAGGTTTATTGAATAACCCGATGGAATATTGCCACATCGTGACCACAACCACTCACAAAACCCTTCGCGGACCTCGTGGTGGTATGATCCTTCTTCCGAAAGATTTCCCGAATCCTTGGGGATTAAAAACTCCGAAGGGAGAGATCAAGATGATGTCACAAGTAATCAACTTTGCCGTGTTCCCGGGACAACAAGGAGGACCGCTTGAACACGTGATCGCTGCTAAGGCTGTTGCTTTCGGTGAGGCACTGTCTGACGAGTACACTGAATACGCCAAACAAATGCTGGCTAACGCCAAAGCTATGGCCAAAGCATTCGTGGAAAAAGGTTACAAAGTTGTTTCCGGTGGTACCGACAACCACTCCATGTTGATTGACCTGAGAACCAAATTCCCGGAATTAACCGGTAAGAAAGCTGAAAACACACTTGTTAAAGCTGACATCACGATCAACAAGAACATGGTTCCGTTCGATACCCGCACCCCGTTCTCTACATCAGGTCTTCGTGTAGGAACCCCGGCAATCACTACCCGTGGTTTGAAGGAAGAACATATGCCTATCATCGTGGACATGATCGACAGAGTATTGAGTGCCCCGGACGATGAAACCGTAATCGCACAAGTAAAGAAAGAAGTAAACGCCATGATGAGCGACAGACCTATGTTCGCCTGGTAATAAGACTTTCTAAATATACAAAGAGACCGCAACATGGATTGCGGTCTTTTTTATTTGTCAATTAATATTTAGTCCATCTCGAGATTTCACGGTAATCTTGCATTTGGATCTCACTATATCTCAAGGCAAATACCACTACTTCCCACCTCGTTCTTTCTTTAGCTCCCGGGAATTCTTTGTTTGTAATCCATTGTTTTCTTTAACATCTCCAATCACTTCTGGAGACAACTCAAAAGCATGAGAGAAGTATTTCAAGGATATATCATCCAAAAAATAAATAGTATTCCCACAATATGACACCCGTTTTTCATATTTCACGCTTTATCAAGTCATAATAATACATATCTATCACCCGACCGTTTTTAATCGCTGCATCACGCAAAATAGCCTGTCTGGTAAAACCGACTTTTTCCAACACTTTCATCGAGGCCGGATTATACTCGTAAACAGAGGCAAACAAACGAATAATTTCGGTTTTCCGGAACACGTAATCAACCAGCAACGCAACAGCCTCGCTCGTAATTCCCCGGCCCCAGTAGTCTTCACCCAGCCAATAACCGACCTCCGCACTAAAGCGCTCCACGTCTGTCAAGGGTACGATCCCTACCCCACCCACGGCCTCCCCCGCAACCTCTATGGCAAAATTCTGGACATAAGGCTGGGCCTGTACCATCCGGATATACTTATCGGCATCCAACATTGTATACGGGTATGGAAGTCCATCCCGCACGTTATTCCATATTTTCTCGTTACTAATATATTTTACTAATGACGCTATATCCGTCAACTTCCACTCCCGCAACCTAAAATTTTCCTGTTTACTTTTTATTTCCATTAAGTCCACTTTATAATACAATCCGAGTTCCAAAATTATTTAATTATTTTATATCTTTTTCCAACTTCTATCGTAAAAAAGATTGTAAATGAGTAATAAATCCACATAAATTGTAGAATGATGGGGTATATTAAAATGTTAATTTGTAACCTTTTCGAAACAAAAAAACAATTTCCAGTAGTAAAAATACTTATTTTCATATAGATCGATAGAAAAAAGAAGAAAAACATTGCAAATGCAATTTATATTCTTTAAATTTGAAACAAACACTAAGTATGATAAGATTCATATTACATAGTATCCTCATTCTTGTGGTAACACAACTCAGCAATGTTGCCATGGGATTGATCATGACAGAATCTCAACATACAGCGGTAACCTACCAACTAGCACAATTACATGACTCCATAAACAAGGGACAAAACCTTGATTTTCAGAATCAATATCCCAGCCCGTTAATCCGGACTTCACTTGTCAGCATGACAAGATCAGAGCTACCCTGCCGGGTTCGGGTGATGCTGGACGGGGTCTACAAACAGGCAAATGAAAGTCTTACCATTAACAAGGAGGCAGATCACACGGGAATACACGACGTATTCATATCGCACCCCAAGCGATATTTCCATGAACTCTGTTTGTTAATTATTTGAAACCTCACGCACATATGGCACGTATCTTGTACTAATACAAGATGTTTACACGGTTAATATTATCCTTTGATATAAATAACAGAGCAACGCTGGGAACGTTGTATATATATACACACACACAACACACAAGAAGATGAAAACAACTTTATTCAGTAAGAACCGGAACGAGAAAAATTACGAGTTATTTTTCGAATCAGATGAATTGCATCGGGTGCAATATCTATTAGAAACCAAACAATTCGGGGAACTTTCCGAATTACAAAGTTCAGAGGACGAGGACACAGGGATTAAATTAAAACTCTCATTAGCTGAACGCGGAAAATTGGTGACGGCACAACTCTTCGAGTACATCATGTCAGCTTACGAGGCAGTATCACCGATCATGACTTTCCGTAATAAAGAGGCTGTGGCTCTTTCAGGAGCCGTAACGCTCGACGAATAGACATTTTTTAAATAAACGGGTTCCCGAAAAATCGAGAACCCGTTTATTATTTATTATATCCTTAAAACTTACGGAAGATAATCCATATACAGAATTCCATTCAAATAGTCGATCTCGTGTTG
>DYVS01000073.1:0-15026 GCA_020743075.1 Butyricimonas virosa | reverse complement strand
GATTAAAAAGAAGGTGCATCGTGCATTACGACACACCTCCTTTAACTTTAAGTTTGTATCAAATATAATAAAATAAACTATTTTGTTTTTACGTTTTCAAATTCTATCTTTGTTTAACTTAATGAGCGGGGAAAACAGGTAAAGCGTTAATATATGCAAGAACAAACTTCGATGAAAATTCAGGGATTAACTGTTGGCGATAGAAAGGTGTATCAACATATCTTTGATACGTTTTATCATAGTTTGTGTCTGTTCACACATCGTTTTGTTGATGATTTGTCGGTTTGTGAAGATTGTGTTCAGGAGGCGTTTATCTCTTTATGGAATAGCCGGGATGAGATGGAATCGGAAGCACATGTGAAATCTTTTCTTTATCAGGTAAGCCGGAATAATGCATTGAATTATTTGAAACATGAACGGGTGAAGAACGAATATCTTGCTAAGGGATTGCAAGAGATCGAATCGCAGGTATGCTTTATAAATTACGTGATCGAGGAAGAGGTGGAACGAATTCTTGCAGAGACGGAGTTTGAGCTTCCCCCGAAATGCAGGGAAATTTTTAAACTTGCCATGCAAGGGAAAGATAACGAGGAGATCGCCCGGTTGTTGGGAGTTTCGGAGAACACGGTGAAAACGCAGAAAAAGATCGCCTATAAAAAGTTAAAACAAAAAATAGCAGAAGTAACGATGTTACTCCTACTATTGAATCAAGTGGTTGGTAAGTAATTTATGGCTTTTGGTAAACCCATTTTATAGCATCCCCCACAACCCATTGTCTGGGTAATCCGATGTCATATAGCTTGACAGAACATTCTCCTTCAGGCAAGAAAAATTCTCCAATGAATACCCACCTAGAAGTTTCAGGAACGTGGACTTTAATCTTTTTTTCTCTGTTGTTGTAGGATATGGAGTAGCAATATTGTATGTCCCGAATAGGTTCTTGGGTAATCATGTGTCTACTACGTTCGTGGCTATAGAGATGTTCGGGATGTAAGCATATATCTTGTATTTCCCTTTTTTGTTAATGGGAGTTGTCCAAGTTTCTTTGATTTTAGTGGAATATTTTTTTAATAAAATGTAATCGCATTTATTACTAATACAATTCAGAGTGGTTTTTGGGTGAAAAATGAAAATAGATTCTGCACGTTATACCCTAATTCAACCTAAATAAAGAGGTAATGCAACCCAAATAATCTCACTCATTCAGAGCTCATTCGAAGCTTAATCGTTGCTCAGACATTGGGGGATGGCGAAGCTCTGAGGGAGCTTCTAGTGCTCTTCGAATAAGTGGGATTATTTCCCTAGGATTTCCTACAGTTTACTTTAGGTTCTTGTTAGGATTTCATTCTCTACCATCATTTGTTATCACGATAGTTTCGAATTTGTTTAAACTTTACCGAGAATGGATAAAAATACTAGATATTGGTAATTCAGAATGTGATGATCGTAAAAAGAATTGTTTAAATTTGTTGGAAATTTGGCTTTTAGAGGGTGATTTTGTAATAAATGCTCTTGATGTGTTATAAAATAATCAATAAAATTTGAATTAGGTTTTCACCCTGATCTTGTTGTGAATTGTATTAGGATAAAACGATCGTTTAATGCGTTTGTAAATAGGAGCCTTCTGGACTCTTTTTTTTTAATTCTAAAAAATCGTTTATTCTAATTATCAATTCGTTAGTATTTGTCTTTCATTTTCATCTTTCAATGTCATTAAACGATCCTTTTTTGATCGAATCAAAAATTTGGAAGATGGAAAATTTAGAAAAAGGTATAGAAGTTTCACAGTTGATAGTGAAGGACTTGCAGGGATGTATTTCTCCGGAAGAGAAAGTTATGTTAGACAAGTGGTTGGAGGAAAGTCCTGAAAATAGAGAAGTATATCATCGTGTGCAGGGGCGGGTAAATCGGGACGAGCGGCAGAGAATCATTCGACAATTAAATAAACGTGCGGCTTGGGAGCGGGTAGATAGGAATACGAAAGAGTATAAACATTCTATTTTGAGGCGGTGTATGAGGTATGCAGCTACAATTGTATTGCCTTTATTCGTTGTTGGAATTGGCTTTTATCTGACTATAGATAAGGAGGAAATTCATCCGGTAGCCGAAGTGGTGACAATTGCTCCGGGAGTAACAAAGGCGGAATTGGTGTTGGCAGATGGGCATAAAGTGATTTTGGGTACGGAAACCGTAGATTCGTTAGCAAGTGAAAGGGGTGTGAATATCGTGAAAGATGGGAATGGTGTATCTTATTTTGGAAATAAAGAAGAAGGTGATTTGGCTTATAATATTATGCGCGTACCCCGAGGTGGTGAATTTAAAGTGAGATTGCAAGATGGGACATTGGTTTATATGAATTCGGAGACCGAATTGAAATATCCGGTACGTTTTGTAGGAAAGGAGAGACGGGTGTATCTGTCAGGAGAGGCTTATTTCGAAGTACAGCGAGATACGACAAAGCCTTTTATCGTGGTTATGAATGGGAATGAAGTTCGGGTGTTGGGGACCGAATTTAATGTTCGTTCTTATAAGGATGAGAAATGTCAATTTACGACGTTGGTAACAGGAAAGGTGTTGTTGACAACTTATGATCGTAAATGCATGGAATTATTACCCAATGAACAAGGGATTGTTGATCCGCAAGGAGATATAAGAAAAGAACAAGTGGATGTTGCTCTCTACACGGCTTGGAAAGATGGTAATTTCGTGTTTCGAAAACAAAGTTTGGAACATATAATGGAGATTGTCGAAAGGTGGTATGATTTGAAAGTAACCTTTGAAGACGAGTGGTGTAAACAGGTTAGTTTTTCCGGTAACGTGGAGCGATATGATGATTTTAGTAAGCTAGCAGAAATGCTGGAGGCTACCGGGAGCGTGAAGTTTAGAATAAAGAATAATGAAATCTATGTAACCAAAAGATAAAAAGAAAAAGGTGGAATACTTGCACTATTCCACCTTTAGTACCAGTGTGACTGGCATTGTTTTACTTAAAATACAAATGTATGAAAAAAAAGCGAATTGTACATCTTCTCCCGAAAAGAAGGTTATTAAAAACATGGTTGATTATGAGGTTTATCGTCCTGTTTATGTGCGTGTCCGCAATGCAGCTGACGGCTGCGGTGTACAGCCAAGAAGTAAAAGTGACGTTGTCTGTGAAAGACGCTTCTTTTGAGAGTGTGATCCGTCTGTTGGAAGCAAACACGGAATACACGTTTCTTTATGAGGATCGGCATATTGCCGAAATCGGAGGTTTAAATCTGAATTTCCGGGATACGGATATTAAAATTGTGTTGGATAAATGCTTGCAAGGAACAAATTTGAGTTATCGGTTGATGAATAATCACACGATCGTGATCCAACTGGGTGTGGCGGTTGACACGACAAAACAGAAAGCTCCCCAAAAGATGTCTGTTTCCGGAGTAGTTAAGGACGTGAAGGGAGAGGTTTTGCCCGGAGTAACGATTCGGATAAAAAATACACAATTGGGATTCGTGACGGATATTGATGGAAAATTTAAGTTTGATTTTCCAAAACAGGATACGGTGATTTTAATTTTCTCCTTTGTGGGTTACAAGACTCAAGAATTTCAGGTGAAAAATGACAAACCGATCACAATTGTTCTGAAAGAGGATGTGACGGAAATGGATGAGGTGGTTGTTACCGGTATTTTCACGAAAGCAAAAGAGAGTTACACGGGGGCGGTAACCACGATTACAGCGAAAGATCTTCAACGGGTTGGAAACCGGAATCTGGTGTCTTCTATCCGGAATATTGATCCGAGTTTTAATATCGCAGACAATATTGATATTGGTTCGGACCCGAATAAATTACCCGATATTACGGTACGTGGTTCTTCCAGTCTGGATGTTGGTGTAAGAGATTTACAGGAAGATTCCAGAAGTACGCAATCTACAAATCAACCCTTGTTTATCATGGACGGTTTTGAGATTACTTTGGAACGAATGATGGACTTGGATGAGAATCAAGTGGAGAGTATCACTCTTTTGAAAGATGCCAGTGCTACAGCGATGTATGGAACCCGCGGAGCGAATGGTGTTGTAGTTATCGTGACGAAAAAGCCGGAAGCGGGACGTATTCGGGTGACTTACAAAGGTAGTTTAAATATTGAGGCGCCAGATCTGACATCTTACGACTTGCTGAATGCCAGAGAGAAATTGCAGTACGAGTGGGCTGCTGGATTGTATGAGAATACAAATGCCAATCAAACACAAGAGCTATGGGATTTGTATAATCAACGTAAGATGGATGCCGAGCGGGGAGTGAATACGTATTGGTTGAAATATCCCGTGAGAACAGGTGTGGGACATAAACATAGTTTACGTTTTGAAGGTGGAGATGAAGTTTATCGTTATTCGGTCGGTTTGTCGTATAATGATATTGCCGGTGCCATGAAAGGATCGAACCGGAGAACATTTAACGGGAATGTTTTTCTTTCGTACAAATATAAAAACTTGACGTTCCAAAATGATTTACAGATTTCTTCTAACCGTTCTTACAATTCTCCTTATGGAACATTTAATGATTTTGCGAAAATTAATTCCTATTGGACTCCTTATGATGAAGAAGGGAATTTGGTAAAAGTGTTAGAAAATTATTATTATTTGAGCCTTTTAAAGACAAATTTTGTATATAATCCACTTTATAATGCGAAATTACCAAGTAAAGATGAGAGTCGGTATACGCAAATTCAAAATAATTTTGCGATAGAATGGCATATATTACCGGAGTTGTTTGTTCGTGGACGTTTGGGAATTACTTCTAAAACGGATCGTACGGATGTATATAAATCGGCTAAACATACGGATTTTGATAAGTATACGGAAGATGATTATGGTCGGAAAGGAAGTTATTCTTATGGAACGGGTGAAGCTTTTAATTATGAAGCAGATTTCACATTGAATTATTCCAAGAATTTTATGGAAAAACACCAGTTATACGTGGGATTGGGATATAATTTTGCTCAAGAAAAGAACGAATTTTTCACGATTTTGGCAGAAGGAATTTCTAATATTAATATGGATTTTCTTGGAATGGCTAGTATGTATGAAAAAGATGGTCATCCACAAAGTTCAGAAGGTTTTTCTCGACGGATGGGGGGAATTGCTAATGTGAATTATACTTATGATCGGCGTTATTTTGTAGATGCTTCATTCAAGATTGAAGGATCATCCAAGTTTGGTAGTGATAACCGTTATGCACCATTTTGGTCTGTCGGAATTGGTTGGAACTTGCATCATGAGGCATTTATGATGGATAATAATTTGTTGAATGTTGCTCGTTTGAAACTTTCTTACGGAACATCCGGTTCTCAGGCATTTAACTCCTATCAAGCAATGACGACGTTTAAAGATTACGGAGGTTCGAGTTATCAAGGTTGGTATGGTGTTTATTTGATGGCAATGGGGAATAGTGATTTAGGATGGCAGAAAACCAAACAACTGAACGTGGGTGCTGAATTGGAATTTTTTAATGGCCGGATTCGTATTAATGCAGATTACTATAACAAAGTAACAGATGATTTATTGTCGGATATTACGTTACCATCATCTAGTGGTTTTGGGAGTTATAAGGCTAACGTGGGGCAGGTTGCTAATACAGGAGTCGAATTAGGAGTGAATGTTTACGTATTCCGAGATACAAAACGAGATTTGACTTGGTTGATTGGAGGAACTTTGGCTCATAATAAAAATGAAATTAAAAAGATTTCAAATTCTTTGGAATTTTTGAATGATCAGATGAGTTCAGAAGATGGTGGGAATCCGAGTTTCATGTACGAGGAAGGACAATCTATGAATACAATCTTTGCGGTGAAATCTAAAGGAATAGATCCAAGTAACGGTAAAGAAATATATATTAAGAAAGATGGGACAGAAACATATACTTGGGATGCGAAGGATAAAGTTCCTTGTGGTATTAATGAACCGAAAATATGGGGAAATTTAAATACAATGTTCCGGTATAAAGGAATAACATTGAATGCCATATTTGGTTATCGTTATGGAGGGCAAATGTATAATTATACGTTGGTAAGTAAGGTGGAAAATATTTATCCGTTTGATAATGCTGATAAACGTGTATTATATGATCGTTGGAAAAATCCGGGCGACAATGCTTTCTTTAAAGGGGTACGGGATTTTACGACGACGAATGCAACAAGTCGTTTTGTAATGGACGAGAATACATTAGAATGTCGTTCTATTTCTTTAGGGTATGATTGGGAAGCTAAATGGTTGGATCAAGTAGGTATATCTTATTTAACTATAACGGGTTATATGGAAGATGTGTTTAGAATTTCATCCATAAAACAGGAGAGAGGTTTGTCTTATCCTTTCTCTCGTAAGTTTTCAGTGTCTTTATCTGTTAGATTTTAAAAGAGTATGGTTATGAGAAATTTGATAAAAAAGAGATATGCTTGTATCCTGTTATTATTATTGGTAATTGGAGCAGGGTGTAGTGACTGGTTGGACGTGCGTCCTCGAAATGAAATGAAAGAGGATGATATGTATGCTAATGAAGAAGGGTTTAAGAGTGCTTTGACTGGAGCATATATCCAACTAGCGGCAGAAGGACTTTACGGGCGGGATGCGTCCATGTATCTGCCCGAGATGTTAGCACAACATTGGACAATTTCGACCGATAAAACATCCTTGATTTATAATATATGTGCTTTTGATTATACTCATGAAAAGTCAGAAGAGGCTATTGAGAAACTTTGGAAAAAGTATTATCAATGTATCGTGCATTTGAATAATGTGTTGGGAAATTTGGAAACAACAGGAGTGACGTTTACTAACGGGAACGAGGATTTGATAAAAGGTGAGGCTTTAGGATTGCGGGGATTTCTTCATTTGGAGCTTTTACGTTTGTTCGGCCCAATACCTAGAGAAGCCACGGCTAGTTCTCCGGCGATTCCTTATCAAGAAGAGATGACAAAGGATCCGGGTAAATTGCATACGATCACCTACAAAGAAGTATGTGAGAAAATTGTTCGAGATTTGGATGCCGCAGAAAAGCTTTTGGTGAAAGACCCGATTTTAGTGGGTTCAAATCGACAATTGAATCAACCAGCATATGATTGGGAAGGTAAACCTCAGGACGAGTGGCAATTCTACCGGCAAGTTCGTTTTAATTACTATGCAGTGAAGGGGGCTAAGGCTCGTTATTATCATTGGATAGGTGATAAAGAAAATGCAATAAAATTTGCGAAAGAGGTGATTGATGCTAAGAATGAAGATGGTACATCAAAATTTGAGCTTGCAACAGAATCAACATATAGTTTGTCTAGTGCCGGTACGAATTTGGTTATGAAATGTGAACATCTTTTTGGCGTGCATAATCCACAACATCAAACTATTGTACAACCCTTATTTAAAAATGATAATGCCAGTTTGAGGCAGACTGTGGCTTATATTAATACAGCATATGAAAGTACGATACATCCGGATGATATAAGAAATAAAGCGAATCGTTATTGGGAAGAAAGAACTTATCAGAATTCCAATAAAGTGAATCATTTTAGAAAATATACGGGAAGTGATACTTATGATGCTTTGAATATCGTGCCGTTGTTGCGTTTGGCTGAGATGTATTTGATTTTGGTAGAGGATTCTCCTTTGTCGGAGGCTGGTGGATATTTTAAAACGTATCGAATTGCTCGAAACCTGGATATTTCTATTGATAATTCACTTGTAACGGAACAAGATGTATTAAACCGGATGGAGAAAGAGTATCGGAAAGAATTCTTCGGAGAGGGACAAATGTGGTTCTTTTATAAAAAGCATGATTTCACCAGATTTACTTGGCCCAAGAATAAAACTATTCCAGAAGGGGCTTATTTGCTTCCGATACCTAAGAGTCAAAGTGTATTTGATTAGTAAAAATAAAAAATCATGAAAATAGTAATTGTAAATATATTGATATTTTTACTGGTTGTTGGTACGATCAGTTGTAAAGAGAATACTGCGTTAGATTATGAAAATGATCCGGCATTGTATTTTGAAAATGGAACTTATAGTCAAAAGGATAGCATTGCTCATACTTTTTTCATCCAGCCGAATGATCAAATGCGAGATACAGTTTTTGTAGAGATTCTGACAATGGGATATCCGATAGATTCGGATCGTCCTTTTGTTTTGGAACAAGCGAATGCTGGACAACCGGGGGCGGCAATTGCCGGAAAGCATTTTGTGGCTTTTGATGATCCGGAAATGTTAGAGCATTTAAAGATTCCTAAGGGGAGTGTGCGTAAAAGTTTTCCTTTAATTGTTCTGCGTGATCCTTCTTTGGAATTGGAAGAGGTTCGGATAGAATTGAAGATAGGGGAGAATGAGTATTTTAGGCCTGGAATAGATGTTTGGACGAATTTTGTTGTAAAGACAACTGCTATGGCGGTGAAACCAACGACTTGGGATACTTATTGGAAATATACTTTCGGGCCGACATGGGGATCCGTGAAAATGAAGTTCATTATTGATAATACCGGATTTTCGGATTTTGATGGAGGATATTTGGCTAGTGATTATGGTGATTATTTAGGTTCTAAAGTGCAACAGAAGTTGCTAGAATATAACGCTAATCCTAATAATCCGGATCGTCCGTTGAAGGAAGCCGATGGGACAATCGTAACTTTTGAATGATTAAAATGAAATTGCTTATGAAACTGAAAAATATATTGATAGGATTGGGATTGTTGATGTTGTTCCAAGGAACGCAGTCCTGTATTGATGATCGGGGGAATTATAGCTATATTTCTAAAGAAGAGTTACTTCCTGTGACTATTTCTGGTTTTGAAGATACGACCGTTGTTATTCGTTCTACCTTGAATATAACTCCGGTATTGGAGAATATGGATGATGAGGCCCGTTATATACATTTATGGTATGCGGCTCCTTCTGTTACAGCAGGATTTGCTCCGCAACGGGATACACTTTCGTTAGAAAAAGACTTGTCATTTGAGGTAACATATGAATCCGGAACCTATAATTTGGTTTATGAGGTTCGAGATCCCAAGTTGGATATTTATGTTCGGAAACAAGTGTTGATGACAGTTCAGTCGGATGTAAGTACCGGATGGTACGTGATGAAGGAAGAAAATGGGGAAACGGATATTGATTATATTTCCATGGATGAGGAAAAAATTGAAAATTTGATTACTACTTTTGGACAAAAACGATTAAAAGGTAAACCGGTAAAAATGGTATACCAATCTTCCCGCTATACTCCGGTGATTCAAAATCCGGATGGGACAACAACTCAGTTGGTTAATAAAAAGGCTTTTCATGTTTTTAGTGATCAAGATATAAAGATTTTTAATGCTGACAACATGGATCTGTTTTATAATTATGAAGATTATTTTTACGAGGTTCCGGAAGTATGTAAGCCTCAGAATTGTGGCATGATTAGTTCTGATTTTTATGCGATTAATGCCGGGAAAGTGTATTCGATTTATGGGATGAGTTCAAATAGTGGAATGTTAGGGTATGCAAAACCGGGAATGTATGAGGTACATCCGGATATGGTGATGAGTTATTATGGTGTAATGTTGTTTGATAAAACAACAAGTACGTTTTATAATACATCGTCCAGTGGTAGTTCCATGAATTTGTTTTCAGAAGATTCGGATGGTGGAATTTCACCCTCGAATATGGATGTAGATATGATTCGAATGCTACTTCGAAAAGAAGGTAATCCTTCTACCGCTTTTGCTGTAATGAAAAATAAGAATAAAAACGAGCGTTATGTGTTTGATATGTCTTATTCTATGTCGGCTTATCCTATTACGGATATCGATACTATTCCGGCACATTGTGAGATGCCAGAAGCAAAGGTTATGGGAACTTCTTTATATGCGAGTTGTATTTATTATTCTAAAAAGGAAGTTGACGGTGATGTTTTGAAGGTCTATAAGAATGTCAAAGTAGATAATCGTGAAAGTGAATTAAAACGTTTCCCTGGAGAGGAAATCGTTTATATTGTAAATGTCACCAGTAGATATGGAGCTCCAGAGGATGAGACATTTAATCATTTAGTTGTCTTGACCAATAGTGATAGCGGCTGGAAGCTGTATCGTTTTAACGTGATTGGTCAGACCCCGGAAATAGAGCCGGAACCAGTGGTGGTTTATTCAGGAACTGGGAAGGCGGGGTATGTGATGCTTCGTAATTAGAGAAATCAATAAAAAGTTTTCAATTGGCTTGAAAACAGGGGGATAATGGTATTTGCCATTGTCCTCCTAGTCTATAGTATGTTTTAAAATTAATTTTCGGGAGTATGAAAAAATTCAGTTTGTTATTGTTATTAATCTGTGTGGGAATGAGTGTGTATGCCCAAAAGTACACGGAAATAAAAGGTTTTGTGAAAGATGATCGATTGAAGGAGATACATCTTTATAACGTAGAGGATGGTTCGACTCATCTTTACGCTTCGACGGTGGTTGCGGAAGATGGTTCTTTTGGATTTTTGTTTTGTCCTTCAAAGCCGGGTTTTTATACCTTGGGTAATGACCAGATGGATTTTGTGATTTACGTGAAGGGGAATGATAAAATTAATATTGATATTTTAGAGAATAAGGCCGTGTTGAACGGGAAGAACACGAAAGAAAATATTGCTTTATATAAATGGGAAGATTTTGCGGCTGATATCCGATTAAAATCCGTGTATTTTATGCGGACGCTAAGTAACTATAAAGATTTTTTCCCGGAGTTTACTGTTTTCGTGTCTAGACTGGATTCGATCAAAAAAAAGATAAAAAGTGGTAATGCGGAATTTGATGCTTTGTTGAAGAAAAAGATCGATTATGATGTGGATTACTATGCCGCTTCTTTCTTACAGACTCCTAGAACAGCTCACCCGGAACGAGGGGATTGGCCAGAGTTTTATAACACGATTATTTCCGATAGCAAGTTCATGACAGATGAAGTGTTACAGTTTCCGCAGGGAGCACGTATGCTTAGTATGTATGCTACTTTTGGACATATATCTTCCGGTAAAAAATATATTGATCCGGAAGAGTATCGTAATACCTGTTTGAGTTATTTGAAGAATGATCGGTTGAAAGGAGAATATGTTACACGTAGTGTTTTCCCTGGAATAAAATCCTATGACCAGTATCTGGGGATGTTGGATCGTTATGGAAAATATTTGGTAACTCCTTCGCAGAAAGCTCGTGTCGAGGTAATAGGAACGGCGCTATATGATACGGCTCCGGGTAAAATGGCGGCAGATTTCACCTATCCGGATGTGAATGATAAAGACGTGTCTTTGTCGGACTTTAAGGGGAAAGTTGTGTTGGTTGACGTGTGGGCGACTTGGTGTGGGCCGTGTAGAGGTGAGATCCCTCATTTGAAGAAGCTTGAAGAAGAAATGCACGGTACGGATGTTGTGTTTCTCGGGGTGTCTGTAGATGAAGCGAAAGATAAGCAGAAATGGTTGGATTTCATCAAGAAAGAAGAATTAGGGGGTATTCAGGTACATGCTTCCGGGTGGAGTAAGATCACGAAAGACTATAAAATAAACGGGATTCCCCGGTTTATGGTTTTTGACAAGAAAGGCAATATCGTGTCGGTGGATGCACCCCGGCCGTCATCGCCGGAGTTGAAGCAGATGTTGGAAGCGGAATTGAAAAAGTAAGCGTGATTCGGGGGATTTGTGAAGGAGAAACAAATCCCCCGAATTGTATTTATGAATTTAAATAGAGTCAATATGAAGTTTAGTTTATTATTTATTCTCGGTTTATTTTGTTTTTCCGAGTTATGGGCCGGACCGGGTAAGGTCGTCATTAAAGGGGCAGAAGAAAATGTTTGTATTTATAATAGTGAACGGGGACGAGGACGCAAGTATTTTGTTCCTGAGAAAAATATGAAAGAGACTGTAATTCTATTGCCGGAAGGAGAATGTGAGAATCTTTTTTATTTGATATCGGGAGATGAAACTTCTTGGATACGGGTGTTACCGAATGAAACGGTTGCGGTAGACGTTAGGAAGAAGCCTTGGAAGTTTTCAGGAGATTCGAAAGCGATTAATCGTTATTTGTACGGATGGACACGAAAGATGTTTTTCGGGAAGCCGAACGCTTTGACTTATCGGGTGGAAATGATGTTTCATCAGTTGCCTGGCCAAGAAAAAAGGGTACCTGATCCCAAGACATTTTACACGAAAGAGTATATCGAATGGTTAGATAATGTTGGGTTAGAGGCGATAGATGATTTAGTGAAGGCGAACCTGAAAGATGATTTATTTGAAGAAGAACAAGAAAGAAGGATTTATTATAGCTGGCTGGAAATGCAGTTGCAAAATTACCAGTTGGCGAAGGATATCGTGGAAATTCCGGCAGAAGCATTTGTTTTCCTAAACGAGATGAAGTTTAAAAATACGGAATTTCTGAATTATCCGGGAATGGATGATGTCTTGAGAATATATTTTGATATGGCAGATGATTGTGGGTTAATCAAATATGATCATTATAATTTTTTGCAGAGAAGGGCCGAGCGGATTACAAACACGGAAATTCGTGATTATTATATATTGCAAGAATTGAATAATATCATTCGAAATCAATGGCTATATCAGTTAGATAAGATTGTCGCTTCCATTGAAGGTATGGTGGTGACAAAAGAGGGAAAGGAAAAATTAGTAGAATGTAAAAAACAGTATCAAGACCTGTTAAAGTCGGAAGATAATCAAGCGGGGAAGAAGGCGGTTAATATATCTTTTAAAGATGTGAATGATAGAGAGTGGGGTTTATATATGTTTAAGGGGAAATATGTACTGGTCGATGTCTGGGCCACTTGGTGTGGTCCTTGTAAATACCAGATTCCTCATTTGATGCGTTTGGAAGAAGAGTTTAAGGGACGTGATATCGTGTTTGTTTCTTTGTCAGCAGATAAACCCGCTGACACGCAGAAATGGAAGGATATGGTGCAAGAATTCGGGATGAAGGGTATTTGCGGAATTGCCCCGGATGCTTTTAATCATCCGTTTTTCGAAAAATACAAAGTGAAGAGTATTCCCCGGTTTATATTGATTGATCCGCAAGGGAACATCGTTATGACAAAAGCCCGCCGTCCGTCAGATCCTGTATTGAAGTTGCAGTTGGAAGAGTTGTTGAACCGGTATGATCAAGAGAAAACGACTATAAGCGGTGAAATGAATGGGGTGGCAGATGGGACGCAGGTTGCTGTTACTCACCGTGTGGGAATGATGACTTATCCATTGGCACAAACGGAGGTGAAAGACGGACGATTTGAATTAAGTTTTATTTTGGATCAATCTGAATTTATTAATTTTTCGTGTTATAAGGCATTTTACGCTACTCTTTGGGCAAGACCGGGAGATCGGATTGTGGTGAACAAAGGAGAATCGTTGTCTTATCGTGGAGGAGAGTATGAGTTAAATAATCTATTGATGGAAATCAACTCAAGGTACACGGAACGTTGGCCCGGTTATGGTGAAAAGGTGTTTGATCAGAAACGGGGTAAGCTTTTGTATAATATTTATACGGATATCCGGAAGGATATAGATGCAAGTACTTTACGTCCGGAGATGAAGCGGTTATTGTTGGGATATTTTCAGGGAGTATTACTTGATAAAATGTATGGAATGGTCGCTTCTTCGAAAGTGTTTGGAAAAGGAACTCCTCGTCCGATTGTAAAAACCGGGTATTCTAATGCCGTGCTTAAGCTTGAGTTATTACCGGAATTGGTGTATTATCCAGGTTGGATGGATGGAGTACAGGAGTTGTTGTATGCCCGGTTGGCCGCAGGAATGATAAAAATTGAAGGACGAGGAAGTTACGTGACAGACATGGCCCTTGGGCTTAAAAATGAAAAGTTACGAGAGGCTTATATCATGGATCAATTACGGATGGAAATTTTGCGAGGTCATTTAAATGCTATCGAGGAACGAATTGAGAATGCCCGTTCTATGATAGAAAGTGCAGAAAATCGAGCCTTGGTGGCCGAAATGCCGGAACAGGTGGAGAAAGCTTTGCAAGGGTTTAAAGTTACATTGCCGGGAACCGATTTGAGTGGATTCTCTTTTGAGAATGAGAAGGGTGAACGGGTAGCCTTGGCTGATTTCAAAGGGAAATATGTATTTATTGATATTTGGTCCACGGGATGCAATCCTTGTGTAGGGGAGATCCCTTATATCAAGGACATGGAGCATCGTTTTGCTGGAAAACCGATCACTTGGGTCTCCATTTCGATGGATTTGAATAAGAAAGAGTGGTTGGATTTCTTGAAAGCGAAAGAGATGAAAGGTGTACAACTAATTTGTGATAAAGGATTTAAAGATCCTTTTGTAAAACAAATTGTTTTAAGAGGAATCCCCCGGTTCTTGTTGTTGGACAAAGAAGGAAAAGTGATTGATTTTGAAGCCTTGCGACCTTCTAATCCGGTGTTGGGAGAGTTGTTGCGGTTGATGTTGGATAAGAAATAATATTTAATAGCAAAAATATATGAGAATATTGATCTTTATATTCATATTTAGCTGTTGTGCATGTACAGAGGTAAAAGAGGAACTTTTTATTAGAATGCCTTTTCAAGATGCTTTTGCTTCAACGGAAGGAGATAAAAAAGATATATTATTTCTTCTTTCTCACAGGGAATGTCATGCTTGTGATATTCTGAAAGAAATGATTCGGGATAATGAAGTTTTAAAGGATCATTTATTGGAGAAATACTGGTGTTTTGAAAATCCTGTGGATATCGTAGGGTATAATTTTTTGCCTCAGTTGTTACATGAATATAGTTTTCCAATAATGATTGTTTTTTCTCCCCAAGGAGATTTAAAATCAATATTTGGAGGAGCGGCTGTTAATGATAAAGGGTTGGAATTAAAACTTAAAAATGAAGTTTTTCAGACCAATTTACCAAATAAATTGCAACTTGTAGATTCTATGTATTCGCAACTAGTAAGCATAACGGCAAAAGCCTTTTTATCTTATTCAAAAGCTGATTATGTAAAAGCTCAAGGTGAAATAGAGAAATCAATAGATATTCATCCAT
>DYVS01000072.1:0-33888 GCA_020743075.1 Butyricimonas virosa | reverse complement strand
TGGGATTATCCCCTTTCTCAACTGTTCTACCTTGTCTCTATCAATATCCACACAAGTAACATCTACTCCCATTTCAGAAAAACACGTTCCGGATACCAAACCGACATACCCGGTTCCGACTATTGCAATTTTCATAATTATGTATTTCTATTTTTCATTCTTACTTTCCATACTCTTCGTTGCAGGCGGCAAATTCCCGCTTGGCCAAAATATAAAATACCTGCCCGGTATCAATAGTGAAAATATCACCTATTCGCTCGAATTCCCCGACTACCTCATCTTCTACTTGGCGTACTCGAACGGATAACCGCAATCGCTCTTCTCCCAAGTGTTCTCGTTCTTCAAGCGATAATTCCATCAAGCCGACCACGTTATCATACAGACAAATCGCATCCCACCACCCCAGCAAATTGCCCCGGTGATTTCCCCGCATGTATCCCAAGGCTTCCGTCACCAGTTTACCTGCCAATTCTCCACATTGCGCCTCCCCCGTGAAATAGTAACAATTACACAATAGCCGACAAATATTAGGAGTACGACAAGGTAACACCAGCTTACCACTCTCCCAAGGAGTCAGTATATCGTACGCGGCATCCACTCCCTTCTCCAAAAAATTCAAATCCGAGTACAACTGGTAAACATCCATCAAATCTGCGGCATAACCGGCACGAGGATCTGCCGGAAGGTCTTCATTCTGCACCAGCACCTCGTACCAGCGGGCTATCTCTTTCGCCCGTTCGTGAATATCGTAGGGGGTTCCGAAATCAGCCTCCAGCCACGGGTATATCCGAACCATCGTGTAAACCGTGAGGTACCCATGAAGGAACCCGGATAACTTGTCGGGGGAGTACGAACGGAAATTAACCAAGCGTAACCGGTCGTACAAATCATAAAATAAACCTTTTTTCATCATCTTATTCTACTCTATTCGTTCCAAAAAGGAACCTGGAATGTAAGACGTCGCAATGGACACGACTCCTTCCAAGCGGATAACCACACGTTTGTGTCCCATCAGACGGACCAACTCTCCTTCCAATCCCAGCAAGGGACCCTTGATCACTCGTACCCGGTCTCCTCGTTTCAAATTCTTGTTCAACACCTCTATCCCGCTCGGGGAAAAATCCAGCAAAAACATGAAATCACACATTTGTTTATCGGGAACAATCAAAGAGTGTCGCCCCTCGATGTCTTTTAAATAAACGATATTAAGCCCGTGATCATTGATCAATGAAAAACTCGTTGCCTTGTCCGTACGGATAAAGATCATCCCGTGGATCAAAAGTACCCGGATCGTTTTACGGCCCAAGGGCGTTTCCCGGACTTGCTCTTCCTGCGGTAAAAAATTCTCGATCCCCAACTCGTCAAGTCTCTTCTTTATCCATAACTCTTGATTCACCCGGGTGTGAGCCACGTACCAGTTTATTTTTTTATTGTCAATCATGTACCTTTTGATATTTCCCTTGTCAAGGCATCAATCGAGTCAAGAACAGCTTTCTCCGTATTTTCCAATCGGATGCGCTTCGCGCACTAACCCTTTTACCGGTTTTGATTTAATGCCATGTGTTTCAATCGTCTCGCTATAAACAGCGATTCAACGAAAGAAAGCTGTCTGCATTAAAGATATTTTATCTCAAAAAACGATCGTTTAATGATATTAACACATTATCTTTTTTTACAATTTCTGATAAACGTGTTAACAACCTGATTGTTAAATTGAAGAAAAATATTTTACTTCTATTTGCGCTATATGAAAATTTAGTATATTTGCAACGCATTAAACGATCCTATAATAAACACTCTATTGCATTATAGTTTAACGTTTTACAATACAATTAAACCTAAATTTCTAATTCATATATCAATAATCATTTAACGATTATTTTCCCTTACACCAACATTACCTTATCCTTTCCCTACCTCAAAATCCAAGATCCGACACAACTCCAACACAACATAAACACCGATTCGTGTTTATGCTATGTACATGATATGTCTATAATATATTGTTGGGATAAAGTAACCATAGCTTAACCCAGAACAAACAATTTCGCAACCTTATTGTCCCTCTAGCCGTATATAATTATATACAAGATAAAAAGGTTATGAAAACAATACTACATAAAGCCGAGAGTCGCGGTTTCTTCGACCACGGATGGTTAAAAACCCACCACACCTTTAGTTTCGCAGATTACTACAATCCACAACGAATTCATTTCGGGGCATTGCGCGTACTTAATGACGACTGGATAGAAGGAGGAACGGGTTTTGACCTGCATCCTCATAAAAACATGGAGGTGATCTCCATCCCTTTGAAAGGCGACTTGGAACATCAAGACAGCCTGAAACACAAGGACACGATCAAAGAAGGTGAAATTCAAGTGATGAGTGCCGGAACAGGCATAATGCATAGTGAATACAATCGAAATGACGATCGGCCTAGTGAATTCCTGCAAATCTGGGTATTCCCGAACAAACAGAACGTACCACCCCGGTACGAGAACGCCGTGATTTCCGATTTAATCCGCAAGAATGAAATCAGCGAGATCGTATCTCCTTATCCCGGTAACGGCAAAGGATTGTGGATTTATCAACAAGCCTGGTTCTCGATTGCCGACCTAGACAAAGATTCTTTACAACTCTACAAGATGAAATCAAAGGAGAGCCTAGGCGTGTATATCTTTATTATTGAAGGAAGTATCACGCTAAAGAGCCTAACCTTGAATCGCCGTGATGGAGTCGGGGTGTATGATACCGATGAAGTCGAATTCAAAGCTATCGAAAAATCTCGGGTATTATTGATTGAGGTTCCACCACATCAATAAAAAATTGTGATTTACGATTTTAGAATTTCGACCATTATGTCTCAAATCGGTCGAAGTTCAACTATTTATGATCTTACCAGATGACTTGTCCCGGATAAATAACAACCCAAGATAACAAAGGAATCCATTAAGTAGGAGTATCTCGAAACCGAATTTATACCCGAAAAGAAGTTGTTCCGAGTAACAATTCACCACGTAAGAAACCACCGGTGAAAGCAAACAGACCCAAGGCAGATACTTTTCCCGTACCTGATACTTTGTAGTCAAACCAAACGTGAAAAGCCCCAAGAGAGGCCCATACGTATAACCTACCGCTTTAAAAAGAGACGATATTACACTCGAATTATTCAGTTCCCGGAAGAGTACAACCACGAAAATCATCAGTAACGAAAACATGATATGCACCCCGATCCGCTTTTTCTTCTCCTCCTTATTTCCCGGATCTATTTTCAGAAAATCAATACAGAAAGAGGTCGTCAAAGCAGTCAATGAAGAATCAACCGAAGAATAGGCCGCAGCAGTTATTCCCAACAGGAAAAACAAACCGGCAGTGGCCCCAAAATAATTCAGGGAAAGAAAAGGAAACACGTCATCAGACTTACCGGGCAGCAAGATACCTTCTCTTTCTGCATATATGTAAAGCAAGGCCCCTAGCATCAAAAATAACACGTTCGTCACCAAGAATAAAAAAGAAAACGAAAACATATTTGTCTTACAATCCCGCAAGGAACGACAAGTCAAATTTTTCTGCATCATATTCTGATCCAACCCATTCAGGCAAACCGTGATCGCCACGCCTGCCAAAAACTGTTTCACCGTATTCTGTCCTGACCGCCAGTCAAAATCAAACACCCTCGAAAGAGGACTCTCTTTTATAGCCGAAATAGCCGAAAAAAAATTAAAATCCAGTGCCTTATTTACTACCACGATTGTCAGCCCGACAGAGATCAGAATAAACACGGTTTGTAACGTATCAGTCCAAACGATCGTCTTGATCCCGCCCCGCACGGTATAAATCCACACGAAAACAATAGTGATTAACACGGTCAACCAGAAAGGTACGCCTATGGCATCAAAGAAAGCCAGTTGCAACACGCCAACGACCAAAAATAACCGGAAAGAAGCGCCCACCAGCTGCGACACGATAAAAAAGAAAGAACCCGTTAACCGGGCCTTCTCCCCGAAACGAGTTCCCAACCAGGAATAAATAGAAACCAAGTTCTGCCTGTAAAACAAGGGCAAAAGCACGAGAGCAATCACGATATACCCCACGCAATTACCGAAAACCAAGGTCAGGTAAGTCCAATGCGTATTACCGACTTCTCCGGGAATAGAGATAAAAGTCACCCCGGAAAGTGTTGTACCGATCATTCCGAAAGCCACCAGATACCAAGGGGAATTCCGGTTTGCAGTAAAAAACATCTCACTATTGACTTTCCTAGTTGTCACAAAGCCAACTAGGATCAACAGTAAAAAATAAGCCAGTAAAACCGTTAAAACTAAACTCGTGGACACAGGCACTTTCTTTTAATTCCACGACAAATATAGTGTTTTACGCTCTCTTTCTATTCCGGAACATAAATAATTTCACCATTTTCAAGTTCATATGCAATCCCCACCTTCTTCCCTCGTTTCCCCGACTGGTTCTGATCTTCGGAAGGAGTGTACCGGTTGATCTTTTCGCCTTCCTTGGTAATAATCTCCATGTTCTCCTTTCCCGGATTCTTCACCATCGTGAAATCCTCTGTCGAGAGCATCTCTGTCATATTATACCTTGTCACCAATGCCACCATCAGAGCCACGGCAAACACCATCGCCACATCAAAAAGATTCGACACCGCACTAATCGGGTCATTATCCTCTTCTTTCTTTAACAGATTACGTTTCATCTCTTCTCATTCTTTTCATTCAACACTTCCACGAGACACTCCAAATTAGTCATGTCCTGCAAATACCAACGTTGTTTCACCTGCTGGGTCAAGAAACCGATCGCACCGGCCACCAACCCGATCACCGTCGTGGCAAAAGCAACCTGCATATTATAAGCCATAGAAGCAATATCTCCCGTGGACAAACCGACTAAAGCAGGTCCCATCGGGATCAAGGTACCCATCAAACCTAAAATCGGTCCTAACTTGGTCAACGTTTTAGATATCGCCAAATCCTTATCCGCCACAATCTCGAAATTAGCCAACAAACGTTGAACTTGTGCTTTATTCTGCTGCTCCGCCAAGATCCGTTTCATAAACATCACTACCAAAGAATTACTCTTTTCCGGTAATTTCTCTGCAAAATGATCCACGTTATTCACGTGCAACGTCTCCATCTGTTCCCGAATCAGCTTATCCGTCTTGCGAATAGAAACATATTGACCAAAGAAACTCCCTACCAGTAAAAGGGAACGAAAAAACAACAAAATCAACAACACGATAACAGGTACTAACAATCCCGTTGAAATCCAAAACATGATATCAGAAATAGCATTCATTATCTTCTCAATTTAAAAGTTAGTTTTCTTTTAATTACATATACCATCCACCCTGCAATAGCTCCCACTAAAAATAATACAACACAACCGGTCAATGCCGACCAGTCCACCTCGCCTACTCCCTCCACTGCCGTTCTCCCGTTTACCGTGGCAATAATTCCTAAGATAGCAACCAAAGCATTTGTCAGGAAAAACAACTCCAAACGCAAGTCTTCTTCCGGCAACAACCACCTGATCAACCATCTTCCCAAAGGAATAACCACGAAAACAAACAGACCAAACAACCAGGCAATCAATTTAAATGAAACTCCTGGAAAAGAGAATATAGCCTGTGTCAAACCAAAGAATAAAACCGGAATAATCAACACCCCCGGAAACCAATACAATAAGCGATAAGCCACCATCATACGTTTCTTCACCGGAGAATAATTTGCCACATGAACCGCCAACAGGCAGAATGCCATCTGCAAAACAATCTCCAAGGTCAACACAACGGAAGTATCCAACATCAATCGATTGTCTGACAACCAATCAGCAATTTGTGTTTTTGATTGTTCAATAGCATAAGGCCACATCAAGATCACAAATATAGAGACAATACCAGCAACGGCTCCCACCGCTACTGGTTTCCAAAAGGTTTGTTTCAACAAAAAATTAAATGCTGTCAACAACATTAATATCAATACAATTGTATCCATTGTTACATCCTGTTTCTACGTCTTTTACGCATTAAAACTGCCAAACCGCCCAAGATTACAACAACACCGACAACAATCCAAACGGTATTCACCTTATTCGTGTGTTTGTGTGTCTCGGAAGTAATTTCATCCTTCTTCATCACGACACCTTTAGACTGATCTGCCGCAACTTCCCGCACATTCATTATGCTATTCTGATATTGCTTGGCAGCCTCAGGAGTCGCTTTAGATGCGATAAAATCACGTAATTTGGCATTATCGCATACAAATCCGGAACAAGCCGGTTTATATTTCTGAATCAAATCCGTATGTAAATTCGATAAATCGGCCAATTGCTGATCCGTTGCCTTCCACATTCCCTTACGTGCCGTCTCCATCATAACAGCCGTGATTTCCTGTAAAGCTGCCGGACTCTGCTGCTCGAAGAAATCCTGTACCCCCAGATTAAATTTATCCTTTACATACACATTGTAAATCTCGTCCCACATCTCGTTATCGATCACCGAAGGTTTCATCACGTTCCAACCGTATGTATTACGGACAATTTCAGCAAAACCGGCTGCAGAAGTCGCCTCTCCTTTCATTTTCTCCTTGATATAAGAAGGGTTGAAAATCGTGGTTCTCGACTCCACGCCGATAGCCTCCTTCACCTCCTGCATCTTGTTGTTATTCCGGTTCCGGTAGTCACTGAGATAAGCATCCGGATCTTTCCCTGTCACGTTGCGAACCGTCAGGTTCAAGCCTCCCATAAACTCATACACGTGATCCAGACTCAACGCCCCCCACGTGTTACTCTGCCGGGGTTGAACCACCACGTCCGTGCAGGTCAAGGCCGCCTCGAAAGCAAACTGCTGGAATTTCTCCCAGTTCTTCTCGCTACCGTAATAAGCACCCATGTTATTCAAGTAGGTGGCTGCAATTTCCGATTCATCTTCCCAACGGTCTCCGGCATCAACCATCCCCTGTATTCCGGTTCCGTAACCACCATTCGCACCCCCGAAGACCCGAAAAGTTGAAATCTCACGGGCATCTTTCGGGGAAATACCTTTATCAATCAACGTCTTTTCCGCTTCCAGCACCCCGGCTGCCACTTGATTCTCGTATTGGTCATTCTTGGCAGCAGCAGCCATCTCCACGGCCCGGTTCACCAAGAAAAGACGAGATGCAGCAATATCCCGTAATTGTCCGGAAGTCTGTACAACCACGTCAATACGCGGACGCCCCAAATCAGCCGACGGAATTAATTTCAAATCACTCACCCTCCCGAAAGCATCCCGCACGGGCTCCACTCCAAGCATATACAACACTTGGGCAATCGTGGCCCCGCCCGTTTCAATAAACTCTCCGGACCAAAGCGTGTAACTGACCTTTTTCGGGAACTCCCCGTTATGTCGTTTCTGATACATCTCGATTGTACTCTTTGCAAACTGCATTCCTTTTTCCCAGGCTGATTCCGTCGGTGTCTCCTCTGCATTTATAGCAAAAAGATTCCGTCCCGTCGGCAAAGTATTCGGGTTCACGATAGGATCCCCTCCGGGAGAAGGAGCCGTGTAACCGCCATTCAAGGCGTTCATCAACGACTGCAACTCACCATCCGGACTTTCCTGTAATGCCCGCTTATAATTATTCACGTTTTTCAACGTCCGTTCCACTTCCATAATAGCCAGCGCCTTGTTCACCTCTTCTTTGGAATATTCCTTGGTCTTTTTTCCCATCATCGCCTTCATCATGGCACTCATATCCGGGTTTCCTCCAGCCCCCCTGTTCCCCTGCATTCCTCCAGTCTTCGCATCCGGACCTTTTTCACCTTTTCCCCTTCCCATAGCCGCTTTCATTTTTTCCACAGCCTCTTCGGGCGCTCCCATCTTTTTTGCCATCTCCAAACGCTCTTCGGGAGTCTTCCCCTCACCCATCTGTTTCATCATATTCTTCATCATCCCGGACATAGGATGTCCTCCCTCTTCCTTCTTCACAGGCATAACTTCCGGTTGTTTCGCCGCGGCAGCCATCATCATCGCCATCATCCCCTTAGGAGCATTCCGGTCTTGATCGATTTCACGAGCCTGTGCCAACTCTTCTTTCGTGATACCCGCCACCCGACAAATGAAACCATCATCCACTTTCTCCTGGCCATTCAGCAGTCTCCCCACCAATCGCTTGGCCGGATCGAGATAACGTTCGGTAAAAATAGTTTTCCGTTTCAACACATCAGCATCCGCCTTACCTCTCAACCGATCTAACCCGAACAACCCGTAAGCTATCGGATCGGTTGCCATCGAATAAACGGACGATTCAATGCGGGTAGCCTCGTATGGAACTCCCATCGTGTACAATTGTCCGGTAACCTTCTCCGCCGCCAACTCGTCCGCAAAATTCTCGATCTTCAATATTTCTTCTTCCGTGTAGGGAACATTCAACACGCTATCCAACCCCAACTCCCGATGCATTCCCAAGGAAACAGCCAGTTCCTTCACCGACAAAGCTGCTTTCTCCACCTCCTTCGGATCAGCCGTACCTTTCTCCGGATAGGCTTTCTGATTATATATCTTTATTCTTTCCGTCAGATTCCGATAAATGCTCCTCACGTTACTCTCCATAAACGGGGGAGTCAAATAAGATTGCAACACACCATACCCGCGACGTTTGGCAATCATCCCCTCACCCACGTCACCAATAGAATAGATGTAGAGATGAGGCACGCTGCCCACCAATCGATCGGGCCAATCCAAATCACACAAAGCAGCTTGTTTTTTGGGTGTAAACTCCAAACTACCATGTGTTCCGAAATGAATCATAGCATCCGCCTTGAATCCGTACTGCATCCACAAATAAGCGGCCACGTAGGAATGAGGGGGTGCAACATCCGTCCCATGTACAATCTGGAAAGCATTATCCCCACCTCCGGCTGCCGGCTGCGGCATAATGACCACGTTCCCGAACTGTATGCGGGATACCCCTAACTTACCATCGGCAGTACTCATGTATTCCCCAGGGAACTCCCCGAAAGCAGCTACTACCTCGGCATATTTTTCCGGTCGTAAAGCCTGTTTCACCCAACTCTCGTACTCCTCTTTTGAAATCAGCAGCGGGTGACTCTCTTTCAGGAAACGATCCATCACCCCGTTCGCATAAGTACCGAACACGGCTCCTTCCGCCATGATTATCTTCTCCAATTCCTTGGAATTTGCCGGAAGATTCTCGACCTTATATCCCTCTTCCTTCATCTTTTTCAAAAGATTATACAACGAGGGAACCACTTCCATCCCGGCAGCACTCATGGCACTTTGTCCCGGACCTTTATAATAGTAAATAACAACTCGTTTCTCGCTATTCGGCTTTTCCTTCAAAGCCAACGTCTTCTGAATATTTTCCACGTATGTCTTCAACCGTGAAGGAACGGCAAAAGAATGACGCAATCCCTCTTTATCCTCGTACTGGGCAAAGAGTGCCGACGTCCGAATGGCCCCGTCAATTTCCGGAGTAACGATACTCTGTGACATAAATCCTCCGGACATCCCCATCGGATCTTGTTCCCATTCTTCTACCAGACTATTTACGGTCAACGGGGCAAATAACAGAATATTACGTTCCTCCAGATATTTCACGACCTCATCCCCCAACCTGCCATGAGCCATATTGATAATAGCATCCGGGCTAATTTCACGCACAAAATCAAGTAGACGCCGTAAAGACAAAACCGGGTAAACATTATACCCCACTCGCTCCAACGTATCAATCAATCCCGTGGCATCTGCCATCTGCCCAGTCACCACGATCTTTTTCGCCCCCTCTTTATATAATTGCTTACTTTTCAAATACTTCTCGTATTCTTCCACGGAAATAAAATCAAGCTCATCTCCCGGCTTATCCATATCGACATGATACAACACATCCGACGACCTCTCAATCGGGGCTCCCGGCTCTTCCACGGAAATCAACTTCTTATCCATATTCTTTCGGATATAGTTCAGCATATTCTTGTAATTCCGTCTTCCACCGCTCCCCAGATAACCCCGCAAAGCGACTTGGTCAACAGAATCAATCGTGCATATATTATTCGCCGGATTCGTCGCCATTGTCGTGTACACGAGTACACCTTTATCTGCCGCTTTCTGTATCTGCTGCCGCTGTTCCTCCACGACACGCAGCCCCATACCATTCACAAACACCACATCAAAACCGGACAACCGATCCAGTTCCTCCACGGGTACCTCTTGCAATTTAATAAATGAATTGTCATTCGCCTTCGCAATGCCTCCCATCGTAATCGTCTGGAAATTCACGAAAGCAATCTTGGTGGTTCCGAACCAGACGTTGTACGCCCAGATCCCTAACAAGACGACAATTAAAAGACACCCCAACGCAAGCCACTTTTTTCTCATCAGTATTCTCTTTAATGGATTATAATTTTAATAAATCTGCTATATTCACCGACAACGTCCCGATAAACCCGATCCCCCTTTGCGGGGTCACCGATTGATCGGCTGTCACATTTTTATCCTTGAAATCAAACAGGTTATCAATACCTGCCGTGAAACGGAAACCTCTCGGGAAACGAGCGCCAAGATTTAACGAACAGAAAGTCCGGCTCTCATATTCATTTTTCACGTAACCACCTGCACTATTCTTGTACCATGTCTCCACCGAAGACATCCACCGCCCGTTCAAGGCTGCCGACAAACCAACCTTCCCGAACGTCTTGGAATAACTGGCCGTAAAAATCAAACTATGCGGGCGATCACTCGCCATATTATACCCATCCACTTCGGAATGTACATCAATATAAGCGTAAGCACCTTTTAGGGTCAAACCGTTTTTAAAACGGAACTGCGCCATCACGTCAACACCCGTTCTTGTTGCATCATCTGCATTATAATATTGCTGATCTTTCCCGTCTGAGGTCAAGCCCAAAGCGATCTCATCAAAGAATCTCGTATAATAACCGGAGATGGAACCATTAAAAATTCCTTTCGTCACCTCGGCCGAAAACGTTCCCTGATGACTGATCTCAGGCTCCAAATCTTCGTTTCCGTATATCATGAAAAATCCCTGTCCGCCCATATCATATTCACTATGCAATTCTTTCAAAGATGGTATACGAAATCCCATCCCATAGCCACCGCGCAGTGTCAAAACACCATATTTATACATCAACGAAATTTTCGGGCTGGCGTGAAAACCGTATTTTGAATGACAATCCGAACGAACCCCAGCCAACACACTAAACGAATCACTCACCTTATAATCCTCCTGCAAATACAAAACATACGTCTGGGCATCAAATTTCTTCCCCGAACCATTATCAAACCAATAATGTTGCAATTTCTGCGTATTCACTTCTATCCCGGCCGTCAAGGTATGTTTTTCATGGATATATCCGGTATAATTCAACCGAACGGTATTGGTTAAATCTCCAAAAATCTTTTTAGAAGGCAATGAAGTGGTATAAACGTAACGCTTTTCGTAATTCTCAAACACATACGAGAAATCCAGTATATGAGAATCATTAATAGCGTAATAAACCCGAGGATTTATACTGTAATTAGAAAAGCGATCCTGTTCTTTTTGCTCCACGTACTCCAACACGTCATTATTATAATATGTCCCACTCAATGAGATCCGAAAATTCTCGTTAAACGTGTAACTCAACTTCTGATTCGCTTGCCAAATCTCGAATCCATTTACACTGGACATCCCTTTCTCCGAAGTATCCGCAACCACGGAATCTCTCCCATATATATCTTTGTAATACGAATATTCGATTTGCCCTTCTTTATCTTTTAAGGCATAAGCATCTCGCTTACGGTAGGAAAGAGATGTCAATGCAGAAAAACGTCCTTGTTTAGTCCCCAAAGACAAAGAATATTTACTCTCATCATTATTTCCATAACGTACAGAAACGTTCCCCGTAAAAGGACGATTCGCATCTTTCGTAATAATATTTACCACTCCCCCCATTGCTTGAGAACCGTAAAGAGTCGACATCGGTCCCTTGACAATCTCAATACGTTCTACATTATCCATATCAATCAAACTATAATCAATATTATTACTGGACCCCTCTCCGGCAACACGTTCTCCATCAATCATAAATAACACGTATCCTCCGGCAGATCCCTGAAATTTCAATTCCGGCAATCCGGAACCATGGGCCAGCCCGAACTGTAAACCCGGCATTTCATATTCCAGTAAACTTTGCAAATCCAATGGATTCACCTGTGCTATATCTTCCGATGAAATCACGCGGGTAAGCACCGGAACATCCTTCAACGGTTTCAGCGTACGGGTTCCCGTGATCACTACCTCATTCAACGCATTATTACTCGGTTTCAACACGAAACGATACAAACTATCAACCCCAGGGGTCACTTCCCGCTCTTGCGGTTCATATCCCGTGAAACTCACCCGTAACACACATTTATTCTTCGATGATAACTTAAAAGAAAACTCCCCTTTAGCATTTGTCCCGGCCCCAACCACCGTTCCTTTTACCCACACGGATGCTCCCGGTAATCCCTCGCCCTTCTCATCGGTAACAATTCCTTGCACTCTAAAAGAAGGAGCCTCATTGGTATGCTCATCAGCCATCAATGCTGACGACAAAAGAATAAAAAACAATATCAACAAATCACGCCTCATAAAACTCTTTTTTTTACGGAAAAAACCGTAAGAGAAAGTCTGTTCCTCTTACGGTCGATAAATCATGAACAAAAATTATTTTAGAGGAAACTCGTAATCAAATGTAGCAGCCTCATTCTTACCCGTAGCATCAGACATATCCGTGAAACGCAATTTTGCAAATTCGCCGCCGGCAGTCTTTACAACAAACACTTTACCATTAATTTCATAAGAATACGGGGGCATTGATCCGGTAGGAGTTGCCGTTACCCATTTAGCCAGTACTTCGTTAACTTTCGTGGGTTGATACCCAACAAAACCACTCATCATTCCCGACATATCCACCATGACTTCCCCATCCACATCTGAAGTGAAACTTTCTCCGGTAATACTGGCAGAAGTAACACTTTCCAAATCCGTAGTTTGCAACATGACAGCTGCCCCACCATTCGTTTTTATATCATACCGATGGAAAGCAATATCCCAATCGAAAGAAGTTTCATCACCATCCACACCATAGGTCTTTCCAGTAGATTCCCCTGCAAAGGTTCCTCCCATATCCATCTGCATACCTCCATCTTCCATGGCCTTTACATTCATATACAAAGCAAGACTAAAGTCTGCATCTTTCGTCGTACCGATTGTTCCATTTATCGACATATAATAATCCGTCGTGGTTTCATCATCTTTTTCCATCGCAACAACTGACTTCGCACTTGAGATACTCCATACATTCCCCTCTTTTTTAGCAATGGCTTTTAAAGAAAAACTAGCACCCGTTGTTTCTGTTCCACTCATTCCACCAATTTCACAAGCCGGGAAGGAAATAACCACGGTATCACCGACGCCTTCATTAATCACCATCAATAAAGAATCGGTATTCTTTATAAGAGTACTAGACCTCAAATCTCCGTAATATACTCCCGTCACAGCCCCTTCCATACTCTTCACTTTCAACGTTTTCACCGTCTTCCCCTCTTTGAAACTAAAATATGACCAAGCATCATATGGATCACAATCTACGGTAACAGACTCTCCATCCCAAGAACCACCGTTATCATCATCATCCGTACAAGCCGCAAAACACGCACCGAACAACATGATAACCACAAGAAACCAATTCATCTTTTTCATTATATTTAAAAATTTAGTTTAACAACAATTTAGTGTCGCAAAAATAAAGTAGCCCACTCCCTCCCACAATCCCTTAAAATGGGTAAAAAACGCCCTTTACATACTTGATTATAGGGATAAGGTTAGGCCTTGGTTCTTTGATTCTTACCGACAAAATTTAAAATTAGCTCCGTACATTATTCTCCTACATTAATTTCGTGTGATTTTTATTACCTTTGCAACTCATTACGAGAACTAAAAAAGGATTAACATGGAATACAATTTCAAGGAAGTCGAAAAAAAGTGGCAAAGCTACTGGCAAGAAAACAAAACTTACCGGGTGGAAGTCGATCCTTCCAAGCCCAAATATTACGTGTTGGATATGTTTCCTTACCCATCCGGGGCAGGGTTGCACGTGGGACACCCGCTAGGCTACATCGCTTCCGACATCTATTCCCGTTACAAACATCTGAAAGGATTTAATGTACTGCATCCCATGGGATATGACGCATATGGTCTGCCCGCAGAGCAATATGCCATTCAGACCGGACAACACCCGGCAATCACCACGGAGAAAAACATCCGTCGCTACCGGGAACAAATGGATAAAATCGGGTTCTCTTTTGACTGGGACCGTGAAATCCGTACCTGCGACCCGGAATATTACAAATGGACGCAATGGACTTTTATCCAAATGTTCAATAGTTTCTATTGCTACGACAAACAGAAAGCTATGCCGATTACAGAATTGGTAAAAGCATTCGAGAGCACCGGGACTCAAGGCATAAACGTGGCTTGCGGAGAGGAAATGAACTTTACCGCCGAGGAATGGAAAAACAAAAGCACGAAAGAACAACAAGAAATATTACTGAATTACCGCCTCGCTTACCTAGCCGACACGATGGTAAACTGGTGTCCCCAATTGGGAACCGTACTGGCAAATGACGAGGTAAAGGAAGGGTTATCTCTTCGCGGAGGTTATCCTGTGGTACAAAAAAAGATGCGTCAATGGTCATTACGGGTTTCCGCTTATGCCCAAAGGTTGCTTGACGGACTCGAAAATCTTGACTGGTCTGACTCCCTGAAAGATATCCAACGCAATTGGATCGGTCGTTCACAAGGTGCAGACGTGAAATTCGACGTGAAAGATTCTGACTTGAAATTAGAGATATTCACTACCCGTCCGGATACCATCTTCGGGGTTAGTTTCATGGTACTGGCTCCTGAATCCGATTACGTGAAACCGTTAACAACTCCCGAACAGGCAGATGCAGTAGCCGAATATTTGGATTACGTGTCCAAACGGACGGAACGGGAACGCCAGACCGAAGTGAAAAAAGTTACGGGAGTCTTCACCGGATCTTATGCCATCAACCCGTTCACCAACGAGGCTATACCCATCTGGATCAGTGAATACGTTCTTTCCGGCTACGGAACCGGAGCCATCATGGCCGTACCGGGACACGATAGTCGTGACTATGCTTTCGCCAAACATTTCAACCTGCCCATCGTACCCGTTGTCGATGACGGGGAAGGACACGATATGTCGGAAGGTTCCTACGATGCGAAAGCAGGTAAAATGATCAATAGCGGCATTATCAACGGCATGGAAGTCAAAGAAGCCATTGCCTACATTGCCGGAGAAGTAGAAAAACGAGGCATTGGTAAAAGCAAAATCAACTACCGTTTGCGTGATGCTATCTTCAGCCGCCAACGTTACTGGGGAGAACCGTTCCCCGTGTACTACAAGGACGACCTTCCTTATATGCTGGATGAATCCAAACTTCCGCTGGAGCTGCCGGAAGTCGATAAATACCTGCCCACCGAGAGCGGGGAACCACCTCTCGGACGAGCTAAAAACTGGAAGACAGAAGAGGGTTATCCATTAGAATTAAACACGATGCCCGGTTTTGCCGGATCATCCGCTTATTTCTTACGCTACATGGACCCACACAACAATAAGGCATTAGTCGATCACGAAATATGTAACTATTGGAAAAACGTTGATCTTTACCTCGGTGGTTCTGAACACGCCACGGGTCACTTGATCTATGCCCGTTTCTGGAATATGTTCCTGTATGACCTCGGTGTGGCTTGCGAGGAAGAACCCTTCAAGAAACTGATCAACCAGGGAATGATCCAAGGCCGTTCAAATTTTGTGTACAGAATACAAGGTACAAACACGTTCGTTTCCGTCGGACTGAAAGATCAATATAAAACCACGGAAATCCACGTGGATGTCAACATCGTCAAGAACGACGTGCTGGATCAAGACGCCTTCCGGGCTTGGATGCCGGAGTACGCCAATGCCGAGTTCATCTTGGAAAACGGGAAATACATCTGTGGATGGGCTATTGAAAAGATGTCAAAATCCATGTTCAACGTGGTAAATCCCGACACGATCATCGAAGAATACGGGGCTGACACGTTACGCTTGTACGAGATGTTCCTCGGACCGTTGGAATTTAGTAAACCTTGGGACACGCAAGGGATCGACGGAGTATACAAATTCTTACGCAAATTCTGGCGCTTGTTCCAAGTCGGCGAAGACTTCAGCGTAAGTGACGAAACTCCTTCCAGAGAAGAGTTAAAAGTACTGCACAAAACCATCAAGAAAGTGGAATACGACATTGAGAACTTCTCGTTCAACACGTCCATTCCGGCATTCATGATTTGTACGAACGAATTGACCGCTTTGAAATGTAACAAACGGGCTATCCTCGAACCTCTCGTGATCGCTCTCGCACCTTTTGCCCCACATATGGCAGAAGAACTATGGAGCTTGTTGGGACACACCCAAAGCATCACGAAAGAGTCTTTCCCCAAATGGGAAGAAAAATTCCTAGTGGAGGACGCTTTTGAATACCCAGTATCTTTCAACGGCAAGGTTCGTTTCAAACTATCCATGCCTTTAACGGCAACCAACGCTGATATTGAGGCCGCAGTCAAAGCTGCACCTGAATCAACAAAATGGCTAGAAGGAAAAGAGATCAAAAAGATGATTATTGTCCCGAAGAAAATCGTAAACATCGTTATCGGATAACATTCAATACAAAAAAACGCCGGGAATTTAGTTTTCCGGCGTTTTTTTAGCATTAGGAACGATAAACAACACGCTACACGTTCCGATCACCCCTAATCCTAAAAGTAACAAACGTACATACCAGCTCTCGAAAACCACGAAAGCCGAAATAGAAATCATCGTCCACATACACACGATCGACACCGCTTTTGTCTTCCACCCGACTCCTTTACGTTCCTGGAAACGCCTTAGGTAAGGTCCCAACCATTTCGAACGGTGTAAAGCATCATGTAATCGTTTCGAACTATTATAGAACAACCACGAACTCAACAATAAAAAGGGCGTAGTCGGTAATCCGGGAACAAAAATGCCAATAATCCCCAAAACCACGGAAATACAACCGATGATGATATATATCGTTCTCTTCATTCGCACTTACTCTTCCTCTTCACCCGGCATAAAAGCCCTTACCACCGCCTCGTTATACTGTGTTAACTTATTGCTCTTGTGTATTTTCTTTAAAACCTTACGATCTGTCGAAGGCATAAAATACTCCCAGAACGTTTTCATCTTCATCAACAACTGATGATCCCCCTGCAATCGTTCGGCATAAGCCGCAAGCAATTCGGCATGAAACGTCTTGAACTTCCTCAAGCGTTCCTCCCCGGTAAGCACCTTACCCTCCACGTATTCTTGTGCCAAGGCCGGGTTCGCCAACAAACCTCTCCCGATCATCACTCCCTCCAAACGAGGGAAACGTTCCGTCACGGCTTGAATATCCTCCAAAGTCAAAATGTCCCCGTTATAATACAACGGATGTTCACACTCTTTATAGAACGCCTCGAAAGCCTCCTTATCCGTCTCCCCCTTGTATTCCTGCACCCCCACCCGGGCATGAAGAAATATAGCTGCCAACGGGGCCGCATTCAACAAGGGCAATAATTTCAGACATTCCCCCGGATCTTCCCACCCTAACCGCATTTTCACGGAACATTGTATCTCCGGAAAATCTTTCACCACCTCCAGCAAGGCCTCCACCTTCTCCGGGTGAGGTAACAATCCGGCTCCCTTTCCCCGTCGGGAAATCATCGTGAACGGACATCCCATGTTAATATCCACCTGCTTGTATCCCCGTCCTTCCAGCATCTGCAAGCAAACATCCAATTCCGCAGGCTCCCCTCCCAACACTTGGGGAACTAGCAATTCTACACTATTTAACTCCGGATCGCAATCCTTCATATCCCTCGAACGAAACGAATCCTCTTTCTCCACCCGGATAAACGGGGTGTAATAAGCATCCACTCCCCCGAAAAATTCAGCATGTATATTCCGGTATGTCCAATCGGTAATCCCCTGTACCGGGGCAAAATGTATCTTATACTTTTTCTGTTTTTCCATATTCAATTATAAAATCACCTCGATTGCAACAAATATACCGTATTTCTTCCCGTATACGAAAAGAAAAGAAACAAATTTCCCCTTTCTTCTCGTACAACTATCCGGAATAATCATTAACTATGCCTCAAAATTTGTGATATGAAATTTTTACTCTGCCCAAAATGCGGAATACGCCGCTTTTACGTGAAAGACGAGAAGGGAAATAACTGTCTCGTACAAGTCACGACCGACCACGTTGTTGTTCCCGTCCACGAGGGAGATTCCTTGGAAGGATTCGACACGGAAACCCTTTATTGTCTCGGATGTTCGTGGAATGGCAGTCCTAAAAGCTTGAAACGTTATTAATACAAATACATCATCCTATGAAACATCTGACATTTATACTATTACTGGTCATGACCTGTTCGCTGGCAAAGGCCCAGCAAGACGACAGGGGGTATATCGTGAAAGTAGGCGAGAAAGCTCCGAACATCGAGTTATTGTTTCCCGACGGAACCAAAAAACAACTAAAAGACCTGAAAGGAAAAGTCATCATGATACAATTCACCGCCAGCTGGTGCGGTGTATGCCGCAAAGAAATGCCTTTTATCGAAAAAGACATCTGGCTGAAATACAAGAACAACCCAGAGTTCGCACTCTTCGGTATCGACTTCAAAGAGAGCAAAGAAACCACCGAAAAGTTCGCCAAGGACATCAAGATCACCTATCCCCTACTCTTTGACCCGGAAGGCAAAGCATTCTACACCTACGCCGCTCAGGGAGCCGGTGTTACCCGTAACATCATCATCGATAAGAAAGGTAACATCGCCTTCCTCACTCGTCTCTATGACCCGAAAGAATTCGAGGAAATGGTGAAAGTCATTGATAAACTTTTAAAAGAGAAATAAGCCGTTTGGCTTATTTCTTTTTCTTTACCGGTTTGCGTGCCGGTTTCTTTTTCTTCTTCTTACCTCCATGGTGTTTTATCAAGAAACGTACAACGAGAAAGATCACAACTACGGCGATAACCGCTATAATCTGTTGATTTCTTGTCGGACGATATGAACCTCCCGATGTCTGTCCCCCATCCCGTGACACGTGTGAAAGCGTATCCGCCTCCAACACTCGCTCCAAATCATCGGGTAATTGAGAAAAGAAATCAATCCCTGTCATCTTCTCCACCTTATCTACAGGAACGACAAAACTATCCAAGGGACGCTTGCTCTCTTCGTTAGGCAACACGTAAGCGATCATCTGTTGCTTGGAAGGAGAATAAAACAACTTGTAGTAATATCCCGGAACCGTCACCTTCCCTTTGCCAATCACACCTTTATTACTCTTGAAAATCGGGCCTGTCACCACGTAAAGTTTTTCCTTCCGGGCCCGATTACGCACGTGTTCCTCCAGCTCTTTCCAGATTCCCCGGTTAAACATCGGCACTTGGGGAGACATATTCGACATGTAGAACGTCTCGCTCATCGCCTTCGCATTAAACGACATATCCGCCGCAGGACACAAATGCCCCCGATCATAACCGCTCCGCTTGTAATCGTCAGGCGTGGCACTCCAACGGCTGATCTTCGGGTCTACCCGGAAGTCATTCTTCCGGCTCGCTTTCCCTGTCAAGTTCGTAGCTCCCAACTCGTAGTACACCCAGTTCGCCTGTCGATGCTCCTTGTTGAATCCCAAACAATAGTGCTTGTAATCCACCCGTATCCCGTCATCATACACCGGAATATAGCGCCCATCGGCAAAACTACCTAAGGCAAGAAACAGAAACAGGAGGCCCAAAATCAGCCTCCCGTGTAATATACTCTTCATCAATTACTGTTTAATCGCTTCCTGCAACGTGTTATCAATCTGTCCAAGAATCGGGTAGAATCCCTCGTCATCTATCGTGTGACGGGCAATAAACGCCTCGATCCGAGTGCGTAAAATCTGATAGGACATCTTTATTCCCTTCTCGTCCCGTTTCAAACCGCGACGGGCTGCATAATTCGCCATCTCGTTCACCAAGTCAAATGATTTCAGGTAATTCTGAATCTGCTTGTAATCCTTCAGATTCACCATTTCCGGACGATGCCGGTCCATGAAATCAAACGTGTACTCGTACAAGAACTGGGTTCTCGTCACATCACTCAGATAACGGGAAACCCCGGTCGTGTCCGCCGGCACGAAGACATCCGGCATGATACCGCCACCACCATACACGGTACGCCCGCCCACAGTCTGGTATTTCAGATTCTCGTCAAAAACGATACTGTCCTTTTGGGAGAACTCCCCATGAACTAAACGATTGTAAATATCATTGTAATACTTCTCTTTCCCTTCATTATAAGGTTTCTGGATAGAACGTCCCGAAGGCGTATAATAACGGGCCACTGTCAAACGCAAAGCTGAACCGTCGGGCAACATCCGCTGCTCTTGAACCAATCCTTTACCAAATGAACGACGCCCGATAATCAACCCGCGGTCATTATCCTGTATCGCCCCGGCAAAAATCTCGCTGGCTGACGCACTAAACTCGCTAATCAACACATCCACGCGCAAATCCTTGAATTGCCCTTTGCCGTTAGACTTGTAGTCCGTACGAGGTTGCGCCTGTCCCTGCGTATAAAGAATCAAACGGTCGGCATCCAAGAACTCGTTAATCATCTGTATCGCTATCGGCAACACGCCGCCTTCATTCTCCCGCAAATCGATAATAATTTTCCTCATCCCCTCTGCCTTCAACTTCACCAACGCCTGCATGAACTCGGCATACGTGTGCATACCGAAAGTATTCGTTTTCAAATAACCCGTCGTGTCATTCAGCATATACGCCACGTCCACGCTCTTCACCGGGATACTTCCGCGAACCACCTCTTTCTTGATCAACTGCGGCTCCCCTCTTCTAGCGATCGTCAACTCCACCTTTGTACCTAGCTCACCCCTCATCAACTCCTGAATCTTATCTTGGCTCATTTTCACCCCGGCAACCAGAGAATCGTTTACCCGAACAATCCGGTCCCCGTCCTTTATCCCAGCTTTCTCCGAAGGTCCACCCGGAACCACCTTCACGACGGTCACCGTGTCCAAATACTTGTAAAACTGGATTCCGACACCCCCGAAGTTTCCCACGATCCCCTCGTTCGCCCGTTGCATATCCTTCGCGGGAATATATACCGTGTGCGGGTCTAGATCCTTCAACAAGACCGGAATCGTATTCTCCACGATCTGCCTCGTGTCCACGGTATCCACGTACGAATTCTGTATCATACTGATAATCAAATCCAGCTTACTCCCCGTCACAGGCAAAAACATTTCCGAGGACGCTGACACTTGAGTCCGATCCGGTAGGAACCGGTTCAACATCATCCCGAACACGATGGCCAGAGCCAGCACGATCGGAGTCAACAAAGCCCTCAAATTACTCTTATTCATTATTTTCCTATTTAATCTTTATTTTCCTGATTCTCGCTTAACTCAATAAACGCCACGTCAATCCCGGCCTTCTGCAACAATTCGATCCCGTCGACACTCCGATAATTTTCGGAATACACCACCCGCCGGATTCCGGCTTGTATGATCAACTTGGCACACTCTATGCAAGGAGAGGCTGTCACGTACAACGTTGCCCCCAAACTGCTGTTATTCGACTTCGCTACCTTCGTGATCGCATTCGCCTCGGCGTGCAGCACGTAAGGTTTCGTTTTGTTATTCTCGTCCTCGCAGATATTTTCAAACCCGGAAGGAGTCCCGTTATACCCGTCGGATATAATGGCATCCCCCCGCACAATCAACGCACCAACCTGCCGACGTTCGCAATACGAATTCTCCGCCCATATCCGGGCCATTCTCAAATAACGCTCATCCAGTAACTGTTGCTTCGATTTACTCATTTATCCTTTTATTTTATTTTTTCCGATTCCCGATCGCATCCAACGTCTCGTAAAAATCGATCTTTCTTTCTTTCGGTACATCAATCTTATCTAAAATATCCCGACTCATTTTCAAATATTTATCAATCGCCGCAAAAGCGATCTCTTTAATACCCAAACGATCGTATATCCGGGTCACCGCTTTAATCTTCTCCTCGTGATCAAACTCTTTCCGCTCAATCCATCCCCACAACTCTTCTTTCGTCTCCGGATCGGCCAGTTCCAACGCCTTGATCAGCATATAAGTCTTTTTGTTGGCCACAATATCACCTCCGATATTCTTCCCGAATTCCGCCACATCGCCATACACGTCCAAGTAATCATCCTGCAACTGGAATGCCAGCCCCAAGTATCCCCCGAATTCATACAAAGCGTTATACTCATGCTCCGGAGCATCAGCCAGCAAAGCTCCATGTCGCAAACTTCCGGCAAGTAACACCGAAGTCTTCAGATAAATCATCTTAATATATTCTTCCTCCGAAACATCATTCCGAGTCTCGAACAACATATCGTACTGCTGTCCCCGACACACGTCCATCGCTACCTGGTTAAAAAAATCTATCGCTCGACGCAGGTACTTGTCCTCGCAATGCTCGATACACTGGTAAGCCGTGATCGCTGCCGCATCACCACTCAAGATTGCCACGTTACTATTCCACTTTTTATGAACGGTCGGCCGGCCTCTCCGCAACTCCGCATCATCCATCACATCATCATGCAAAAGCGTGTAATTGTGGAATATTTCGATCCCGATAGCGGACTTCAACACCTTCTCAATATCTTCCCGGTAAAGATTGTAAGCCATTAACGTTAAAAGAGGCCGCAAGCGTTTCCCCCCGTCTTCCAGAATATACAGAATCGGTTCGAACAGGGAATACGGCTCCTGTATATACTCTTTCTTATCTAACTCTTCCTTTATAATCGCTCTAAGTTCATCTACAGTATACATATCCGTCACATTTTCAAATTAGTTCGGCTAAAGTATAAAAAAAGCGTCAACAACCCATCATCAATGCGAAGAAATATCTTTTACAAAAACAGATCCTATCATAAAAATATCCCGGCCTCTATTTTAGAGAACCGGGACATTCAATGATTCGATTTCGAAAGCCTCTTTTAATATTTTTAATCATTAATGACCTTTACCCTCCAGTCGCATCAGTTGTTGAGCTACAAAGATAATCATGGTCGCATCCATATCAAGGAATGAATGACGTACAAATTTTGCCGCTCTTTTTTTCACCGCCTCGTCCGCATTAGCAAACACGTCGGCAAAACGATACATGAGAGAAGATTTGTAATCATCATTCAACTTATCATACTCTTTCTCGCATAGTGTCATGAAAGCATCCATATTCCCTCTACCGTAAGATTCAATAAAGCGGAATGCCGTCGTGTAATAATCATCCTTATTCAATCCTAGATCCATAATTCCTTTTTTACAATGGTCATATTGCTGTTGATTAAAAGGGATCCGTGCCGTCAGATAATTTGAAACATCCATTTTGTACAGTTCTTTTATTCGATCAGAAATATCATCCTTGACCGTAGGAGCAAATTTATCCCGGTTCGCAATCATATATCGTGCGATTGCATCCGCAGAACTCTCCGTGTAAGAAACGTAGATGAACAAATTTTCTTCTGCCAGCCGTTCCTTATCCTTCAAACCGTTAAAATAATCCTGCACCATCTTGAATGCCTCGTTCTTTTTAGTCATATCCGGCTGCCGATTTTTGTAAACTTCCTCCATTTTAAGACCCGCATAAGCAGAAATCAAGTCAGCAGTGCGTTCTCCGCTTTCATAACGTTGTTTCATACGTTCGGGTGTCTTGTCGGGATCTATCAGACGGTCGATACTGCCGATAAAACCACTCCCACTTCCCGAGCCTCCGACTTTAGTCATCATGATCTCTTCTGCAGGATTAATAGCAACAAACGTAGGGTACGATTTTACCTGATAACGTTTTGCCAATTCAGGGCCTTCTCCCTTTTCCGCATCAATCTTTATACACACGAATTTAGCATTCAAATAATCACCGACTTCTTTTAACGGGAAGATATTTTTCATCATCATCTTACAAGGCCCACACCATGAAGTATAAAAATCAATGAACACGAGCTTTTTTTCAGCTTCAGCAGCCACAAGAGCCTCCTTGTAAGTAATGTCCCGGAAATTTGTCTGAGCCATTAATGAAAGGGCAAACAAGGACACAAATAATAACAGAATAATTTTTTTCATCGTATTAAATTTTATCAAAATATCATTTATCAATAAGGGAAACACGGGCCATATCCATACATCGGCCCAAGCATCGCAAACGTATCTACTACAAGCTGACAAACATAACGTACACTTTTCAATTTCCCTTCCCCAGAGAACTTATCAACAGGATCACCATACGGTTGTCCCCCACGGATATTATACAAGTACACGGTATAGGTATTTTCTTCCTGAGTCCCTATCACGATATGATCAAAATTCAAGGATGTATCCCCGAATGGGCCCATATTCCAATACAGGTTAAAAATATAGGAAATCGTTTCTCCTGCCGGCAGCCCCGTGACGGGGACCTCGATTTCTGTTTCCGCATCAAAATTATAGGCATACAATTTATTGTTGTGTACACTGTAAATAAATGTCCCGGTTAACCCGTTCCCGGCAATAATGTCTCCTTGTGCCAAATGCAACGTTGAATTCAACGGTCGGATTTCCACGATCGCACCACCGGAAAGTAAGTACAGATAACGAGTACCGGAAACTTTATCCTGACACAAGAAATAGATAATTTCAGCTCTTCCCACGTAGTTTAAACCACTCGATAAACATTCCAGATTATCCTGATTGATTTCCGTGTTGTACTCGATTTCGAAAGCCGCACCACAATTATAATCCACGGTCATTATGCGGTGTTTCGTGTTATTCCAATACACGTGTCCTCCAAATCCCCCGTTTACAATCTGAACGTGTTTACTTCCCCCGTTATCCAGTGGAAATCCCATTTTTCCACTATTTTCACTAGTTGAAGAAGAGCGGATCCCCTTGTTCGAAAAATAGAATATGCTGGCAAGACTACGAACCATACAATAAGGTTCCTCGTCTGCTTCCATTTCCTCGAAAAGTAGATTCGAATTATCAAACGCTTTCAACATATCCACGGTACGAAGGCAAATAAATTTATTCTGTTCCGTCGTTATACAGACTGTATTGGCGTTGACCATTTTGTTTGCCTCCGTGTCGATAAAAGCTTGACTATAGCCCACGGAAAGATTCCGAGGAGAGCCGGGTAACACTTCCCCTTGGGTCGTGGCTAAAAGATCGGAGACCAACCCATTCTGCGTGTATACATCCAGTTCCGTGTTTCCCTCTGCCGTCTCTTTCAAAATATAAAATCCTTGCGAGAACGTGGTGGAAACGGCAAGTTTCATTTCAGCCGTCGCTGCATAACCATTCACGGTTGCCGTGGCCTCAAAGATAATCGTGTAACTTCCTGCCGGTAGATTTACCTCGTATGATAAATTCCTAACCGAATCAATTTTATTTGTCCGAAAGCCCTCGTCTTGATCTTCCTTGTAAATGTACCACGCATAAGTTAATTGATCATCCGGATAAGTCGTTTCTATTTCCGGTTCACGAATTAATTTATTCCCGCTATAAGAAATAATCGATGCATCTTCCAAAGTTCCGATCGTAATATCCCCGATTTCCTTAGTTCCCAAACTACTATCATCATCATAGCAGGAAACCAGCCCAAACAGCGTGAATAACACGGACAATATGATATATTTTTTCATACCTTCTTACTTTTAAAATTAATTCCAACTTTTAGGCTCAAAACTAACCGGTGTTCCATCTTCTTCCTTGTAGGGTTCCTCTCCGGCCTCTTCACGTTTTACATTCTCTTCTTCCAACTTCCGGACCAACCAACCAGCCAGGTAGTCGACATAGGCGTAATCCCCATCCATCAATTCCTTGATATACTCATCATCCCACTTTTCCCCAGTCCATTCTATCATTAAACGATGTTTTTCCGACCCATAAAGCCCAAAAGAATAATCACAGTAATACTCTTCCCATACCGACGGTTTAGTCAGTTTCGAGGAAATAGATAACGTGCGGATTGTCAACCCATCATACCCTGGTTTAAAATAACCGTTATCCTTAAAAGTAAATTGTAAGATAACATCTCCATTATTCAAAGAAGGGTCTCTTTTAACAACAACCGGAATTTTAGTCCCCGTTTTACGTGCCGGGATCATGTAATATTTTGCTTTTAACTTTTCATTGGTAAAAGCAACGTAATGCACGTCAGCTTTTGCATCATTTTCCCCGGTCAAAATCTGCTCCAGCTCCAACGGTCTGTCCTCATCCGATACGAATCCCATGGTTGATATTTCAAACCAAACCGTATCAACTTCAACCTCGTCCCCGACATACACGAACGAGTAAGAAGCGCATCGCATCTCATCAGTAACTTTTTCTGTCCCCAGCACGGAACCATCATAACTGTAGTACACAAAATTCAACCAACAGTCCGGGGTTTCGTACACCGGCAAATCTTTCTCGCAGGAACTCATCCCCAAAAGGAATATGCACCCGGTCAGTATATTTATTAACTGTTTCATAATCATTTACTTTATTTGAGAGTTAGGATTATATTCGGTTTCCGGGAGAGGAACGATGTACACGTTCTCGTCGGCATTCCCGTTACCCCAAAGCATTGTTGTCACCCCGGTTCTTTTGTACGTGTAGAACATTTGTCCCTCACCGTAAAACTCTCGACGATACTCGTTTACCATCTCCCCGGAGACCTCGTTCAAGGAGGAGAAACCTACTTCGTTCAATACAACGGAGTGTGCCAACATATAATCACGATACCATTCGTTTATTTCGTCCAGATCGGAAGAGGTTTCCATCGCGATCAAGTAGACCTCAGACATCCGTAACAACGGGATAATCTGGTAATATAACATCTGGTTTTCAACGTCATCTGCAAAATAATATTTTGTAAGGGCTCCATACAAGTTGGCCGATGCATCTTTCACGTTCCGGTTCCAACAATTCAGATACCTGTTGTGCGAACCCGTGTTTTGTCCCGCATACAAGTCACTCAGCATTGAACCGGAGATCACGAGGTGGGAGGAGCCAGCCTGTTGGTCGGTCTTGTTACCGATCAAGAAGACGGACGAGTATGTTTTCACGTCATATTTACTGAGGTAGAGCAAACATTCCGACGGACAGGCTTTATATCCTTTGGCAATATCGGTTTCACCACTCATAGTCATTACCAATTCCCCGTCGGCACCTTTGGCCTCTATAATTTCTTTGGCCAGCACGTACGCCTTGTCTTTCTTTCCCAAGTAAAGATACATACGGGCTTGGATGGCTTTTACCGCCCAATAATTCATACGGGACTGGCGATAGTACATGTAGCTATCACTCAATTCATTCCCGTTAGCGGAATTCAACTCGGAAAAAGTATATTGGAACAACGGATCATTGTCTTTCAATAAAGATTCCGCTTTCGACAAGTCGCTTTCCAATTTCACGACGTAATCATCAAAACTATAATACGCAGGCATCTCGTCAATCGAGGTCGTTTCGGAATAAGGTAATTCCACTTGCCGGGATGCCCCTTGCGGCATTTGCCCGAACAAACGGAGCACGTCCAACTGGCAAAAAGCACGAATCGCATACGCCTCTCCCGTAATAACAGCACGAGTTGCAGGGTCCTCTATAACATCCCCGTTTTTCTCTGCATATTTAATAATCATGTTCGCTTGGGCGATCACATTGAATAACCCCGCATAGATCGTCTTCACGGCTGTCTTGGAGTAATCTCCCGTGTAATCATGATTCATGAGATCATTGTCCTCGTAGCGTGTCGAATTACGAAACTGGTACCAAAGATTGGCTAAAGATTCAATGTTCGACATCGTTAATCTTTCACCGTAAACATCTTGGCTAGCCAAACTCATGTAACAACCGGTGAGGGCATCCTGAAATCCTTTGTACGTGGTAAACAAATCTTTGTCCTTCTGTTCTGTGTCCGGTCGGACATCCAGCCAATCATTACAGGAAGCAGACAACAAAGCCACGAATACCGTTATGATATATAATCTTTTCATAAATACAGTTTTTAGTTACGTGTTAGAATAAAAACTTGATATATCCCTGTATGTTACGAGCATACGGATAGCTGGTTCCCCGTTCCATTTTAATGGATGATAAATGCAGGATGTCAGACATATTCACACCGAAAGTGATCGACGTGGCACGAGTATATTTCTGAATCCAAGGGGAATCCCATCGATATTGGACGCCAATAGACGAGATTTCGAACACGTTGTCATCCATCACGAAACGAGACGTAGCACGGGTCTGGGTGTTACTTAACTGCTTGAAAAACGTCACGTCACCTGCTTGAAACCAACGGGATTTTAGAACCCGGGCATCCACGTTTTGGGAGGATAACGTATTCTTTGTCACCTCCACTTTGTTCAACAAGGTCTCGTTGTACACCTTACCTCCCCAGTAATAGGAACAAGCCACGTTGACCGTCAATCCTTTCCACATAAACATGATGCTACCATTTCCTCTGTATTTCTGATCCTTCGATCCTAAATATACTTTATCGGATGGCTTCCAAGTATCGGTGATCTTCCCTTCTTTATCCAAGAAGATTTCATTTCCCGTACTCGGGTCAATACCTAAAGAGCGGACGGCATAAATGGCATTCTGCGGACGCCCTTCGTAGAACAGGTTACTCACGTCTACATCTTCCTGCAAATACAATTCATTCTGGGCCTTGATCGCATCGGAAAGTTTGGTGATTTTATTCTTGTTGTAAACTAATTGCCCACTAAACATCAAGTTCATTTTACGTTCCGGGTTCCGAATAGCGTAGCCACTAAAAGATGCCTCCCATCCTTTATTTTCCACTTCCCCGACGTTTGCAATATAGGAAGAAAATCCCATTGACAAGGGTAGGTCCATGTTGGAAAGAAGGTTTGCCGTCTTTTTCGTGTACACGTTGATTTCTCCTTTTACATGTCCTGCCCATAAACCGAACTCCATCCCGACATTAAACTCGTCCGTCTTTTGCCAAGTCAATTTGGGATTTCCCCATCCTTGCAGGATCGTCCCGTTCCAGTTCATGTATTTGTTGTCCGTGGAATACTTGTAGGTTGTCGATGCCCCGGTAGAGGAACCCTGTTGCGAACCGGTTTCCCCGTAAGAAGCTTTCAACCGTAAAGTCGTGAGCACGGGATGGCCTTGCAGGAATTGCTCATTATGCAAATTCCAACCGATACCGGTACTCCAGAAAGGTGCGTATTTCTTGTCACTCCCGAACGTGGAACTTCCATCGACACGATAGGCCAAGTCCACGTAGTAACGTCCGTCATAGATATAGTTCACGTTTCCGGTTAAACCAAAGCGACGGATGCTTGTTTTTGTCCCGTTAGGAATCCCATCCTTCATGTACTGACGGGCGTTTCCTAAAAAATTCATATCCTCGCTCGAAAATCCTTCCAGCTCGAAACGGTATGAACGGGATTGTGTTTCGGCCAATGACCAGTCAACACCCACGGACAAAAGATGTTTCTCGGCAAAAGTTTTATTATAGGTCACCGTGACATTTCCGCTGTAACTATATTCTTTCCCGGTTCCGTAACGATACAATCCGCGACGGAAAAACCCTTCATCCGTGGCATATTCCGCTTTCTGATCCCCGGTAGTGAAATAGGAATGTTCTGCCGGCAAAAAATAGTCACTGCTGTTATCCGTGCTGGAAATCCCCAGTTGTCCTCTTAATTTCAATCCCTCGATCACATCCCACTCGATGGAAAAGTTATTGGTTAACGATTGATATCCTGATTTATCAAAAGAGTTTAACGAAGCGTCATATAACGGATTTTGCTTATCAAGATTGTTATACTGGAAACCGTCGAAATAACGCACGAGATTACCATTCTCGTCATACGGGGCATCATAAGGCTGTTGCTGCGCATACGTGCTAAATTCCCCATACCGGCTTTCACGTCCCCGGTTTATCCCGTAAGAGGTGTAATTCTTGAACGTTAACTTATCCATCGTATACATCAAAACAATGGAACCGTTAAAGTTACGTCGGGAAGAACCTTTCATGGCTCCAACCACGTTTTTGTAAGCTAAAGCACCACTCCAACGAAATTGTTCGCTTCCTCCTTCCAAACGTAAATTATAATGGGTACCAATTCCCGTGTGTAAAGGTTTACTCAGCCAATCCGTGTCAACTCCAGAGAGTACAGCTTTTAGGCGTTTATTATATCTTTCAGAATATTTCACATCATTCCCCGGAAAATCGGAATCATATAATCCGGCCATCTTTTCTAATTGTAGTTTTTCTGCCGCATTCAGCAAATCATAAGAACTTAAGTCCGGAGCTTCAATATCCATTCCGACCTCAGCGTTAACTCTCAATTTACCCGCTTCCGGTTGTCTCGTGACTACCACGATCACCCCGTTGGACCCGCGAGAACCGTAAATGGCCGTAGCTGCAGCATCCTTCAATATATTGATGGACTCGATCTCGTCGTCATTGTAGTCCATTAACTTTTCCAGCGTGATTTCGAATCCATCCATGATGATCAAAGGAGAGTTCACGTCGTTTTTGATACTCTCGTTATACTCCTGCACACTCATGGGCAAAGAGGAATTACCCCGGATATTGATTTGAGGTACATTATTCGGATTACTACCCATGGCATTATTTACCATGAAGTTCAAGGAGGCATCAATATTTTTCAAAGTTTGCAGGACATTCTGCCCCTTGTACATTTTCAATTGTTCGGAAGAGATGCTGGAAACGGCTCCCGTGTAACTCTCCTTCGCTTTCTTGAAAATACCGGTAACTACCACGTCTTCCAACACGGTATTATCCTCTTCCATCACAACACGGACCTCGGTTTTCCCTTTGATGGACACCAGTTGAGTCTTCATCCCGACAAACCCGACCTCTAGAGTCATCACGTCTTCAGGAATACGAAGAGTAAAATTCCCATCAATGTCCGTGGCCGTCCCGATTGTGGCATTCACAACCCGAATCGTGGCCCCGATAACTGTTTCTCCTTTATTATCCACGACCTTTCCCTTGATCTCTTTCGTGGTATCAGACTTTTTCTTGGGTTGGTACACGACCGATATATATTTCCCATTTGCCACATCCGAGAAAACAAAAGGTTTGCCATCAAGTACTTTTTGCAAAGCTTCGGTGATAGTCGCATCCTTCAACGAAACGGTCACTTTATAGGATTGCACATCATCATAAGTAAAGAGAATCTTGTAGGTAGAAAGTTTTTCCAGTTGCTTTAACACGTTGGATAAGGGTACATCCTTGAATTCCGCCGTAATTTTCTTTTCTTGTGCCTGTGTCAGCCCTGCCGATAACAAGCAACACATCAAGAACACAACCCGGAATAACCCGTTCAGTCGAAAACTGCCCGGCTTGAATTGGAGTTTCTGGTGTTTCATAAATTTGTTCATTTAATTTATTTTTACATGACTCAAATACGTATTCTTTACTCAGATTTCGTTTTGAGATGTAAATCGGGTACCAGAAACGATAAAAAAATTTTATTTTACCGAAATTTTATTGTTTTCGTAGGTTGCTTTTACTTTACCAAGCATGTTCAATAATTGCAGTACTTCTTCTATTTTCTGATCGCGTTCAGCAAGGAAATGCAAGCGGTAATTCATCGCTTGCGGGTTCTCGAATTCTACCCGGATATTATACCACCGCCCTAACTCACGCATGATCTCGACCACGGTTTCATCATCAAAATAGAAATACCCTTCTGTCCATAAATAGTAATTATCCGTGTCGACTTCCCGCACGTCAAAAGTCCCGTCTCCTTGTAAATAAGCGTCCTCCCCGGGACGTATTACCACCTCCGAAGATGAACTAACATTTTTCACTTTCACGCTCCCTTTTAACAAGGTCACGTGTGAATCATCGGACACGTAAGTTCTGACATTAAATTCGGTTCCCAAAACTTCCGTCGTGATATTACCGGATTTTACGATAAAAGGTCTTTGGGTATCGGGAGTGACCTTGAAGTATCCTTCCCCCTCTAACTCAACCACTCGCTGCTCTCCGGTAAAACGACTGGGATATTTCAAACGGCTCTCGGCATTTAACCATACTTGAGTTCCATCTGCCAAACGAAGTTGATAAGCCCCACACCTAGGAGTTGTCAATGTATGTATCTCTGTTTCTCGGATAGTTTGCTGGTAATCCAACTCCTCTTCTCCCCGGGTAATACCTGTTTCTCGTAGCAGACTATCTGCTTGAGGTGCGGATAAAGCCACCATACGCCCGTCACCCGTGGACAGAAGGACTTCCTGAGATTGAGTGCTGGCGGTAAAAGCCACGATAGGTTGATTAACCGGTGATTGTAAAGGAGTCTGGTGGAACATCTGCCAACCAAAAAATAGAAGAACGGATGCAGCAACACCTATCGTTATTCCAACCCACAATTGCTTACCCTTGCTCCTACCGGAAATTCGACTTTGCCGGAAGTTATTCCATTCTTTATTCACATCAGGTTTCAAAGACGTGTGACGACGTGCAAACGCCTGCCTGTAATCCCCCAACAAGCGAGCATCTTCCAGTTCTTTCGGATCATCCAGAATTGCATCAAGCTCCTCCTTGCTCAACGAGCCGGGATCATCCAAAGCATCCAGCAAATCCTTTTTATTCTTCATATCCTGATCATCCATGTTTATTAACGACCTAATTTATATTAATACGTTTAGACCTCATTTTCGGGCACCCCCTCCGAGCCATTATTTATATGAAATTCTTCCCGCAATAAACGCAAGGCTTTCATAACGTGCTTTTTCACCGCACTGGGACTGATGTTTAGCATCTCGGCAACCTCTGCGTATTTTTTCCGATTAAAATAACATTCTTCCATGATATGCCTCGTCTGTGGCGACAAACCATCCAGAACTTTATATATCCGTTCAATCTTCTCGTTTTCCTCATCCACCCCCACATCTTCTTCCGAGAACATCCGGGAATACAATGCCACGTAATTCTCTTCCACCTTATTATGTCGAAACGTGTCTATGCTTTTGTTCCGCACACTCTGAAAAAGAATTGCCACCACGTTCATCTTCCGAAAGTTTTCGTAGTTTTTCCACACGTACTCGAACGCATCATTCACCACATCCCGACTGACCTCCGCATCATTTAAAAACTGATAAGCATAGTAATACAGACGGGAATAGTTCCCCGTGTACAGTTCTTCGAACTCTTTTCCATACCTCAAGCTTTTCAGCATATTTAATCCTGTTTATCCGCCTGCTAAGTTAATAGAAATTCATGGAACACGTACTTTCGATCTGCATATTCTTTAACTTTGTAGCTATATAGTAATAATGTTTACATCTTTTTTATATATTTGCCCTACAAATAATATCACCGTGATGGACCTGCAAATCATTCAAGATAAGATTTACGAGATTCGAGGACAAAGGGTCATGCTTGATTTTGACCTAGCCGAACTATATGGTACAGAAACAAAATATTTGAAACGTTCCGTGAAGAATAATTTAAAACGATTCCCAACGGATTTCATGTTCGAATTGACAAAAGAAGAATGGCATTTTTTAAGGTGCAATTTTAGCACCTTAAACGGAGGAAGAGGACAACATCCTAAATATTTACCGACCAAAACGATATAAACGAGGATACCCGAATGCAACTCGAACTAATCAATCAAACACTAGCCGAATTACAAGTAAAAAATCGAGAGATCGGTGAACGAAAACGGATCGGTTACCAGC
>DYVS01000071.1:0-29441 GCA_020743075.1 Butyricimonas virosa | reverse complement strand
GGGACTGATCGAAGTCCTACAATTCAAATATTTTAACCGGGGCGGAGACTGGTGGGATCTGTTTGCCGACGTTCTCGGGGGAGTGGCTGGTTGCCTGCTATACCCCACGGCGAAAAAACAGAAAGACAAACTTGTTGATTATCTATACAAGAAACTAAAAAGCCGGAAAGAAGTATAACCACTCCGGGGAAAATCTCGTTCACTAAAATGGAATATAAAGATTCATAAATATGAAAACAATTACATTTAGAAACGGGGACCCCATGCCCCTCTTCGGGTTAGGAACCTATCAATCTAAAGCAAACGACCTGCACAGTGCCATTATCAGTGCGCTAAAAGACGGCTACAGACTGATCGACTGTGCCGCCTATTATAAAAATGAAAAAATCATCGGGGAGGCACTGCAAGAAGCATTCACATCCGGACTCGTGAAACGGGAAGAACTTTTCATCACGTCTAAATTATGGAATAATAACCACGCCCCGGAACACGTGGAAGAGGCTCTCCGAAAAACTTTGCACGATCTCCGGTTGGACTACCTGGACCTGTACTTGATTCACTGGCCGATCGCGCTGAAACACGACGTCGAATACCCGCAACAAGCATCCGATTTACTTTCTCTCGAAGAATGTCCTCTCACGGAGACTTGGAAAGCCATGGAACAGATGCAAGCAAAAGGACTGTGCAGGCATATCGGAGTTTCGAATTTCAGCATCCCGAAATTGAAAGAACTGATCACTGTGGCGAAAAACAAGCCTGAAATGAACCAGATAGAAATGCATCCTTACTTGCAACAAAATGAATTATTTCGATTCTGTCAATCTGAGGGAATTTACTTGACGGCTTATTCCCCTCTCGGACGCAATTTACCCATCAAAAATAAACCCGGCCTGACCAATGAACCAATTATTGTCGATTTGGCAAAAAAATATAATTGCACTCCGGCACAAATTATCATTGCCTGGGGAGTACAACGAGGAATCGTGATTATCCCAAAATCAGTTCACCCGGAACGAATCAAAGAAAATATTAAATCACTGAACATCAATATTTCGCCAGAGGATATGGCCAAAATTTCCACCCTTGACTCGCACACCCGGATGACCGACGGCTCGGCTTGGATTTTCCCCGACGGACCGTACACGATGAAAAATATTTGGGACGAGAAATGAAGTTCTCGAAAGAATTGAAATGTATAAGACTTTTTATTAACTTTGCCCACCAAAGATTTCAAATTTTGAGAAGATGTTAGACAAGATTAAACAACTCAGTGCTGAAATAGCCGGTTTCCAGGCGAAAAGCCTAGAAGAAGTAGAACAGTTCAGAATCAAGCATTTAAGCAAGAAAGGAACGATCGCTGCTCTCTTTGATGATTTTAAAACCGTTCCCGCAGACCAGAAAAAAGCCATGGGACAGGAATTAAATGAATTGAAGAACACGGCTCTGGCAAAAATTAACGAGTTGAAAGAGTTACTTTCTAACGCAGAAGAAGATTTAAGCGGTATTGACTTGACGATGCCGGGAGATCCTTTAAAACTAGGAACCCGACACCCGTTAGCTATCGTGAAAAACGAGATTCTGTCCATCTTCAATAAACTTGGATTCACCATTTCCGAGGGACCGGAAATCGAGGACGACTGGCATAACTTCTCCGCATTGAACTTCCCGGAAGAACATCCGGCTCGTGATATGCAGGATACATTCTTTATCAGTAAGAACCCAGACATCGTGCTACACACGCATACCTCATCCGTGCAAGTACGAGATATGGAAGCTCACCGTCCCCCAATTCGACTAGTTACTCCCGGGAGAGTGTTCCGTAACGAGGCTATCTCGGCCCGGGCACATTGTATTTTCCACCAAATCGAAGCTCTTTACATCGACGAGAACGTTTCCTTCGCCGACTTAAAGCAAACCTTAACCTATTTCGCGAAAGAACTATTCGGACCAGACACGCAAATTCGTCTTCGTCCGTCATATTTCCCCTTCACGGAACCATCGGCAGAAATGGACGTTTCCTGTACACTGTGTCATGGAAAAGGTTGCAACGTGTGTAAAGGAACTGGATGGTTGGAAATCCTCGGGTGTGGAATGGTTGACCCCAATGTTTTGGAATTAAATGGTATAGATAAGGAAAAATATACCGGATTCGCACTCGGTATGGGTATCGAACGTATCACCATGCTAAAATACGGCATTAAGGATATACGCCTCTTTTTCGAGAACGACATCCGTTTCCTTGAACAGTTTTCGGCCGCAGGCAAATAATATATAAACACAACACAAGAGAGATGAGGAGGTCGGTCACACGACTCCTCATTTTTTATTCTCAAACACCGGTTGCTATGAAGAATTTAGTCCTTCTATTCCTGATCACCTTTTCATTCGGAGCTTTCGCTTGCTCTCCCGCTGATTCCGTGTACCAGAAAGACCAAACTTTACTAAAACATTTCTTTGAATACGCCAATAAAAAGGAAATAGCCAAACTCCCGATCAACGAGAAAGTTGTCGCCATTGGACGTTATTTCCTCGAAACACCTTACGTGGGAGGGACGTTGGACATCAATCCCCAAGAGAAACTGGTTGTCAATCTACGAGAGTTTGATTGCGTGACGTTCGTCGACAACGTCATCGCCCTGGCACGCCTAGATAAATACGAAGAACAAAGTATTCCTCAATTCCAAAAGAATTTGCAGGAGATTCGGTACCGAAAGGGGAAAATAGTCGACTACACGTCACGACTACACTACTCTTCCGACTGGCTATACGAGATGACCTACCTGAATATTTTGGAAGACATCACGAAAGAAAAAGGAGGTATTCCCTTCCCCAACAAAGTATCCTTCATTTCTCAAAACTGGAGAAAGTACCCGGCTCTAATACAGGACTCCACCCTCGTTACAAAAATAACTGATATTGAAAAGACGATTAACGGCAAGGCATACTACTATATCCCGAAAGAAAAAGTACTTCCTTTCGCGGGCCAAATCAAAACCGGGGATATTATACTGATCACCACGAAGAAAAAAGGACTTGACACGGCTCACGTGGGGATTGCCATTGAAAACGAGGGACAAATATACCTGCTCCATGCCTCGGTTTCCGACAAAAAAGTGTCCATCACGACAGAAACACTCCCTGATTACTTACAACGAATCACATCACATTCCGGCATAATGATCGGCCGCCTCATCAATTTTAAATCTAATTAACATCCATAAAACTGCGTAATACGTATATTTGGTAGAATTATTGTTATAAACTTTTACAAGAACACAAAATGTGATCATGGAAATTGAATAAAAACCTAAAACAACGGAATATGAGAAGAATATTTATCGGAACACTTGTTGTGTTGACCATTGCTTTAATTAACGGATGTGCTAACCGGAAAATCACACGGGTAGACCCGAATGAAACCATCGACCTTAGCGGACGTTGGAATGATAGTGACTCACGGCTTGTTTCCGAAGAAATGATCGGTGACCTGCTTACTTCAGCCTGGATTCCAAGATACTTAAAAGCAAACGACAAACGCCCCGTGGTGGTAGTTGGTCTCGTGGAGAACAAAAGTCACGAGCATATTAACTCGGAAACCTTCATTAAGGATGTAGAAAAAGCGATTATCCGGGATGGTAACATCCGTTTGGTTGTTGCCGGAGAGAAGCGAAATGAACTTCGAAAAGAAAGAGCCGAGCAACAAGATTATGCGTCACCGGAAACTACCAAAAAATGGGGAAAAGAACTGGGCGCCGACTTTATCTTGCAAGGGACAATCAACAGCATCGTCGACTCGTACAAGAAACAAAAAGTCGTGACTTATCAAATCGACCTGCAACTCACGAACATCGAGACCAATGAGGTTGTCTGGATGGGTGACAAGAAGATCAAGAAACAAATCAGCGACCGAGTACTGTAATATAGAGACATTCAAGCGAATGAAAATATCGTTACCTTCTCCAACACCCCTTAATAAAAGGAAAGAATGCTCATGCATCGCATCTCCCCTTCCCAAAGAAGGAGGCTTGGAGAAGGTAAATCATTCATTTTCAATCTTCAATTTTCAATTTTTAATTGTTCTTCTCGTCTTTCTCTTCTCCGGATGCGCCACTTGGTACCAGCGAACGGCAGACTTCCAAGTAGCCGTCAACACGGGAAACTTCGAGAAAGCGAATAAATTACTGGATAAAGATAAAAAACAAGCCACGGGTAAAAACCGTATTCTCTATTATCTCAACAAAGGATACGTGGAATTCATGCTCGGCAATCCCACCAACAGCAATCAGTATTTCGAGACCGCAGAGAACCTGATTGACGAGTATCACAGTAATGTTGGGGCTGAAGCCGCAGCATTAGTTACCAACCCGGGAGCACGCCCCTACCGACCGGAAGATTTCGAGATCATCATGATTAACTTCTACAAGACCTTGAACTACATTGATCTGAATGACATGGAAGGCGCCTTGGTCGAGATTCGCAAAATCAATATCAAACTCAACCAGCTAAACGACAAGTATCCCGATAACAAGAATCGGTATCAACGAGATGCTTTCGCCCATTTACTAATGGGCCTGATCTATGACGCCACGGGAGATTACAATAATGCATTTATTGCCTATCGAAATGCCTACGAGGTCTACCAGTCCGACTACATTAAAAACTTCGGCGTGAAAGCCCCGGAACAACTAAAACAGGACTTGATGCGTACTGCCTATATTTGCGGTTTCTCCGCAGAATTGAAACAATACGAGAAAGAGTTCAACACGACATACACCCATACCCCAACACCTGCGGATGGACAACTCGTGTTTTTCTGGCTGAACGGCATGGGACCGGTAAAGGCAGAATGGAGCATAAATTTTGTCAAGCAAAAAAGAGGAGACGGAGCGATTGTATTTCATAACGAATCCCTCGGGCTTACCTTCCCTTTCTTCTTCAGCTCGGGATACAGTGACAATGAAAAACAAAGCATTGCCGATCTGCAAACCCTGCGTGTCGCATTCCCCAAATACATGGAACGTCCCCCGCTTTATGCCACGGGAACTCTCGTGACTGGCAATCACTCGTACCCGTTGGAACTTGCCGAAAATATCAATGAAATTGCATTCAAAACCCTACGGGACCGAATGGTACGGGAATTTTCAAATTCTCTTCTTCGGGTTGCCGCCAAAAAAGGACTGGAATACTCTGCCCGTAAGCAAAACGAATGGCTAGGCTTTGCCGTCGGTATCGCTAACAGCCTCACTGAAAAAGCCGATACCCGCAACTGGCAAACACTACCTTATTCCATCTCTTACACCCGCCTACCCTTAGCCGCCGGAACAAATAATCTCACGCTTCGCTTGAATGCCCGAAACGGCTCCCAACACTCGGAACAATTTTCCATAGAAGGCGGTGGACATAAAACCCGCTTCCACGTCTTCCAAACAATGGATTCCAGGCAATAATAAAACTCCCCTCACCTTACGACCGTAAAATGAGGGGAGCCTAAACTATTACCTACAAAACTTATTTCTTCATGATCTCTCCGAAATACTTGTAGAATAATGGAATTGTCGTTATTCCGTTAAAGAATTGCTCCAATGGATAGTTCTCGTTCGGAGAATGAATAGCATCAGAACCCAAACCGAAGCCCATCAACACGGACTTGATTCCCAGCACTTCCTCGAAAGTGGCAATAATTGGAATACTACCACCGGAACGAACCGGAACAGGTTGCTTACCATACACTTCCTCGTATGCTTTCTCGGCAGCTTTGTAAGCCGGAAGATCTATCGGACACACGTAAGAAGGTCCGCCATGCAAGTAATCCACTTTTACCTTCACGTAATCCGGAGCAATAGACTCGAAATATTCTTTGAACAATTTCGCAATCTTCTCGTGTTTTTGGTTCGGAACTAAACGACAGCTAATCTTGGCGTATGCCTTGGAAGGTAACACCGTTTTGGCACCTTCTCCGGTGTAACCACCCCAGATACCACACACGTCAAACGTCGGACGAATACCCGTACGTTCATTAGTCGTGAATCCTTCTTCGCCCTTCACCTCCTTAATGTCCAAAGATTTTTTGTAATTCTCCAAATCAAAAGGAGCCTTCGCCATCTTGGCACGTTCTTCAGCACTTACTTCCAACACGTCATCATAGAATCCGGGGATTGTGATATGCCCCTTCTCATCCTGCATATCTGCAATCATCTTACACAACACGTTGATCGGGTTCGCCACCGCTCCCCCGAAAATACCGGAATGCAAATCAGCATTCGGACCGGTAACTTCAACCTGCCAGTAAGCTAAACCTCTTAATCCCGTAGTGATTGAAGGAATGTCTCGGCCAATCATACTGGTATCGGAAACCAAAATCACATCCGCTTTCAACATATCCTTATGATCCCGGCAGAACTTGGGGAGACTCGGGGAACCGATTTCCTCTTCTCCCTCAATCATGAACTTCACGTTACAGTTCAATTTCCCGGATTTCATTAAATATTCAAACGCTTTCGCATGCATGAAAGCCTGTCCTTTATCATCGTCAGCCCCGCGAGCCCAAATTTTACCGTCTTTAATAACCGGCTCGAAAGGCTTCGTGTTCCACAACTCGATCGGGTCAACTGGCATCACGTCCATGTGCCCGTATACCAACACCGTAGGAAGAGCCGGATCAATGATCTTCTCCCCGTAAGCAACCGGATTACCCTCTGTCTCATACACTTCTGCCCGGTCAGCCCCGGCAGCTAACATGATTTTCGTCCATTGCTCGGCACAACGATACATATCTGGTTTATGCTCAGACAATGAAGAGATTGAAGGAATACGAATCAACTCGAATAACTCGTTTAGGAAACGTTCCTTGTTCTCTTCCACATACTTTTTGATTTCTTCCATCTATTTGAAAATATATTGATTAATAAAATAAACATACTCCACATAGTTACAAATAACCATTCCAACAACATCTTTGTTGGAACAAATATAACATTTTCAGACGAAGGGATCAAACAACTGTTCCGCTAAATTCCTTTGGTGGAACAAAATAATTTCATACTTTTGCCAAGTGTTTCAACTAATGAATTAGATATGTCAAATCTTCCCGAAATTAAAGTTTTCGCCGGAGAGAATAGTCAATATATTGCAGAAAGTATTGCTAGTTCTCTAGGGCTGGAACTCGGTAAAAAAACGTTTACGAGATTTAGTGACGGAGAATTCGTCACCTCATTCGACGAAACGGTGAGAGGCGAACACGTGTTTATCGTGCAATCAACCTTCCCGCCTAGTGATAACCTCATGGAATTACTCTTGATGATTGATGCTGCTAAAAGAGCATCCGCCTACAAGGTAATCGCCGTAATCCCCTATTTCGGGTTTGCGCGTCAAGACCGGAAAGATAAACCGCGTGTCGCCATCGGGGCAAAACTAGTGGCTAATATGCTACAAGCTGCCGGGGTTGACCGGATTATCACCATGGATTTACACGCTGACCAAATTCAAGGCTTCTTCGATGTTCCCGTGGATCACCTATATGGTTCTACCGTGTTGATTCCTTATATCAAATCCTTAGGATTACGTGATTTTGCCATTGCCTCCCCAGACATCGGTGGGGCCAAAAGAGCAAATTCCTGGGCAAAATACTTTGATTCAGGGTTGATCATCTGCCACAAAACCCGTATCCGGGCAAATGAAGTTGCCGACATGAAAGTGATCGGGGATGTAGAGGGCAAAAATATCATCGTTGTTGATGACATGATCGATACGGCCGGAACAATTTGCAAAGCAGCCGATATGCTTATTGACAATGGTGCTGCCAGCGTACGTGCCGTAGCCACCCATGCAGTACTTTCCGGTAAGGCATACGAAAATATCGAGAAATCAAAACTGACGGAAGTAATCTTCACCGATTCCATTCCCCAGAAACAACCTTGCTCAAAAATTAAAGTATTACCGATCGCTCCCATGTTTGCCGACACGATCCGCAACATCTACGAGCATAAATCGATCAGTGATCACTTCCTCATGTAAATTCATGTTTCATGATATAACTAAATGGCACTCCATAAGGGTGCCATTTAATTATTTATTTTCTCAACTCTCTTTCTAACATTTTCTTCAATTCCGGAGAAGAAGGCCGCGGAGCATCCACGGACACGATGTTACCCTTTTTATCAAATATCATAAACCGGGGTATTCCTTTTATCTTGTAATCTTTCGTTATCTTACTCCAACCGGAAGCATGAAGTTGGACTCCGCCCAACCCTTCTTTCTTGACAAACTCTTTCCATTTTTGATTATCTTCTGCCTTATCTACAGATACACCCAAACACACCACGTCCAAACCACGCATCTCTTCTTCCAATTTTTTCAAATAGGGGAGTTCTCCTTTACATGGACCGCACCAAGTCGCCCAAACGTCCACCAACACTACCTTACCTTTAAAATCAGACAACGAAACCTCTTTACCATCTATATCAGGATAAGTAAAATCTGCAGCCTGACTACCCGGCTCTGTGTCATACAATTTTGCCCCAATAGCCTCTACTCGCTTTTTTTGAGAAGGAGTCACCAAATATTTACCGTAACGCTCCGTCCACATCAAGAATTGATCATAAGACTTTATACTCGAAAACACGTTTTGTAAAAGATACTCTCCTTTTAAACGGTCACTCTTCAAATGGTCCAAGCAAAAATCATAATACTCCTCTTTCAACTCATACTTCATACCCTCACATTTATAAACGAACCGAGTATAATTGCTTAGCATACGTACCCCAAAAGGAAATCGCAACACCTCATCTGTCACAAATTGCTCTTCCGACACGATCGTATTGTAGTATTCCGGCCAATCTTCTCGTTTAGGATGTATTGTTCTAGGAGTACTCAAAAAATTCATCGCGTAAAAATCCACATCATAATCTATCTTCGTTCTCAATAAATGATCAAACTCCGAGTTTCCACTATGAATTTCTCCCTTAATAGAATCAAGTTTAGTAACAAACACCGAAAATTCAGGGAAGAAATCTTTATAATTGCTTGACTTCTTCCAGAAATAAACGGATTTTAACCGAACTCCTGCAGAGAAATCTTCCCATTTATACAATGCAATATTTTCCGGAGTATTCTCACCATTCAATTCAGCCCTATCGTCTAGAATATCTATATTAACCTGATCTCCTCCTTTAGCATAAAAGATGAAATTCATTTTATCATTCCCTAAAGTATAAAAACCCGGTTGTGCCGAACGAAACAGGAAACCATAAGAACCATCTTCCGCAACTTTCGTGGAGGCATAAAAATGCGTCGAACCGTCTTTCACATTATAAAGCCGAACCTCTTTTAAAGAAGCATCTTTCACAAAACCTTTGATTTCCGTATATTCTGATTTCCGGGTACAAGCCATCAGCACCATGCAAATGAACAACGCCAACAAACTGATTTTTTTCATATCCCAATACTAATTTGATTTCTCCTTTTTCAACCTTAAATATTTTTCCTTAAAATCCTCTTGGTCATCCCATGTAAACATTGCTTTTGTCCCAATCCAACCATGCCGTTCTCCCGGAAAAAGCATTAACTCGAACTTTTTGTTCAAACGTTGAAGTGCATCTATCAGCTGAATGCTATTTTGTAAATGAACATTATCATCCATCATCCCGTGAACAATCCGTAACATCGCCGGACCATGTGTCTGGTAACAGTCAAGATAGGTAAAAACAGAGGCCGCCCGATACCCTTCCGGATTATCTTCCGGGGAATCCATGTAACGTTCCGTGTAATGTGAATCATAGAGCCTCCAATCCATCACCCCAAACCGGGCATAACCATATTGAAAATATTCAGCCCCGTATGTCAGTGCCATCGCGGTCATATAACCTCCGTAACTCCCCCCACTGATCATCACCCGAGTACTGTCAACACAGGAATACGTACGAAGTAACTTCACCCAAGCAATATAATCCTCCATCTCCCACTTTCCCAAGTGACGATGCATGTAGTTCATCCCAATCTTTCCACAATGCCCAGAACCGCGATGATCCATAACAACCTTGATCACCTCCGTTTCCGGCTCACGATACACCGATCCCCAAGAATCGTTTACATTTCCCCTGTTCGGCCCACCATATACAGAAATTTCCACCGGATATTTCTTACCCTCTTGCATTTCATAAGGCCAATACACGACAGTCGGAATTTTCAGCCCTTCCGGGGTCGTCATCCAAAGAATTTCCCGTTTATTGATCTTTGAAAGATCAAAATTCGGTCCCTTAGAATCAGCTATCACTCTCTCTTTACCACTCTTGATATCAACCACTGCTAACCGTGGCGGGGTAGAAGAATTACTATACGTGGTTAGAAAATAACGATTATCCGGGGATAACATGATTTTCCCATGATTAAACTCCCCAAACGTCAATCGTCGTTGATTCTTACCATTCAAACCCACGCTGTAAAAATCGTTCCGGGTAGATATTTCACCTTTTGACGTGAAATAAACTACACCTCTCTTCTCATCAACCCGTTCGATTCGGGTATCCCATTTTCGGCCTGAAGTCAATTTTTGTTTTAACGTACCATCCGGGTGGTGCAAGTAAATCTGTTCCCAGCCATCAAAATCACGAACTAACAAGAATCCCTGTCGTATCCAACAAATATCCTCAATCCAATTAATCCAAGTAGATTGTTCCTCGTTATAGATCTGTTTCGTAACTCCCGTTGTCGGCACCACCTCATACAATCTCAAATTGTTCTGCTCCCGGGGCATCCACTGTACCAACAAACCACTCCCATCAGGTCTCCAAAATGGTAAACCAAAATATTGATCGGTCTTTGAATCGAAAGCAGCCCAAACGACTTCTCCTCCTTCCACGGGTACAATACCCACCTGCACCTCCGGATTGGGATCGCCCGCCTTCGGGTAGTGAGTATATTCTACATAACCGTGTTGCCCCTTAGCGTTATAGATCGGGAACACCGGAACCCGAGAATCGTCATAACGAAAAAAGGCTAGATAACGGCTATCCGGCGACCACCAAAAACTACGATAATCAGATGCTCTCCCTAAAATTTCCTCGTAATAAACCCATGAGGCATAACCGTTTTTTATATTATCCGAACCGTCCCGCGTGTAACGAATCTCTCGTCCAGAAGCAATCTCCACGGCATACAAATCATTATTACGTGTAAAAGCGATCCACTTGCCATCCGGCGAAAGCATGGGAATACGCTCCTCCACTTCCGTACACATCACCTTCCTTTCTCCGTTTGCACTTGTATAAACAATATCTCCATTTTCTATTTCCACTTTCGCCCGAGGCTTTTCCCCTTCCGGAATAAAAGAAGTTTTCTTCCCTGTTTCCACATCCACCACGTAATAAACCCATTTTCTTCCCTCGCGTTCCCGTTCTATATAATGAGTCGCATCTTTCCACCCCGTTACAAAAGGAAGAGGTTTCTGTAATCCTATCTTTTCGCCATAATTCTGACCCCATACTCCCCAAGTATAGAACAGTAAAAAACATACAGTGATTATCTTTTTCATCCTAATTATCTTTTTAACACATAACGACCCTGACCTTCTCCCCTGGCAATCAACACCTTCTCCGGGCTAACACTACCATCAAATTCACTACCTCCACCAATAAATGGGAATGCATACAGATTCCATCCCGCTGCACTATTCGTTAAAACAACTAAATCATCATCTACATGCTGCATAAAAGCAATCTTCTCTTCTCCGGGGAACGTATACACTATTCTCTCCCGAACAGACAGATCGGTAGCAAAATTCACATTATGTTCCCATAACTCATTTCCTGCCGAGAAAAATACCTTGGGAGAACTTTCATGAACAGCCATTACCTCTGCCTCGCCCAATTTTCCTCCTTCGGGAACGTCATAATACCCGGCAAGAGGATAAACCAATTTAGAGGAGGACACATCTGCAATCACGATTTTCCCATCGGGATCTTTCATTACAGCGTAACTATAGTAGGTGTATTGATACGTCGTTTTATTATAAACATAATAACGATATAGCAGACGTACTAACTCCTTATCCATATTACTCACCGGCCCATAATCCTCTCCGGTAGAGGCATTAAAATAGGAAAGAGGAGTATTATTAAAATCTGCATACACAAAAGAATGACTCTCCTGATCCCATGCCACAGTATACTGAGAGCCATAAAACATATCCCTGTGCATATCATAATTATATGTTCCATCAGGCCCCATGGGAGGATAACCGAATTTCCCGATATTGGCCCCGTTATCGGGAAGATAATAAGACATTCCGGCATTATTCAAATGAACGGCAGAACCTCCTTTCCCGACCACACACCGGGGTTCTAACACTTCAGGAGCCTCATAAAAACACTCCACTCCACGCTTAAGCACCTCCATATTATTCGCATTACAAACCCGCATATCATGCTCCGACAGAAAAAGAAACGCTTCCTTTTTCTCCACGACAACCGAATCCCCGTAATCTACTTCATGGTTATGATTCTTCCAATAGAAAATTTGTCGAGGTTCTCCCGGCATTCGCCCACTGCCGGTTGCCGTAAACTGATTTTCCCGGACTTCACCGTCCACAGAAACAAAATCAACATCTGAACCTGTCCCATCCGACTCCATCACCAACCATCCCTTCGAATAAACGGTTTGTACGGCTAACTTCATTTCATGGCGAACAAATACTTCCTTCACCGTGTCTTTCACTTCAAACAACAACGTGTAAGTGGCTGATTCCAATTCCACTTTATAATTCAACTCTTTGCCATATCCCAACGTATCCCTCATACCCGTCCCGGCATTCAAGAACCAAGCATACCGCAGATTTTCTAATTGCTCGTCGCCTTGCACCGTGGCAGTTAATTTCAATTCTTCACCCACCAGCACATCAACCTCGTCCTTTAGCCCTGAAATCGCCACCGGAAACAATTCGTCCACCGGAACATAATCATAATTTCCCTTATCATCGATACACCCCATTACCAAACTGGCAACTAACAGGGCAAACATATATATCCTATTTTTCATGATTCATCATTTTTTAATTAAGGAAATACCACACAATTCTTACAGGTCTCTCCGTTTTCATGGTGTTTATAAGGATCCTCGCAAAGCGGCTCCTCATGCGAAGCGTTATACTCGACTAACCTAGATTTAGCTTTCACCTGCAAATATTTTTTATACGGACTCTCTATATTTGCATTTTCGAAATCATCAAATCCCAAATAATTAATAATAAACCACATCTTCCGTGCCCCCCATACCCCGAAATTGATTTTCCACCTCTTATCCCAACTTTCGGGTTTCTCCGCCATCGCCGTCGTCTGTATCATAAACTTACGATTAGCATTCACACTCAATTGAAAATAATCATTCGCCCGAATTTCCAGTTCAATTCGTTTTTTTCCCAATTCGAGTGAAGGATCACGCAACAAAATCACCGGAATCCTAGCCGTTACCGCATGAGCGGGAATTGCAACCTGCGCCACCACTTCCGGATCATCAAAACCGACATAATGCGTACCAGGCACAGCCGCATTCTCTTTCCCCGCATTTGTTTGTACAATATTCACGGGACGCACTTCATCCTCCGAAAATCCCATCACCGCCACTTCAACCCAAACGGTATCCCGTTTTTGCCCCTCCGGCAAAAGATAAAAACTATGTAACACGCTATCTTGCTGTCCTTTTCCATTATCCCCTCTCGCAAAAGCAATGCGCGGGTTACTCTCATACATCAAGGCATCCTGCCGCTCACAAGCCATGGCTAACACAACAGCCAATCCGCCAATCATATATCTTACGATCTTATTCATAATTTCCACGATTAATTATAAGTTCATTTATTCGAACATCGTCTGTCCTTCCGGTTTAGGTACTACCAATCCGTTTGCAGGCACGGTAATTTTCTGCGGGATCGTCCAGCTCGTAATATTGTTACGCTTGTAATAAAAGAACATTTGTCCCTCTCCCATAAATTCTTTCCGGTATTCCTTCTGCACCCGCTCCCTCCTTCCATTCTCGGAACTAAAATTCACACTGATATCCATTCCTCGAGCCTGACGATAAGTCTCAAAATAAGTCTGCGCCTCTGCCAAAGGCAAACTCTCAGTTAATATCAAATACATCTCAGCCACCCGGATCAAAGGAATCATATTCATCACCGTAAAGGAACCCGTGGCTGCAAATTTCAAGTAATAAGCAGAGGTACCGTCCACCTCGAAATAACGATTCGTTTTAGCCCGACAATCTGCCTCCGGATTCTCGTAAATAGATTTAATCCAAGCCTGTTTCAAACGAAGTTTAGTCCCGGTTCCTTTCTTATTTAGCACTCCCTCCAACAAAGTTTGCTGATTAGAACAATGCAAAGCAAAAAGATGCTCACACTTCATCACCAGATTACTTCTCGAACCGGAATAAGAATTTGATTCATTGGCCAATTCGAATTTTACAGTTCCATCCGGATTCATCACCTCAACCACCTTCTTCGCGTAAAAAGCAGCCTGCTCCTTATCACCAATCCATTGATAAAAACGGGCACGCAGAGCATCCACGGCGTAAAGATTAAAATGTGTTTGGCGATAAAGCTGCCAGTCATCCTCTACCAGCTTTGTCGTGGTCTTTTCCAACTCCACCATACTACCCAACGTGAAAGGATCATCTTTCAGATACTTCTCAGCCTCTTCCAAATCATCCAAAATATGTTGTTTCACTTCACCATAAGTCAGGGAAAGCAACAATGAAGGATCACGAGTCAACTCCGTCACGTAAGGAATCGCCTCCGTGGCATCTGTCGCTCCGGTCGGTACCGGACCGAACAAACGTAACACTTCCAAATGCAGGAAGGCCCGTAAACCATAAGCTTCCCCCATCAACAACTCTTTATTCCCGTAAGAAAAATGAATATCCGTCTTTTTCAGATTTTCAAGCAAGTCATTAATATTCGCGATACAAGTATAATACTGGCTCCAAATCGTCTTGATCAAATTCTCCACGCTACTATACGTGTAATAGTAATTCATAACATATTGCTCTCTCGACGAGGTCGAAATCGAATTCCAGTAACCTGCCAGCAGATCCTGAAAATAACATCCCGTATTAACACCATACAACTCTTTAGCTGCCATTTGAAGGTAGACACCGTTCATCACGTTTTGAAAACCCTTCTCACTCTGGAACATATCTTCCTCTTTCATCTCCGTACGGGGATTAACATCCAACCAATCACCGCATCCGGAAAACAGTACGATCAAACCGACCAGCAAACCTTTCATATATTTTATACTCTTTGTTCTCATAGCATTTTTTCAATATTACCGTTTAAAATCTAACAGATAGAGATAACGAAAACTTTCGGGAAAAAGGATAACTGGTACCACGTTCTTGCTTAATACTTGAGATATAAAACAAGTCTTCCCCATAAGCCGTTAATGCAAGATAAGAAATCGAAAAATGTTTCTGTAACCAGTCAGACTCCCACTCGTATCCCAAAGAGACAGAACGACACTCCAACGTGTTCTCGTCAGCCACAAAACGGCTTGTTGCCTTCGTCGTCGTCTGATCAGCCACACCCTTGTATTTGGCATGATCATCCGCTTTCTGCCAACGATCCTTCAGTACCCGTTTATCTGCATTATAGATCGGTTTCACATTCTCCACCTTATTCGCTAATGTGGAATTGTACATCTGTCCTCCGTACCGGTAACCGAAAATGGCATTAAATGTCCAATTTTTAAAACGTAACAGCGTGTTCAGATTTCCCCAAATCTTAGGCTCGTTCACCCCACAGGCGACCTTATCACTGGCATACCAATTATAAGAAAGCGTTCCGTTTCTCCTCACGAAAATCTCCTTCCCGTTAGCCGGATCAATGCCTTGAGATTTTACCACAAAAATAGTATTCATGGATTGTCCCTCTTTAAATAGGAAACTGGGATTCAAATCCGCTTCCCCGGCATCTCCTTCGCCTCCCTCCAATAATTCCTGATTCAAAAACTCCAACGAATTAGAAATTTCACGAATCTCATTCTTATTATGGGCTAACGTTCCTCCCACTGACCAGTAAATATTTCTCTCGCTATTCCGAATCAGGTAAGCATTTAAAGAAACCTCCACGCCCCGGTTCAACACCTTACCGATATTTGCTTTATAATTACCAAATCCACTGGACAACGGCAGGGTAATATCAGCCAACATATCATCAGTCAACTTATTATACCAATCCACGGTCACTTTCAACCGATTATCGAACAACTCCAAATCCATCCCGATATTTAATTGTCCCGTCTTCTGCCATCCCAACTCGGGATTACCGATTCCCATCAAATAGGCCCCAGGCTTACCGTTATAATTCACTTTATTGAGATACTTGAATGTGCGCATTGCCTGATAGGGACTAAAATTTTGTGTTCCGGAAGTCCCGTAAGAAACCCGAAGACGAGCTACATTCACCACCGAATGATCTCGCAAAAATGATTCTTGATGTATGTTCCAACCGGAACCGACCGACCAGAACGGAGCCATACGATTATCTGATCCAAACTTTGATGATCCCTCCATTTTCCCAGAAATATCCAAGAAATAACGGCGATCATACGTATAATTTACGTTCAAAATCCCCCCTGCCCGACGGGATAATCCCTCTGTTCCCGTGGGAGCGCTATCCTTTTGATACATAGAAGCCAACCCCATAAAATCGGAATTGTCATCCGGAATACCCTCTGCAACGAAAGTATAATTCTCGCTCTTCTCTTGGGCAAAATTATAATTCAACCCCACGTATAATTGATGTACATCGTGAAACAACTTATTGTAATTCAAGGTAAAACTCGTCTCGTAATTGAGAGATTCCCCAGTACCCATCGTGTACTTTCCCCGGCGATCATAATCCTCATCTTCGTAATCTGCAAAATCGGTATGGCTGGCCGGTTTATAGTCATCAGAACGAATCGTTTTCTGAGTGACACTAAAACTCCCCCGCACAGTCAACCCTTTCATCACCTTCCACTCCACGGCAAAATTATCCTGCACCTGAGTATATTTACTTTCATCCACACTTGGCAAATAAGCATTATAAAGCGGATTATAAATCTTCATCGTGGTATAATTCGAAATGGAACTATATATCCTTTCGTCCAACACCTTCAAAAGATTGCCTTCATCATCATAAGGCCGCCAGTAAGAATTAATCCTCGCGTAATCAGAAAATGTCCCGTAAGGGGAATCCATCGACTTATTATGTGAAACTTGAATGTCATTTTGAAAAGTCAAGTTTTTCAATTTATAGGAGAGAAATACATTCCCGTTGAACGTGTTACGATCAGATCCCTTCATCGCCCCGGCCACATTCTTATATGACACACCTATGGCATAACGAATCTCGTCCCGTCCCCCTTCTAAACGGATACTATGCTGTTGTCCGATTCCCGTACGTACCGGATATTTCAACCAATAAGTATCTACTCCTCGTTCGGCCGCCAGTCTCCTGGAATTGTACAATTCCTCCATATCCTGATATTTTGAAGAACCCGTACTCGCCTGATCATATAGACCGGCCAACTTCTCGTATTTCAATTTATCTTTGGCATTCAACAAATTATAGGATGTCAAATCAGGAGCCTCGATATTCATACTTCCCTTATATGTTAACTTCAACTTACCCGGTTCCGGCTGTTTTGTTGTAATAACAACAACCCCGTTGGCACCCCGAGTTCCGTACATAGCCGTTGCACTGGCATCCTTTAACAATGTGATACTCTCCACCTGATTGTCGTCAAGATCCATCATCCGCTCCAACGTAATTTCAAAACCATCCATGATAAATAACGGCAGGTTAGCCGATTGCGTGTTTTGTGATTCTGACTGCAAATCCTGTACATTCGTGGTCATACTAGAATTACCACGCACCGTGATATTGGGTAATTTATTCGGATCGGACCCGATAGTCGGATCCGCCACGATATTAAAACTCGGGTCAATATTCCGGATTGAGCTTAAAATATTCCTATTCCCAACCCGTTTTAAATCCGCCGCAGTAATTGTGGTTGCAGCTCCCGTATAGCTTTCTTTCGCTTTCGTGAACACTCCGGTCACCACCACCTCATCTAACGACTCGATCTCTTCTTCCATCACGATTTGTAACGTGTCTTTCGCAACCGCCTCTGTAAAATCCACAGTTTCCGTCTTGTACCCCACAAAAGAAAATTCTAACTTTCCCTGTAACACGGGCAGTTTCAGAACAAACCAACCATTGATATCCGAAGCTGTCCCCACGGAAGCACCCACGAGCTTAACGGTAACACCGGGAATAGGTTCATTCTTTTTATCTGTAAGAAAACCTTTAATGGTAAGAGAATGCACATCGGATGAAGGCAAACGCTTAAAGATAATAATCGTTTCATCGACACGCCTCCACGACAAATCTGTCCTCTTCAAACACTCATCAAGAATTTCCGGAACTGTTTTTTGTTTTAGGTCACAACTAACCTTAGTATAAGGTTTTACATCATCGAGCTGAAAAGCGAACGTTTGTTTACTTATGTCGCGCAATTTCTGGATAATCTGACTCAACTCTACATTTTGCATCTTCAAGTCAAATCGTTGTTCTTGCTTCTGCGCTTGCATCGTCAACCCGGGTAAAACGAGCAAACAAAAAAGTAGATACAAGAACTTTTGAATTAATCGGTTTTTTTTCATAATTTTGAATTGTAATAAATTAAGACAATTTTTCTCGTGCAGCGAGAATAACTAAAAAACGGAAAGTGTAACGGACTTTCCGTTTTTTCATAGATTACTCTTCACTTCTATCATGTCACCTTTCTTTATAAAACTTACCTTCTTTGTACTTTCAAGAATATTTAACACGCTATCAATACTCTTGTAGCGCTTCGTCTCAACAGAAAAAAGCATATTTTCTGTACTTTTTCGGTCAAACAGAACTCTAACATCATACCACTCTTCCAAAGTCCTCATAATATCAGACAAAGGAAGCTCTTTAAAATAAAAACAATCATTAAGCCAAGCTGTAGCCACGTTTATATCCGCTTCTCGAACCGTGATATTCTCTTCAGCGATCGAGATAATCCCCTCTTGCCCAGGAAGAAGTTCCACGGAATCAAGTGAATTACTTAAACGCACGGAACCACTCAACAGTGTAGTTCTACTAGGTAACTGTTTATAACAAGATATATTAAATTGGGTTCCTAACACGGTAACCTTATTGTCGTCAAAATGAACAATGAATGGCTTCTTTTTATCCGGGGATACATCAAAAAAAGCTTCTCCTTCCACCCACACCTCCCGGCTTGCACCCGTGAAAGGAACCGAATAACGAAGGGTCGTATTGGCATTCAAACGAACACGACTACCGTCAACAAGTACCAATGCAAATTCTCCCTGCCGAGGGACATGAACGGTATGCCATTCCGGCTCGACAACGTCAAAAGTATCTAGAGAGTAAACCAATTCTTTGTCCGTCTGTTGCACGGGTACATGTTTTTGTCGTGAAAATTGCCGCATTCCGGTAGAATCCAATGAATAAACCTCATTACTCACAGAAAGCGTTGGAAGATTATTTGCCAAAGAAATCTCCGCAGGAGAAACCTCTTGTTGAGTATGATACAGCAATGAAATACTTGTTACCGCAACCAACACACAAGCTACCGCAATGTATCGAAGAATCACCCCACGTCGCAGATGTTTCCGAGTAAGATACCTCCTTTCAAAATCTATCCATTCCTGTCTATCTGTCGGTTCCAACTTTGCCGAAGGAAGATTTGCTGCTATATCATTGTAAAGTTCCTTTAAATCCGGATTTTCCTCTAACTGCTTATCAAACTCTTCATGATTTGATCCCTGCTCAACCAAACGCTTGGCAAATAGACGAGCTAAATTCAGTCGTTCTTCAATTTTTTTCTTCATCATAATCTTTGTTAAAAGCATCTATTATACGAAGAAACCCAAAAAACGGGTGAATGGGATTAAAAAATTAGATAAAATATTTTAGCAATATCAGAATGACATACTGATTATTAATAAGTTCACGCAATTTAGCGTAAGCATTTTTTTTCAAAGTCTTCACGGTATTTACCGAAACCTCCAGCTGTTCTGCGACCTCTTGCACCGAATACCCTTGAAGAGAAAGCAAAGCTATCTGTCGGGATCGTTCCGGTAATTTATGAATAGACTCTTGTACGATTCGATAAGTTTCACTCCGCGTAATTTCATCCAAAAAGAACGTATCGGAATAAATCGTTTCCTTCAACTCTCTCATCTTACCCTCCACCACTTTTTGAAGACGCAAATGATCGAAACATTTATTACGGGCTGTCATGTAAAGAAAAGACAACATCTCCTTTTCTGAATAAGCAGGATCAAAATTATTCCAGAGAATGAAAAAAGAATCCTGTGCTATATCACGAGCTAACTCTCCATCTTTCAAAAAAGAGTTACAGAAATCACGAATTGCTTGAAAATATTCAAGATATATGGCTTCAAATCGTCTCTTCCTCTCTGATATAGTCATATCCACACCCATTTATGTCCAGTTGAATTATACAAAGATAGAATTAATTTACATATTCTAAATATCCCAACAATATCAAATTTTGACAAATTACATGCCGGCCCCAATAATATTCCCTCCGTCCGGCATGTAAAATCACCATCTCACCAATCTAAGATTTTTCCATTTTCAACTGTTAACCGTCAACCGTTTACTCCTCGAAGCTTTCCTCTTATCTTTCGACAACATGAAAGCATACACCTCCAAATTCTCTTTTACCCAGCCACGATCCAAACTAATCGTCGTCACCCCATTTTCCTGACGATTCCGGCAAGGTTCCACGATCATTTGGTTTCCCGTTTTCTCGTAAACCACCACGTACAACACGTCTGTCGGGTTAGCCACCACCGACCAACGACTTTGTGCCTCCTGGGTAATTGTTACTATATTTTGCTCCTCGTTCAACGCCGCAGCCAGCGTCCCATCCTGCAAACTCCCTTCGGCACACACGATCTTCTCGTAGTCAATCGTGGGATTATACTCCTCGTCAACCGTAACGGCCTGCATATTCGCTTTCACGAAGGCGTTATAAAACGTACTTCCCGCCTTTCTTCCCGGGAAACCGAGTTCTGCCACCGGAGCAAAATACAGCGAAACCTTTTGTAACGCTTTCATCTTCGCTCGTTGCGCCAACTGCCCGGGAGTTTTGGGATTACGCATCGTGCTCCTCTTTCCCCGGGCAATACTATACCCGTTTGCACCCGAATACATCGTGATATTTGCCACTGATTTTCTCACTTCCCCCAATACAAATGATTTAAATAAAGCCATAATCTTAAAATTTAAAAGAAACATATAAATCACAATACTAAATGCAAATTCTCCGAAAAATCACACCTGTTTACCGAACCGAAAAAACAATACAAGTGAATCCTCTTCCCCCGCTCTTCCGAGAGTTCAATCTCCGCACTCTCATCCCGCCGAACACTCCCGATCGCCTCGGGAGTTAGAATCCGAAACCTCATGTCTTCCATCATCACCACGCACCACAACTCGTCCCCTAAACGCTCATCCCGCACCACGTTTTCATTCTTCCACGTCAAGCGAACCTTATCGTCCTCCCGACATCCCTGCAAGTCACTCGGTAAAAACAAGTTCCCTGCACTGAAATGCACGAGATCATACAGCAACCCCTCCCCGTTAAACGCCCGCATGTTAGCTTGCAGGAAAAGAGTATATCCCGAGCGACGTTCCACCACGCCCAACATCTGCCAAATTCGGGCCAGCCATGTCTGCCGGATCACCCCGTAAAAAGTCGCCGTCTTCCTCATCCTCTCCCGGTAATACAATTGCAACTCCGAACGACAATCCTTCACCTTTCCCGGAGCAGCTCTCGCATAAAGATGATCCCCTACCTGATAGTAAATAACACGTCCCACCCGCCCCGACAAACGATTAAACAGATTTGAATAACAACAAGCCATACTTACCTCCTTTTTTCATTACTAAAATTTCAATCTTTTTCTTAACTCATCGAAGGGAAACGCCGGCCCCGGATCCGTCTTTCGAGAGGTGATGTCCGAGTGTCTCACCAAGTATTTGATCCCGTAACACGCTTTCAACAAACGACAGATCTCCTCCGTGACTGCGAACTGCCCCTCGGTAAAAGAATGCCAGTACCTCGCCCTCCCCTCTTCTTCCGTCGTGTACACCTGATCGGGAGAATATTCCCGCCCGAAACTCGAATAATACCGATCTCCCACACGTTGTAACTCCCCGGCATTATCCAGCTCGATCCCGATCGAACAATCATTCAAGTTCACCCGCCCGGCATGAAAACTCTTCCCGGCGTGCCAAGCCTTCACGTCAAAAGGTAACAACTGGAAAATCTCCGCGTCCCTTCCAACCACCACGTGAGCGGAAACACTCGTGTCCGGCCTACACAAATAAAGTGCCGATGAAATCGCCCCGGCTCCAACCGTACTATGTAAAACAATTGTATCCACACGAGATAATTTCACCTTACACTTTGAACACTGCAAATACGTCACGTTATCCCCGAACAACAAATTTTCAATAATTTCCATGGCACCACATTTTACTTCCATTTCCTTGACAACAAACAATCCGTCACCTTCTCCCCGCTTCTCCCGATCACGTAACCGCCAAGCCCGATCTCCAGCAAATCCCACAAACGGGAACTATCGGACAACAACGTCGATTCCATGAACATCCCCGACAGAATCACCACCGCAAACGCCAACATCACGATGGGCCGCCAAGACCTCTGCAACCAATTTCCCCGGGCTTCTTCCCCCACCGCCGCCGACTGTTCCCGCACCAGCACACTCTTGTAACGATACACTAAAGACTGAATCTCCTCCTGAATCTTCTGCTTTTCTTTCGAAGAAACTGACAACCGGTTCACGATGTCACCGATCTCCCTAATCACGTTCTGTAATACACCCATAATCTTTTGTTTTTAAATTTGATATACCAAAAGTACACCCCAGAACACCCGTTACCAACCATAATATCCGAACACACTCATTTATCATCCGAATGACAGGAAAATTCATCTGAACGGACTTTTTTCTCCACTCACAATTATCAATACTCGCAAAAAAACTAAAATGCCAAAACTAAAATCATGCATAAGAAAATGAAAAGGGCATGACAAAAGTCCTAACACTCTCGTCACACCCTTATTATCAAGTATTTTATCTCTACTATTTTTTCAGAAAAAACACCTTAAATTTTAGCCTCTCTTTCTACATTCTAGATAACTCCATATCACCTTTTACTTGAAAAAGCACCTCTCGCAATAACGGCAAATCATCATGTATTGTTTGAAAAACGATTTCCGCATCTATCTCGAAATAATGATGAACAATTATATCTCGCATCGCCATAACTCCCTTCCAATCCACAGTAGAATAATTTCTTAGTAAATCCTTATTTGTCAAACGATCCAATTTTTTCACACTTTCCCCGATAGCGATCAACTTCATGCAAACACTATCTAACAGGATCATTCCTGATTCCGAAAGCAGAAAATCATTTAATATACGAATATCCCTCGTACGCCTTAAAACAACATCAATAGTTTCTATAATTTGTCCGATTTCAGATAACACAAGTCGCTTATCACACATAAATACCCTCCTTCTCTATTCGTTCCCGCAAAAAAGCATTCATATGATCCCGCAAACGCACAATATCTACCCGACATCCAAACAATTGTTCTAAGGCATTTTTCATACTTCCAAGACGAAACAATCCCATCGGAGGACACTCTATGCACACGTCCACATCGCTCTCCTCCGTTTGCTCTCCCCTAGCCACAGAACCGAAAATCCCGATACGGGATATTGCATAATGTCCCGCTTCCTTGTTTTTAAACTCCTTCAACAATTCTATGTACTCTTTCGTGGATTTCATATATATATTTCTTCCTTGATTACTACCAACAAAAATAAAAAAATAAACCGACAATACAAAGCGTAATGGAACAAGGCCATCCCACAAGAATAGTTAACAACGAATTCCCTACATTTCCTTACCCTCTTGCCCCTTTTTCTTTCTCACGATATCCCAAAAATCAAAACACCCGAATACCTCTGTCCGGTAAGGAGGACTAATCGGAAGCACATTCTTCCCGATACAAAGCGCTTTCCCTATAAAGCCATCCACCTCGCAAAGATTCACGATATAACTTCGATGTACCCGCTTAAACATCTCCTCCGGCAGAAAAGGTTCCAACATTAAGAGAGGATGAGCTATCGACAACCGGGGTTTATCCCGACGATAAATATAACAATAACACCCCGAAGCTTCCACGTACAATATCTCCGAGTAAAAACATCTTTCCCTACGTTCCCCCTGACGCACAAAAAAACAGTCTCTCATGAGACCTTTCGTCTGATCATTTGTTTCTTTCATAACGATTATTTTTAAATCCCGCAAGATGACCTTCTTAACGATAAAACGCTCTATGGCAAAACCATCTAGAAACAAAAAGGGCATAACCAAAGTGTAAATCACTTTCGCTATACCCTTTTTCAAAAATAGTATTACTTCTATATCCTTTTCAAAACTTCACCTCTTCCTAATATAAATTCTGTCGAATTTGTTCTACAATATACCTTACATCATCATCAGTAACACACGGACCACTTGGCAAACATAAACCACATCGAAACAATGATTCACTAATTCCATTAACGTAATACGGGTTATTTGCATAAATGGGCTGTAAATGCATCGGTTTCCACAGCGGACGACTCTCAATATTGGCAACATCCAACGCAACCCGCATTGCCTCCACGTTACGATTGGGTTCACAAGCTGTATGTAATGCCAAGGCCGCATGGGTAAAGCCACCCATTCCTCCCACCGTCCCTTGAACGGCCTGCTCGTAAATATTTTCCTCCCCTTTAACGTGTAAATCCGGGTCAAACATGACCGTACAAAGCCAAAAGTTACTATCATAACGGGAAGACGGGTTCTCGTGGAGGGTTATCCCTTCCATGCCCCCGAACAATTCTCGATACAACGATTGCACGTGCTTGTGGTGGGCTATATGCTCGTTAACCACCGTCATCTGTCCCCTACCGATTCCCGCACAGATATTACTCATCCGGTAGTTATAACCGATCTTTTCATGCTGGTAGTAAGGATAAGCCTCCCGTGCCTGCGTGGCGTAAAACATGATCTTCTTTCTCGCCTCCTCGTCCGGGCAGATCAAGGCTCCCCCGCCTGAAGTGGTGATCATCTTGTTCCCGTTGAACGACAACACCCCGTACTGCCCGAATGTCCCGCAAACACGACCGTCAAAACGACTCCCAAACCCTTCCGCCGCATCCTCGATCACCGGGATTTCATATTTATCCGCTATCGCCATAATTTCATCTACCCGTCCCGGCATCCCGTAAAGATAAACCGGGACTATCGCTTTCGGTTTCTTACCCGTTTGAACGATTCGGTCCTTTATCGCCTCTTCAAGCAACACCGGGTCCATATTCCAACTATCCGGTTCCGAGTCCACGAAAACCGGGGTTGCCCCCAAGTAAGTCACGGGATGAGCCGAAGCACAGAATGTGAACGACTGTACGATCACCTCGTCATCCCCCCCGACACCGCAAGCCAGCAACGCCAAGTGTATCGCCGCCGTTCCGGCAGAGAGCGCAACCACCTCCTTGTTATCACCCACAAACCTTTTTAAATCCTCCTCGAAACCGTTCACGTTCGGCCCCAAAGGTACCACCCAGTTCGTATTGAAAGCCTCCTGGATAAAAGCTTGTTCTTTACCTGACATATGTGCAAGGCAAAGATAAATTCGTTTATTATTCATTACACTACATCAATATCTTACGCTGATACCTGTATAAAAACGTTTCAAATGGAATATTATTTTACTTGATCACTTTTGCGGGAATCCCCACGGCAGTACACCTTTCCGGTAAGGATTTCGTCACCACAGCTCCTGCACCGATAACCGTACCCATCCCCACAGACAACTGGTTTATTATTTTAGCTCCAGTTCCCACATAAACTTCCCTGCCTATAATCACGTCTCCGGATATATTTACCGAAGGCATAAAAGAAGAAAACTCCCCGATATCCGTGTCATGCCCCACGGTACAACCCAAATTCAAAATCACAAACTTGTGGACGACAATATTCACTGTGAGAATGTTTCCTGCACATACAATACAACCGTCTTCAATCTTTACCCGTTGACTATCACCAATCAACACAGAAGGATGAATTAAAGAGGGAAAAGATAAATTTGAATTATGGATTTTCTCAAAAACGGTCCTCTTTATCCCCGGATTCCCCAAGGCAATAATTAAAAAAAGAGGTTTTTCCCAACTATTTAAAACATCAATATTCCCAATGACCGGGTAATTATTAACAACCTCCCCCTTTTTCTTACCGTCATCAAAAAAACCGATAAAATTATATTCTTTTCTATCCCGGTTCACTTCTTCCACTAGGGTAAGTACTTCCCGACCGAATCCGCCAGCCCCGTATATCGCAATATCTTTCATGTCAACACGTATTATTATTGAGAGCAAACCTCCCAAAAGTTAATTTATTATTTTATCTCCTTGATAACATTATCACCTATGCCACGACAAAAAACGTCGGAATCAACCACCATGTCTTAATCCCCTTTAATACTGCTGCGTTCAACATCCAAGGACCTCCGTTCAAAACTGCCATACCCCGTTGTATTTCGCTTGAAAAGAATTCTGAACACCCCCACCATGATCTTTAAATCCAATAATAAACCACCCCTTTCTGCGTAATTGGCCTCATATTCCAATTGCTTATCCCAAGATATGATAGGATTCCTGTCAACAGAATCAGGAGTAATCAATCCTCCCCTCACGTCGAAACGTTTTTTCTCATATCCAGAATAATAGCTATCATATCTAGGAGGTAACGGGCGAGGCCCGATAACAGACATATCACCTTTAATAATATTGATCAATTCGGGTAGTTCATCCAAAGAAGAAGAGCGTAGGAATCGCCCGAATCTCGTGGCTCTCTGATGATCCGGCAAAAGCTTCCCGGAAGAATCACAAGCATTCGTCATGGTTCGAAACTTTATCAATTTAAAACGCCGCATCTTTTTACCGGTCCTCTCTTGAGTAAAAAAAACAGGAGAACCCAAGTTCAGCCGGACCAATATCACCAAAACGAAAAGCAAAGGACTGGACACGACCAACAGCAATAACGCTGAAACAAAATCAAACACCTGCTTAACATACCTATACATACAGGATTATTTTAATTCTCTGATAAGCATAAACGCTTCCGCCGCATTCCAATGCATCAAAGCCCCCCTATATTTGGCCAATGCATCTATCGCCCCTTCCGACCGGGCATCGGGGAACGGACTTACCTGCAAACTAAAAAAAGACAAGGCTTTCTTTTTCAATTCAAGCGTATCACTTATATTTTCAAAAACATTCGGTATAAATGCATTCTGCACGTTGGGAGTATTCCAATCCGTTTCCGACATCGTCTCATATCCCAAGATCCTTTTTACTTGCGGCTTATATTTCGGGCGCAAAGCCACCATACATGCATCAGCAACCACACTATGATCTTTTTGCATATCTCCGTAATGCGGGATATACACCTCATCCGGCATAACCTCTTTGACCACATCCAATACCTTTCCGTTCAAATCAAACCGATTGACAGACTCTAATTGAACTGCCGGAAAATCTAGGAAGAAGGTCTTTTTTATACCTATGAATTGATGACAAGCCACTGCATCCTCCACGTTCTTATTTATCCGTTCAATGTCAAAATAAGGCGGATACCCCCTTGTCACCACACACACGTACACCTCATTTCCCTGTTGAATATTTTTTATTATCGTTCCCCCACACCCCAAGATCTCATCATCAGGATGCGGCGCAAATACCAATAGCCTTTTCATATCAAAAATCTATTTTTTCCCCATTAGGATTTGTAAAGATTTCACCGTAACGACGCTTTATGCGTGTCCCATACACCACCTCAACCTGAGGTAAAGTCTCTCCCAACAATTGTTTAATTCTTAAATACCTAAGATTCAATCCCCCTGCCGCCAAAAGGGATAAAGTCGCCGTCGTCCGGGGGTTAATATCCATGATAACAGCTTCCTCCTTTTCATTCCTCATAAAATCAAAGCCAACATTTCCATCCATTTGTAGCAGTTCCACGATGTCCGAAGCGACTTGATAGGCATGCACATCCTTTTTGATCACACTCTCCTGAGCAATACTCATCAGGCTGACCACGTTTTCCCGCCCGGCAATATACAGGACTTTCCCTCTTTCAGCCAACAAGTCAACCGTAAACTCCGGGCCATGCATATATTCCACCAACATCATTTCCTCAAGCCGTAAAGCACTCTCCAAAACGGCAAGCATATCCTCGTATGAAGTATAAAAACTATTCGGTTTCTCGTATGCAAAAATCTCATAACGAGACTTATTTGCATCAATAATCCTTACTCCCCGGCTACCGCTACCGTTTACCACCTTAATACAAATCGGCTTTTCCGGATATCCCATATATTTACATCCTTCAATAAAATCTTTCACGGAACGGACGGCATAATATCTCGGAACCGGAATCCCGGCTTTCTCCAATTCCCGATAAGCATATAGTTTATTATTCGCGATATTTACCGACTCAAGATTCGAAATAGACAATATCGTCCCAATTTCTTCAAATTCAACCTTGCGTTCCGCCACCTTTGTCACTTCGGCAGATATACTTGGAAAGTATATATCGACATGCTCTTTTTTACAAATATCCAGTATTACATCTACATAATCCAGGGCATCAACAGGCGGAACCTGATAAAATACATCCACGATATATTTTGCACTAGGATCGGAACTCATATCCGCGCCAACGACCTTTATACGACGCTCCCCGTTATTTTTCAGACTCTTGTATACTCCGGGCATTGACGGAGAACTTGTTGCAGACATTAAAATCGTTATATCTCTTAATTTTCCCATTTCTTATTCGAATTTGAATGTTTGAAAAATATCATCAAATGTTTCCGCACGTTTTATCTCCACGACCGCATCTTCTTCCGTCAACGCCATGACAGGACAATTCGGCTGGATAAACGGAGGTTTATAAACAATAGAATAACCTCCCACATTCCTGAACTGTATCACATCCCCGACAGACAGACTTTCAGGCATTTCCCTCATGAGAATGTCCTGCTCCAAACAGGTATAACCAACAACATCGACCGGGGCCGTCAGTACTTCCCCTGCATCATTTCCCTTAATTACCGTGTAAGGGCACCGCATCATGTGTCCGGTTTCCCCCATATGGTGATAATCACTGTCAACAACCGCATAATGTTTTCCGGCAATAACTTTTAACCCGATTACAGACGTGAAGAGGGACA